>NZ_JBNRIK010000011.1:0-1180 GCF_053557975.1 Pseudomonas sp. XP2
CGGGTGAACCCGCTCCCACAGGGATCGACGGGACCCTGTGGGAGCGGGTTCACCCGCGAAAGGGCCGGCCCTGGCAGCCCATATAGCTCAGGATAGCCCGCAGCCACCACTATCATCAGCTCAGCGAATGGCAGCAGCCCGCACTGGCGTATCCAGCCCCACCAGTGTCTCGATCATCGCCCGCGCCGCCGGCGACAACCGGTAACCGCTACGGCTGACCACCCCGCAACGCACGCTCAGTACCTCCAGCGCCGGCGGCAGGTTGCGCCAGTGCAGGCGCACCAGGGTGCCAGCCGCAAGGTCATCGGCCACGGCCTCCTCGCTGGCCGTGCCGATAGCGTTGCTGGCCTGCACCACGCTGCGCAGTATGGCCAGGTGCTCGGTTTGCAGGTGCGGGATGAAATCGCTGCGCCCACTCAGGTTGGCCAGGCGCTTGCGCACGCCGGGGGCGAGCAGGGCGCTGGCCAGTGGATAGCTGAACAGGTCGTTGGTCGAGAGGCTGTCCTTGGCCAGTAATGGGTGCCCCGGGCGGCAGAAAAACAGGCCGGGGCGTGGCGACAGGGGCTCGGTATGGAAGTTGGGGTCGGCTTCGAACGGTCGGATATCGTCGACGAAAAACTCGATCTGTTCGCGGCGCAGGGCCTGGCCCAGGCGTTCGGCATTGTCCACCAGCAGCGAGGTGCGGATGCCGGGGTGGTGCTCGATGAAGTGGCGCAAGGCGTCGGGAACCAGGCGTACCGCCAGCGCCGGGCCACTGCCGAAATGCAGCTCGCCGGCGTCAAGCTTGGTCATTTGCAGCACTTCGTTACTCAGTTGTGCTGCGCCCTGCACCAGGCGGCGGGCGTGTTGCAGCACCACCAGGCCCTCGGGCGTTGGCAGCAGCGCCTTGCTGGCGCGGTCTACCAGCGGGCAGCCAAACGTGTGTTCCAGGCTCTGGATGGCGCGGCTGAAGGCAGGTTGAGTGATGCCCATGGCCTCGGCGGCACGGACGAAACTGCGGTATTCGGTAAGGGCAATGAAGTAGCGCAGCTGGCGGAGGTCCATGTCACGGCTCTGGGGCGGGGATCAGGGCCCTATTCAAGCTGTTACAGCTTATGTCGTCCAAGAAGGTTTATTGATTTGATTATTTCTTTTGGTTATTTCAAAGGGCCTTTGGCCTCTTCGCGGGCACGCCCGCAGC
>NZ_JBNRIK010000011.1:1295-26571 GCF_053557975.1 Pseudomonas sp. XP2
AGGAGATTCAGCGGGTAACTCACAATCAGCCGGTTCTCATCAAAGGCGTTGGTGCTGAAGTCCCGGCGCATGGTGGAGTTGCGCCATTTCACCGACAGGTCCTTGAAGCTGCCTGACTGCACCACATAGGCCAGTTCGGTCTCGCGAGCCCATTCCTTGCCGTCATCCACGCTGCCCACGGTGACGTTTTCACCCTTGATATAGCGGTTCATCAGGGTCAGCCCAGGCACGCCAACGGTTGCGAAGTTGAAGTCATGGCGCAGCTGCCAGGAGCGCTCCTTGGCGTTGTCGAAGCTGGAGTTGTAGCTATCGTTGGCCAGGGTGCCGCCACTGGTACCGTTGACCCGCATCCAGGCATCGTCGCCGCTGACCTTCTGCAGGCCCACGTAGAAGGTGTGGCCCTGGTAGCGCGCCGAAAGCATGGCGGAGGCGGTGCGGTTGTCCAGCTTGCCGGCGCGCTCTGCGCCGTCTTCCTTGCCGATGAAGTAGCCCAGGTTGGCGCCCAGGGTCCAGTCGCCGAGCGGCTGGCTGTGGGTCAGATTGAGGTATTGCTGGTGGTAGATGTCTTTGAGCTGGGCATCCCACAGGCCGATCATGGTGCGCTTGTCGTTGAAGGTGTACTCGCCGCCGCCGAAGTTGAAACGATCGGAGGTGAACGCACCTTTGCCGTTCATCGACATGTCCTCCATGCTGGCATCGTTGCGCGGGCTATTGCCGCGGAACTGGCCGGCGTACAGCGTCAGGCCGGCTATTTCCTTGGAGGTCAGCTGGCCACCGCGGAAGGTCTGCGGCAGCGAGCGGCCATCGTCCGAGCGCAGGATGGGTAACACCGGCATCCATTCACCGACTTTCAGCTCGGTTTCGGACAGCTTGGCTTTCAGTGCCACACCCAGGCGGCCAAAGTCATCGGCCGGGCGGCCGTCGTCATGCACGGGCAGCAGTTGAGTGTTGGTGGTGCCTTTGCCGCCGTCGAGCTTCACCGAGTACAGGCCCAGCACGTCCACCCCGAACCCGACGGTGCCTTGGGTGAAGCCGGAGCGGGCGTCGAGAATGAAGCTTTGCGTCCATTCTTCGGCCTTGCCCTGCGGGTGGGCCGGGTCGACGAAGTTGCGGTTGATGTAGAAGTTGCGCAGGTTGAGGGTGGCCTTGGCGTCCTCCATGAAACCACCTTCGTTGGCGGCGAACACGGGGAGGGCGCAGGACATGGCCAACAGGCCGGGCAGCAGCTGGCGTGCGGGTTGCAAAGTGCTCATCTGTCGTGGATCTCTTGTTTTTATGGGGCGAGCCGGTGCACTGCTGGATCGAGCCTGCAGGTGCGGGTCTTTTCTTGATGAACTTGGGCAACGTTGCGTGAGGGGATGTTGCGGGGTCTTGCGGGGGTGAGGCAATTCGCCGCAAACGGAACGGGGCGATAATCGAACGGAATGTTCCAGTTGGTTAATTAATTTCCTGGTCCGAGTGCTTCGCGGCGGAACAGGCAGCGGATAACAAAAAAAGCCCACCGCGAAGGTGGGCTTGATTCAGCTAATGACGCAATCAGCCTTTCGGTGTTTCCACCGATGCCTGCTGGTTGGCCTGGCCGGTCTGCTCGTACCAGCCACCGCCGAGCGCCTTGTACAGGTTGACCTCGCTGGTCAGCTGCGACAGGCGGTCGGTAATCAGCGACTGCTGGGCGCTGAACAGGTTGCGCTGGGCGTCGAGGAAGGTCAGGTTACTGTCGATCCCGATGCGGTAGCGGCGTTCGGCCAGGCGGTAGTAGTCCTGGTTCGCCTGCACCAGGTCGCGCTGTGCCTGCAGCTGCTCTTCGAAGGTCTTGCGCGCGGCCAGGCCATCGGAGACTTCCTGGAAGGCGGTCTGGATGGTTTTTTCGTATTTGGCGACGTTGATGTCCTTCTGGATCTTCGAGTAATCCAGGCTGGCCTTCAGGCTGCCGGCGTTGAAGATCGGCAGATTGATCTGCGGGTGGAACAGCCAGGTGCCTTGGCCACCCGCGAACAGGTGCCCCATGTCGGGGCTCAGGCTGCCCGCGTTGGCGGTGAGGCTGATGCTGGGGAAGAACGCTGCACGGGCGGCACCAATGTTGGCATTGGCGGCCTTGAGCAGGTGCTCGGCTTCCTGGATGTCCGGGCGACGCTGGAGAATGTCTGACGGCAGGCCGGCCGGTACTTCGGCCAGCTGGTCGGCATTGAGCTCCAGGGGCTTGGCCAGGTCGGCAGGAATGCCGGTACCCAGCAGTACGGTCAGGCTGTTGACGTCCTGGGCGACCAGGCGCTGGTACTGCGAGTACTTGACCCGGGCGCCTTCCACGGCGGTGCGCGCCTGGCTGAGGTCGAGTGCCGAAGCCACGCCGACTTCATTGCTGCGGCGGGTGAGGTTGTAGCTTTCCTCGTAGGTCTTCAGCGTTTCTTCGGTCAGCTTGAACAGGGCCTGATCGGCCTGCCAGGTGTAGTAGGCGTTGGCCACGCTGGCTACGAGGGCGATTTGCGTGGAGCGACGCGCCTGCTCGCTGGACAGGTAGGTTTCCAGCGCCTGCTCGGTCAGGCTGCGCACACGGCCGAACAGGTCCAGCTCATAAGCGCTCACGCCCACCGTGGCCGAGTACTGGCTGGTGATGCCGGATTCGCCGGTTTGCGACATGTTTGCCGGGACCCGCTGGCGGCTGCCGCTACCAGTGGCCGAAACCGCGGGGAACAGGTCGGCACGCTGAATGCGGTACTGCGCACGATAGGCGTCGATATTCAGCGCCGCGACGCGCAGGTCGCGGTTGTTGACCAGCGAAGTCTGGATCAGCTGTTGCAGCGCCGGGTCGTGGAAGAACTGGCGCCAGCCCTGTTCGGCGGCAGCAATGTCCGCCGATTGCGTCGGCGAGTACGCAGGGCCTTGCGGCCACTGCGCTGCCACCGGCGCTTCCGGGGTCTGGTAGTCAGGGATCAGCGAGCAGCCGCCAAGGATGAAAGCGGTTACTGCCAGGGACAACAAAGACTTGGTCATTGCCCAGCCTCATAACGTGGAGTTTCAGGGGTGGCGTCTTTTTCCGGCTCTTTGCTGCCGAACAGCGACGACACTGCGACGAAGAACAGTGGTACCCAGAAGATAGCCAGCACGGTCGCACTGATCATGCCGCCGATCACGCCAGTACCAATGGCGTGCTGGCTGCCGGCGCCGGCGCCGCTGGCGATGGTCAACGGTACCACGCCGAGGATGAACGCCAGCGAGGTCATGATGATCGGGCGCAGACGCATGCGGCACGCCTCGATTGCTGCGTCATACAGGCTGCGGCCTTGCTCGTGCAGTTCCTTGGCGAACTCGACGATCAGAATGGCGTTTTTCGCCGCCAGACCGATGGTGGTCAACAGGCCAACCAGGAAGTACGTGTCGTTGGACAGCCCGCGCAGGCTGGTGGCGATCAGTGCACCGATGATACCCAGCGGTACGACCAGCACGACGGCAATCGGGATCGACCAGCTTTCATACAGTGCAGCCAGGCACAGGAACACGAACAGCACAGAGAGGGCGAACAGTGCCGGCATCTGCGAGCCGGAGAGTTTTTCCTCGTAAGACATGCCGGTCCAGGAGAAGCCGATACCGTCCGGCAACTCGCCCGCGATGCGTTCCACTTCGGCCATGGCATCACCGGTACTGTAGCCCGGGGCCGGAGCACCCAGGATTTCCATTGCCTCGACGCCGTTGTAACGGGACAGCTTGGGCGAACCGTATGTCCACTCGCCCTTGGCGAAGGAGGAGAACGGGACCATTTCGCCTGCACCGTTGCGCACGTACCACTTCTGCAGGTCTTCCGGGCTCATCCGCGCGTTTGCTTCGCCCTGGATGTACACCTTCTTGACCCGGCCACGGTCGATGAAGTCGTTGACGTAGCTGGCACCCAAGGCAATCGACAGGGTGTTGTTGATGTCGGCAATGGTCACGCCCAAGGCGCTTGCACGTTCGTCATCGATAGTCAGCTGGTACTGCGGCTCATCGTTCAGGCCGTTCGGGCGCACGGCGCTGAGGATCTTGCTTTGTGCGGCCTTTGCCAGGAACTGGTTGCGCGCTTCCATGAGTTTGGCATGGCCGACACCGCCGCGGTCCTGCAGGAACACGTCGAAGCCGGTAGCGTTACCCAGTTCGAGCACCGCAGGCGGCGCGAAGGCGAACACCATCGCGTCGCGGAAGGTGAAGAAATGCTGCTGGGCACGCTCGGCCAGGGCGAACACACTGTTCTCCTTGGAGCGTTCGCCCCACGGCTTGAGCATGATGAACGCCATGCCCGAGCTCTGGCCGCGGCCGGCGAAGTTGAAGCCGTTGACGGTGAACACCGATGCCACGGTGTCGGCCTCTTCCTTCAACAGGTACTCACGCATCTGGTCAACCACAACCTGCGTGCGTTCGGCACTGGAGCCGGCCGGTGTCTGAACCTGGGCAAACAGTACGCCCTGGTCCTCCTCGGGCAGGAACGCCGTTGGAATGCGCGTGAACAGCCAGATCATGCCGACCACGATCAGCGCGTAGCCGAGCAGGAACGGTATTTTGTTGCGCAGGATAGTGCCCACGCTGCGCTCGTAGCCGTTTACGCTGCGGTCGAAGTTGCGGTTGAACCATCCAAAGAACCCGCCTTTGGCGGTGTGGTGCTCACCTTTCTTCAGCGGCTTGAGCATGGTGGCGCACAGTGCCGGGGTAAAGATAAGCGCTACCAGCACCGAGAGGCCCATGGCCGACACGATGGTGATGGAGAACTGCCGGTAGATCACACCTGTGGAACCACCGAAGAACGCCATGGGCAGCAGTACCGCCGACAGTACCAGGGCGATACCCACCAGGGCGCCCTGGATCTGTTCCATCGAACGTTTGGTCGCCTCCTTGGGCGGTAACCCTTCTTCGGACATGACCCGTTCGACGTTCTCCACCACGACGATGGCGTCGTCCACCAGCAAGCCGATGGCCAGGACCATGGCGAACATGGTCAGGGTGTTGATGCTGAAGCCGGCGGCGGCAAGGATGCCGAACGTGCCCAACAACACCACCGGTACGGTCATGGTGGTGATGATGGTGGCGCGGAAGTTCTGCAGGAACAGGTACATCACCAGGAACACCAGGACCACGGCTTCGATCAAGGTGTGGATCACACCGCTGATGGATTCGGTGACCACCGGGGTGGTGTCATAAGGGAATACCGCTTTCACGCCAGGCGGGAAGAAAGGTTCCAGGCCTTTGATGGTTTCGCGCAGTGCCTTGGCGGTGTCCAGGGCGTTGGCGCCGGTTGCCAGTTTTACGGCCAGGCCGGAAGCCGGCTTGCCGTTGAACTGGGCGCTGACCGCGTAGTTTTCACCGCCCAGGCCCACTTGCGCGACGTCACCCAGCCGTACCTGGGAGCCGTCCTTGTTGACCTTGAGCAGGATCTTCTCGAACTGCTCGGCGGTCTGCAGGCGGGTCTTGCCGATGATGGTGGCGTTCAGCTGGGTACCAGGCAGGGCTGGCAGGCCGCCGAGCTGGCCGGACGACACCTGCACGTTTTGCGCCGCCACGGCAGTCTTGACGTCGACCGGAGTGAGCTGGAACTTGTTCAGCTTGGCAGGATCGAGCCAGATACGCATGGCGTACTGCGCACCGAACACCTGGAAGTCACCCACACCCGCAGTACGCGAGATCGGGTCCTGCATGTTTGAGACGATGTAGTTGGCCAAGTCGTCCTTGGTCATGCTGCCGTCTTCGGACACCAGGCCGATCACCAGCAGGAAGTTTTTCACTGCCTTGGTGACACGGATACCTTGCTGTTGCACTTCCTGCGGCAGCAGTGGTGTGGCCAGGTTCAGCTTGTTCTGTACCTGGACCTGCGCGGTGTCAGGGTTGGTGCCTTGCTCGAAGGTAGCGGTAATGGTCATGCTGCCGTCGGAGTTGCTTTCCGACGATACATAACGCAGGTTGTCGATACCGTTGAGCTGCTGCTCGATCACCTGTACCACGGTGTCCTGCACGGTCTGCGCCGAGGCGCCCGGGTAGGTCACGGCGATGGCGATGGCCGGCGGCGCGATGCTGGGGTACTGGTTGATAGGCAGCTTCAGGATCGACAAGGCGCCGACCAGCATGATCACCAAGGCGATCACCCAGGCGAAGATCGGGCGATCGATAAAGAACTTCGACATGGTTTACTCCGCTTTGGCGTCTGCTTTCGCCGCGTTGGCCTGATCAGGGCTGCCCGGCTTCTTGACGTTGGTGGCTTCGCTGACCTTGACCTCGACGCCCGGGCGCACGTACTGCAACCCTTCGGTGATCAGGCGGTCGCCTGGGTTGAGGCCTTCCTCGATCAGCCAATCGCTGCCCAAGGTACGGCTGGCCTTGAGCTGGCGCAGTTCGACCTTGTTCTCCTGGTTGACCACCAGGGCGGTTGGCGAGCCTTTGAGGTCACGGGTCACGCCCTGTTGCGGTGCCAGAATGGCGTTGGCGTTAACCCCGGCGTTCAGCCGCGCATGCACGAACATGCCTGGGAGCAGGGTGTGATCGGGGTTAGGGAACAGGGCACGCAGGGTGACCGAGCCCGTGGTTTCGTCAACCGAAACTTCCGAGAACTCCAGGCGGCCTTCCTGCTTGAACAGGCTGCCGTCTTCGAGCACCAACTGCACCGAGGCTGCATTTTCGCCAGCCTTCTTCAGCTGGCCGCTCGCCAGGTCACGGCGCAACTTGAGCAGCTCGGCGGTGGACTGGGTGACGTCGACATAGATCGGATCGAGTTGCTGGATGGTCGCCATGGCGTTGGTCTGGCCATTGCTTACCAGGGCACCTTCGGTAAACGTAGAACGGCCGATACGGCCGCTGATCGGTGCCAGGACCTTGGTGTAGCGCAGGTCGATCTGTGCGCTCTTGAGCGAAGCCTCGGCCTGCAATCGTTTGGCATTGGCGTCGTCGTACTCCTGCTTGGAGACGGCCTGTTCGTCAATCAGCTGCTTGTAGCGCTCGGCCAGCGAGCGGGTAGCCTGCAGGTTGGCCTGAGCATTGCCCAGGTTGGCTTCGTACACGGCAGGGTCGATCTGGTACAGCTGCTGGCCTTCCTTGACATCGCTGCCTTCCTTGAACAGGCGCTTGAGGATGATGCCATTGACCTGTGGGCGCACTTCGGCGACGCGGTAGGCAGTGGTGCGCCCCGGCAATTCCGAGGTCAGGGTGAAGGCTTGCGGCTGGATGGTCACGACGCCGACCTGAGGAGCCTGCGCCGCGGGCGCTGCTTCTTCTTTCTTACAGCCACTGAGCAGGGTTGCCAGGGCGACGGCGGAAACCAGAGCGGTAACGGCTGGCTTGAATTGCATGAGGATCCTCGGGTCGCTGGAGCAGGGAGACGCTCAAGAGTAATGGAAGAGTTCTTGATCTGGAAAAATTGCTATCCGGTGGATAAATAGCTTGCTAAGGAATATACTTACATTCATGGTTGTTTGTAAATACCGCTGGGTTGTACTCAGGTACTGCCACAGCTCTTGATTAGCTTATCCGTGAGGCTCCCTGCAGAGGTGCCCCCGAAGCGTCCCCCGTACGCGCCGCGCGTTCGGGCCAGATGAGGTTGTACTGCCATGGTCCGTCGAACCAAAGAAGAAGCCCAGGAAACCCGCGCCCAGATCATTGAGGCGGCGGAAAAGGCCTTCTACAAGCGCGGTGTTGCGCGAACCACCCTGGCCGACATCGCCGAGCTGGCGGGAGTCACGCGCGGGGCGATCTACTGGCACTTCAACAACAAGGCGGAGCTGGTACAGGCGCTGCTCGACAGCTTGCACGAAACCCATGACCACTTGGCACGGGCGAGCGAAAGCGAGGACGAAGTCGACCCGCTCGGCTGCATGCGCAAGCTGCTGTTGCAAGTGTTCAACGAGCTGGTGCTCGATGCCCGAACCCGGCGTATCAATGAAATCCTGCATCACAAGTGCGAGTTCACCGATGACATGTGTGAAATTCGCCAGCAGCGCCAGGGGGCGGTGCTGGATTGCCACAAGGGCATTGCCCTGGCGTTGGCCAACGCCGTTCGCCGGGGCCAGTTGCCTGGCGAGCTGGATGTCGAGCGCGCGGCGGTGGCCATGTTTGCCTATGTCGATGGCCTGATCGGGCGCTGGCTGTTGCTGCCTGACAGTGTCGATCTGTTGGGTGATGTCGAAAAATGGGTCGACACCGGGCTGGATATGCTGCGCTTGAGCCCGGCTCTGCGCAAATGACACTTTGTTAAGGATTGTGAGGGATTGTTTCCCTTATGTATTAGCAGAGTATTAAGCGCAGGGTGCGGGAGCTGCCTCTAGCGTCCGCGCAGTTGCCGATCCGGCAGCGCCACTGCGGCAATCAGCCCGAGCAGTGCAATCAGCCCACTTCCCATCAGCAACTGCCGGAATGTTTCCGTCAACCGCGCCTGCGTAACCAGGTCCACCTCCCCTGCCTTCAGACTCCCAAGCAACGGGTTGCCCAGCATTTCGAACCCGCCCTGGTGCAGCAGTGCCAGCAGCAGACTGGACATGCAGGCCACGCCCATGGCCCCGCCCAGCGACCGGAACAGGTTGGTGGTGCTGGTGGCCACCCCAATGTCCTTGCTGTCCACAGCACTTTGCGTACCTACCAGCGATGTAGGGAACTGCAACCCGCAGGCAATGCCGGTCAGCAGCATGAACAATGCACTGAACCACCCAGACTGTGGCGGGGCCAGCGCCATGGCAAAAATGGCCACTGGCATCAGCAGGGCACCGGCCAGAATCTGCGGCTTGTAGCGCCCGGTGCGGCTGGTCATGCGCCCGCCGGTGAAGGCACCCAGGGGCAGCCCCATCGCCAGTGGCAGCAGGTGCAGGGCGGCGCTGTCGGCACCGGCGCCGGTGATGCCCTGATAGCGCAACGGCATCAGCATGGTCAGGGAAATGGACTGGAAACTGGCGAAAAAGATCACGCCCCAGCACCAAACCGCGACACGGTTGCCGAACAGGCCCAAGGGCAGCAGCGGCTCCGGGCAGCGGCGCTCATGAGCGATGAACAGCGCAAGGCCCAGCACGGCGCAGGCGAATAGGGCCAGTACGGCCGGGTCGGCCCAAGGGTGGCCCTGGCCGACCAAGGTGATGCCCAGTAACAGACTGCCCAGGCCGAGGATCAGCAGCACGGCGCCGAGGTAGTCAACCTGCGCCTCGCGGCGTTGCGCCGGCATGCCGCCCAGGGCCCGGTGGATCGCCCACAAGGCAACCAGCCCCAGCGGCAGGTTGATCCAGAATACCCAGCGCCATGACAGGTACTCGGTCAACCCTCCACCCAGCACTGGCCCGGCGACACTCGCCACTGCATACATGCTGCTGAAATAGCCCTGATAGCGGCCGCGTTCGCGGGGTGGCACAAAGTCGCCGATAATTGCCTGGCTGACCGAAACCATGCCACCCGCACCAATGCCCTGCAGTACCCGCGCCAGCACCAGTTGCTGCATGTCCTGGGCCAAGGCGCAGGCGATCGACGCCAGGGTGAACAGACTGATGCCGGTCAGGATCATCCGCCGCCGCCCGTACAGGTCACCCAGCTTGCCGTAGATCGGCACGGCCACGGTCATCGCCACCATGTAGCCGGAAATGATCCACGCCAGCAGGCCGACATCGTTGAACTGGGCCGAGATCGCGGGCAGTGAGACGGCGACGATGGTCTGGTCCAGTGCGCCGAGGAAGATCGCCAGCATCAGGGCGGTGAGCACGTTGCGCAGGGTGGTGGGGGGTAGGGCGGCGGTCACGGGAATACCTTGATTGAGTGTGGCGGCCTCTTCGCGGGCAAGTCGGATTGTAACCTGAGTTAGGTAGCTTCCTATGTACTATCTGCATCCCCTATGCCGAATCGGCATTGGCGCATTCATTCAGTGATGCATGGCTGCGTGATATCGTTGGTATGCCACAGGGGCTGAAAACCGGGGCTTGCACCAGCTTGGTGCAGCAATATGCCGCAGGTTTTTCAGGCCGCTGTCTCCCACACCTTTTATTCCTCTGCCTGCATGTCGAGCATGACCGCCCAGATGGCGACGGTTGGAACAGGTCAGGTAGACCCGATTACAGGGGTCGGTAGTTACCGTTCAAATTTCAACTTATTTGCGGAGTGATCATGCCCAAGGCTTCCCATCAAGATCTGCGTTTTGCCTTCCGCGAACTGCTCGCTTCAGGTTCCTGTTACCACACTGCATCGGTGTTCGACCCGATGTCGGCACGCATTGCCGCAGACCTGGGCTTCGAGGTCGGCATCCTGGGCGGTTCTGTCGCTTCATTGCAGGTACTGGCTGCGCCGGACTTCGCCCTGATCACCCTCAGTGAATTTGTCGAGCAGGCCACCCGAATTGGCCGGGTAGCGCAATTGCCCGTGCTGGCTGATGCCGACCACGGCTACGGCAACGCGCTGAACGTGATGCGCACGGTTATCGAACTGGAGCGCGCCGGCGTGGCTGGGCTGACCATCGAAGACACCCTGCTGCCCGCCCAATTCGGGCGCAAGTCCACCGACCTGATCCCGGTTGAGGAAGGCGTCGGCAAGATTCGTGCGGCCCTGGAGGCGCGTGTCGACTCGTCATTGTCGATCATTGCCCGTACCAATGCTGGTGTGCTCACCACCGAAGAAATCATCGTGCGCACCCAGAGCTACCAGAAGGCCGGTGCCGATGGTATCTGTATGGTAGGCGTGAAGGACTTCGAACACCTCGAGCAGATTGCCGAGCACCTGACAGTGCCGCTGATGCTGGTCACCTATGGCAACCCCAACCTGCATGACGATGAACGCCTGGCGAGCCTGGGCGTGCGTATCGCAGTCGATGGCCATGGCGCCTACTTTGCTGCGATCAAGGCCACTTACGATTGCTTGCGCTTGCAGCGTGGCCAGCAGAACAAGTCGCAGAACCTGAGCGCCACCGAACTCTCGCACACCTACACCCAGCCCGAGGATTACATCCGCTGGGCCAAGGAATACATGAGCGTCGAAGAGTGACCGGCAGGGCGCCGTCAACTCAACGGACGGCGCTCAAGGTTGCAGTGTGAGGCACGCAATGTGCCTGCTCGCAGCTGGCTGCGGCGCTGGGCTGACTGCGTAGCAGCTCGGCGCGCCAGCACGCTGAACCATACAGCCCTGCGACCGCAGTCAGGGCCATGGCAAGGGCGACTCTTCTGGATTTGATGCCCATGGTGCTCACCTCCTGTTACAGCAATAGGTGATACCTTCCAGCGTAGGCCAATTTCAGCGTTACAGATCCCGATCCCACTCCGGCTCGTCCTTGAACCGCTGCACCAGGAAATCCAACATGCTGCGCAAGGTCGCCGGCATGTGCTTGCGTGACGTGTACACCGCATTCAGGTTCAGTTCACGTGGCTGCGCTTCGGGCAGCAGGCGTACCAGTTCGCCCCTGCGCAGGGCGTCGGCGGCCTGGTAGGTTGGCAGCATGGCGATTCCTGCGCTGGCCAGGGCTGCCTTTTGCAATGTCATGGCTTCGTTGGCGCTGATGTTTCCCGCCACCGGTACGGCGACCTGCTGGCCGGCCACCTCGAAATGCCACAGGCTGTGGCCGAAATAGGCATGGGTCAGGCAGTTGTGCCGGCTCAGGTCCTCGACCCGTTGCGGTACGCCGTGCTCGCTCAGGTAGGCCGGGGCCGCGCACACCACCGAGCGGCACACGCTCAGGCGCCGGGCGATCAGGTTGGGGTCCAGCTCGTTGCTGGTGCGGATGGCCAGGTCGATGCGCTCATCCACCAGGTTGACGGTGCGATCGAGCATTTGCAGTTCCACCTTCACCCCAGGATAGCGCCGCACATAGGCCGCCACCGCGTCCACCAGCTGCGCCTGGCCGAAAGAGGTGCTGACGCTGATGCGCAGCGCGCCTTTCGGCGCGTCATCCGGCTGCTGCACCGCGGCCTGCAGGTCGCCGGCCAGTTCCAGCAGTTGCCGGCAGCGGGGCAGGGTTTCCTGGCCGGCCGCGGTGAGGCTGAGCTTGCGAGTGGTGCGCTGCATTAGCCTCGCGCCAACCCAGTCCTCCAGCTCTGCCAGGTAACGCGACACCACGGGGCGAGAAAGCTGCAGGTGGTCTGCCGCTGCCGACTGGCTGCCCAGGTCGACGACGGTAACGAAAACGCGCATGGCGTTGAGACGGTCCATGATTTGCCCGTTTTTAGAAACAAACTATGTTCAAGCATGGCATTTTTTGTCACGGATCGGGCAACTAAGCTGTTAGGCATTGTTCAACTGAAGGCCTTGCCCATGTCCCTGTTCACCCCCCTGCGAGGCCTGCTACTGGCCTGCGTGACCCTGGCCGGCCCTGCGCTGGCCGCCGAACCGCTGCAACTGGAGGTCTACAACCCCGGGCACGAGGCCATTTTTCCGGTCAGTTCGGTGATTGTCAGTGGCGAGCACGATGCCGTGCTGGTCGACGCCCAGTTTGGCAAAGCCCAGGCTGAGCAACTGGTAAAGCGCCTGCAGGCTGGCGGCAAACACTTGACCACCATCTACATCAGCCACGGCGACCCGGACTATTACTTTGGCCTGGACACCCTGACCCAGGCCTTCCCCAACGCCAAGGTGCTGGCCTCTGCCGCCACGGTTGCACATATCCGCCAGACCAGGGATGCCAAGCTGGCGTACTGGGGGCCGCAGATGGGGGCAGACAAACCGCAGCGGCTGGTGCTGCCGCAAGTGCTCGAAGGGCAGCGCCTGACGCTGGAGGGGCAGGCCTTGGACGTGGTCGGCCTGGACGGCCCGCAACCAGACCGCAGTTTTGTGTGGATCCCTTCGATCAAGGCGGTGGTCGGTGGCGTGGTGGTGTCCGAAAACATTCATGTGTGGATGGCCGACACTCAATCGGCCAAGTCCCATGCCGATTGGCTTGGCACCTTGGCGCACATCGAGGCGCTGGGGCCACGCACGGTCATCCCCGGGCATTACCTGGGAGACAGCAGCCGTTCACTGCAGGCCGTGCGCTTCACGGCAAACTACATTCGTGGGTTTGACGCTGAAACCGCCAAGGCGAAAGACGCCAATGCGTTGATCCAGGCCATGAAGCAGCGTTACCCGGGCCTGGCCGATGAAAGCTCGCTGGAACTCGGTGCCAAGGTCGCCAAGGGCGAGATGAAGTGGTAATTCCGTTCAATCAATGGAGAGTGTTCCCATGAGCAAGATCGCAATTATCGGTGCCACTGGCCGCGCTGGCAGCCAGTTGCTGGAGGAGGCCCTGCGCCGTGGCCACAGTGTGTTGGCCATCGCCCGCGACCCTTCGCGATTGCAGGGCCGTGAAGGGGTGACCGTCAAGGCGCTGGATGCCAAGGACAGTGCGGCCCTGCAAGCGGCGGTAACAGGCTTGGACGCTGTGTTGAGCGCGGCGCATTTCTCGACGATCGAGCCGCATGCCATCATCGAGCCGGTCAAGCGTGCCGGGGTCAAGCGCCTGTTGGTGGTGGGTGGCGCCGGCAGCTTGCTGCTGCCGTCGGGGCATCGGGTAATCGACAGCCCGGACTTCCCGGAGGCCTACAAGGCCGAGGCCACGGCCGGGGTGCGTTTTCTGGAAGCGTTGCAGCGCGACCCAGACCTGGACTGGACATTCCTCTCGCCGTCGGCGGAGTTTGTTGAAGGTGAGCGCAGCGGGCGCTACAAAGTGGGCAAGGATCATCTGCTGATCGGTGCGGATGGCAAAAGCTGGATCACCTTTGCCGACTATGCCATTGCCATGCTCGACGAGCTGGAAAAGCCGGCGCATTCGCGGCAGCGGTTTACAGTGGGCTACTGAGTCGCCTGCTTCGCGGGCATGCCCGCTCCCACAGCTACAGCACAGTTCCCAAGGCCCATGCTGTACCTGTGGGAGCGGGCGCGCCCGCGAAGAGGCACTTATTGGCTAGCCTGGCTCTCCAGCCAGTCCAGTAACTCCATCAACCCTGGCGGCAAGCTTCTGGCCTGGCTTACCAGGTAATACCCTTTCCCGGTCACTACCTTCAGCGCAAACGGCATGCACAGCCGCCCCCCGCGCAAGTCATCGCCAATCAGCGACCAGTCGCCGATGGCCACACCCGTCCCCTGCGAGGCCATGGCCATCGCCATGTCCAGTGTCTCGAAATGCTGCTTCGGCCCATGAGTGGCCAACGTCACCCCCGCTGCCTGCAGCCACAACTGCCAGTCATGTTCATCCCGCGACGGGTGGAGCAGCATGTGCCGCGCCAGGTCTTCCACCTGCTGCAACGGTATCGGCCCCTCACGCAACGAGGGGGCGCACACGGGCGTAAGTTGTTCATCGAACAGCTTGCGCACATGCAGCCCGTGGTTTGGCGCATCGCCATAAACCACTGCTGCATCGAAGCCCTCGCGACGAAAATCCACGCCATGCTGCACCGTGGTGGTCAGCTCCACCGGTACGTCCGGGCGCAGTGCCTGCCATTCCATCAGGCGCGGCAACAGCCAGCGCATCACGCAGGTTGGGGCCTTGAGCTGCAAGGTAGTGCTGCGTCCACCGACCTCACGCACGCCTTGCTCAATCAGCGCGAATACCTGCTGTACACGAGGCAGCCAGTCCTGGCCTTCGCGGGTCAGGCTCAGCCCGCGGGCCTGGCGCTGGAAAAGCGCATAACCCAGGTGCGCTTCGAGGGCAGCGATCTGCCGGCTGACGGCGCCTTGGGTGATGTGCAGCTGTTGCCCTGCACGGGTGAAGTTGCAGTGCTGGGCGGTGACCAGAAAGGTGTGCAGGGCGGGCAGGGGCGGGAAGCGTTTCATCGTGCTGAGCCATGATGACAGGACATGGCTAGTATGTGTTTTTTTGCATTGTGGCGGTAGCCGTGGCTTGGGTCCAATAAGGGCATAATCCAACAATATTCAGGGTGAAAACCGATGGCAACCTGCGGCGAAGTACTGGTCAATCTCCTTGAAGGCTATGGCGTCGACCATGTCTTCGGCATTCCCGGTGTACATACCGTGGAGCTCTATCGTGGTCTGGCAGGCTCGTCCATTCGCCACATCACCCCGCGCCACGAGCAGGGTGCCGGGTTCATGGCTGATGGCTATGCGCGCACCCGTGGCAAACCTGGGGTGTGCTTCATTATTACCGGCCCGGGCATGACCAACATCACCACTGCCATGGGCCAGGCGTATGCCGACTCGATCCCGATGCTGGTGATTTCCAGCGTGCAGTCCCGTGACCAGCTGGGCGGTGGCCGCGGCAAGCTGCACGAGCTGCCCAACCAGGCGGCACTGGTGTCGGGTGTGGCCGCGTTTTCTCACACCTTGATGACGGCTGCAGACCTGCCGCAGGTGCTGGCGCGGGCATTTGCCGTGTTCGAGAGCGCCCGTCCCCGCCCGGTGCATATCGAAATCCCGCTCGACGTGCTGGTCGAACCGGCCGACTTCCTGCTGCCGGGCCGCCCGGTGCGTGGCAGCCGGGCAGGGGCAGCGCCGCAGGCCGTGGCGCAGATGGCCGAGCGCCTGGCAGGTGCAAGGCGGCCCTTGATCCTGGCGGGCGGTGGTGCGTTGGCTGCGGGGGCTGCGCTGGCGCGTCTGGCCGAACACCTTCAGGCCCCGGTGGCGCTGACCATCAATGCCAAAGGTTTGTTGCCGGCCAGCCACCCGCTGCAGATCGGTTCGACCCAGTCGCTGCCGGCTACACGCGCGCTGGTGGCTGAGGCCGATGTGGTGCTGGCGATCGGCACCGAATTGGCCGAAACCGATTATGACGTGACCTTCAAGGGTGGTTTCGAGATCCCGGGCAGCCTGCTGCGCATCGACATCGACCCGGACCAGACCGTGCGCAATTACTTGCCCGAGCTTGCGCTGGTGGCCGATGCCGGACTGGCTGCTGATGCATTGCTCGGTGCCTTGCAGGTCCTGCCGCAACCCGTGCGTGAAAGCACTTGGGGTGTGGCGCGCGTAGCCTGCCTGCGCCAGGCTCTGGCGGCAGGTTGGGACCAGCCAACCCTGAGCCAGACGCGCTTGCTGAGCGCGATTCTCGAACGACTGCCCAATGCTGTCCTGGTGGGCGATTCGACCCAGCCCGTGTACACCGGCAACCTGACCCTGGACATGGACCAGCCACGCCGCTGGTTCAATGCCTCCACCGGGTACGGCACCCTGGGTTACGCCCTGCCTGCGGCCATGGGCGCCTGGCTGGGGAGCGCGGAGCAAATCGGCCAGCGCGCGCCTGCGGTGTGCCTGATTGGTGACGGCGGTTTGCAGTTCACCCTGCCAGAACTGGCCAGCGCGGTGGAGGCGCAGGTGCCGTTGATCGTGCTGCTGTGGAATAACCAAGGGTACGAGGAGATCAAGAAGTACATGGTCAACCGGGCGATCGAGCCGGTCGGGGTCGATATCCATACCCCGGACTTCCTCGGCGTGGCGCGGGCGTTGGGGGCTGCGGCGGAGCATGTGACGGACGTGAAGCAGCTGCAAGCGGCGCTGGGGCAGGCGGTGGAGCGCACCGGGCCGACCTTGATTCAGGTTGACCAGAATCAGTGGCAGGAAACCGTGGCGGGTTGAAGTCAAGCTATTGCCTGTACTGGCCCTTTCGCGGGCTTGCCCGCTCCCACAGGTGCTGCACATACTCTGAAGTTGTGCTGTACCTGTGGGAGCGGGCAGGCCCGCGAAGAGGCCGGTACAGGAAAAACAGGATCAGCCAGCAGTAGCCCGCAACCGCGCCACATCCCGAATCGGTGGTGCGCCGTACAGCCGGCTGTACTCACGGCTGAACTGCGACGGGCTTTCATACCCCACCCGATAGGCGGCCACCGCCGCCTCAAGCCCGTCGTTGAGCATCAACCGCCGCGCCTCCTGCAGGCGCAGCTGCTTCTGGTATTGCAGCGGGCTCATCGACGTCACGGCCTTGAAGCGATGGTGCAAGGTCGAGGTGCTGAGGTTGACCTCCCGCGCCAGATCCTCGATGCGCAGCGGCAACTGATAGTTGTTGTTGAGCCAGGTAATGGCCTGGCAAACCCGGTGAGTCTGGCTGTTGGCCAAGGCAATTTCATACAGCCGGCAACCCTGCGGCCCCCGCAGCAGGCGATAGAGAATCTCGCGGCGGAACAGCGGCGCGAGCATGGCGATGTCGCGCGGGGTGTCCAGCAGGCGCAGCAGCCGCAGCAAGGCGTCGAGCAATGCGGCATCGGTCCTTTCCACATACAGGCCACGGCCTGAGGGCCGGTTGGGTACCAGCATCGGCCCGCTTTCGGCGATCAGCTGGCTGATCTCGGCCGGGTCCAGGTCCATGCGCAGGCCAAGGCTTGGGTTCTCCGGGCTGGCGTCGAGCCTCACGCCACTCAGCGGCAAGGTCACCGAGACAACCATGTAATGCAGTGGGTCATAGGCGTATTGCTCGTCCCCGAGGAACAGGGTTTTGCTGCCTTGGGCAAGGATGCACAGTGCGGGTTGTGCCAAGGTCGGCACCGAGCGCACGTTCTCGGTGTAGCGCACCAGGTACAGGTCATCGATGGCGGATGCCGGGCCATGAGGGTCGCCGGCGTGGCGGCGGATCAGCTCGGCCAGTTCCAGGCGCTGCAGTTCCAGGGGCGGGTCGATGGACGTGGCGGTGGTCATGATGGCGTTCCTCTACTGACCGACGCAGCATAGGTTTGGGCAAAGACGGGCACTAGTCGAAAGCTGCACGTCGATTGCCTGATCCTGCCGCGCTGCAGGATCAGGCAATCGGCGAGCAGTATTGGCCTAACGCGCCGCGCGGGTGAGCCCCTAACCTTGGCAACCTGGCTTTTCCGTCCGCCTGCTTCAAGGAGATTGTGCAATGACCCTAAAACAACCGGTCACCCATCTTGCTTTCATCCGTGCCAGCAGCGGGCGCTCGGCAGAGCTGGGCGCGCGCCTGCGCGACCTGCTCGAGCCCTCGCGGCGTGCGCCGGGTTGCCTGAGTTTCACGGTGCAGCGCTCCCAGGCCGATGCCGACCTGTGGTTGCTCAGTGGCAGCTGGCAGGATCAGCAGGCGATGAGTGGCTACTTTGCTTCGCCGACCCTGGACGTGTTTGGCGAGCTGGTGCAGGCGCAAGTGGTCAGCAGCCTGGACTTGCATACCTTCGATTGAGGGTGGATGAGGTAAAGTGACGCCCTTGTTCAACCAAGCGGATAGCAACATGGCACGTAGGGAATTCACTCATTTCGAAGCGGTATCGGCGATGGTGCCGGTGGAAGGTGGCGGCTACAGCGCCGCCATTGCGGTCAAGGCCTTGAGCATGGGCGGCGCGCCGCGCTTTCACAAGGTCCTCGACGGGCAGGTATTCAAAGGCGCCGTGGCTGCCGACGAAGCGGCCACGGCCGAGCTGCAACGCCTGCAAGGCGTCAGCGAAGAGGGCGAACTGATCTGGTGATCAGGCCGGCGGGCGGGCCATCTTGAACAGGTTGCCCAGTTCGAAATAGTCCGCCGGGCCACCACCACGCAGAATCGGTTCGGCAGCAGCGGTATCGTAGATGCCGTTTTTCAGCAGGTGCTCGGCAATATGCACCGCCACCACTTCGCCAAGGATCAGCCAGCTGGGCACCAGCTCCTGGTCGGCCCGCTTGAGCTGGACGATCTGGCTGACCTTGCATTCGAACGCCACCGGGGTTTCGCCTACACGCGGCACGCTGACGATGCGCGAGGGCGTGGCGGTGAGGCCGCTCAATTCGAACTCGCTTACCTCGGCAGCAACCGGCGCGCAGCTCTGGTTCATCTGCTCGGCCAGGGGGCGGGTGGCCAGGTTCCAGACGAATTCGCCGGTCTGCTCGATGTTGTTCAGGCTGTCTTTGCGCCCGACACTGCAGAAACCGATGATCGGCGGGATGTAGTTGAAGGCGTTGAAGAAGCTGTAGGGCGCCAGGTTCAGGCGGCCTTCGCGGTCGTGCGAGGAAATCCAGCCGATAGGGCGGGGGCCGACGATGGCGTTGAACGGGTCGTGGGGCAGGCCGTGGCCTTTGGCAGGTTCGTAGTAATACATCTGTGCTGGGCTTGTTGGCCCTACCTCCTGATGGACAAGGTGCCTAGTGTGCCAAGCCTGTGCTCGCCTGCAAATGATCAAGCCCGGCCAAAGCCGGGCTGGTTGCTCGCATCAGGTATCAGCTGATGCGGTGGGCGTTGGTGCGGTCAAAGCCGTCTTCGGCGAAGCGTTGGCCACCGGTGCGGTCAAAGCCGTCTTCGGCGAAGCGTTGGCCACCGGTGCGGTCGAAGCCGTCTTCGGCGAAACGCTGGCCACCGGTGCGGTCGAAGCCGTCTTCGGCAAAGCGTTGGCCGCCAGTGCGGTCAAAGCCATCTTCAGCGTAGCTAGCGGACTGTGTTTGAGCCGCGGCAAAGGTGTGAGCGCTGGTACGGTCGAAGCCATCTTCGGCGAAGGCGCCAGCTGCGAAAACCGAAAGGGCCAGGGTGAGGATCAGTTTGTTTTTCATGGTCGGTGCTCCATCTGTGCGAGAGGTTGTTTGTTTCTATGGGTTTCATCCTACGCTGATTAATTTGATTAAAAAGCGCAAATAATAGCGTCTAAAAATCGAATATATCGATGTGTCAGGGCGCACTTCGCGTGAGTCAGGTAGCGGTGTCGATCACTCGCCGTAAGCTCTCGCGTATCGTTTCATCAGCCCTTGCAGCTTGAGGGTCGGGAATTAATGGGGCGTTAAGAACGAAATGTCTTGTTTCAAAGTTCAATCAACGCTTTTTTCATACATCACCAACCGATTTTTCAGACGCTGCTCAGCACCATCGCCGCACCTCAAACTGGAGCGGCACAACAATGAACAAACTCCCGCAAATCACCTTGGCCTTCTGGGTCATGAAGATCTGCGCTACCACCCTTGGCGAAACCGCCGGCGACTTGCTGTCGATGACGCTGAACATCGGCTATGCACTCAGCTCGTTGATGCTGATCAGCGTGTTCCTGCTGACCTTGGTCGGCCAGCTCTACTCCCGCCGCTACCATCCGATGCTGTACTGGCTGGTGATCCTCTCCACCAGCACTGCTGGCACTACCATGTCCGATTTCATGGACCGCACTCTGGGTCTGGGTTATGCCACGGGTTCGGCCCTGCTCATCGGGATCCTGCTGCTGACCTTCCTGGTCTGGCGCCTGAGCGGCAACCCACTGGACGTCACCCGCATCAAGAATCGTTCGGGCGAGCTGTTCTACTGGGTAGCGATCCTGTTTTCCAACACGCTTGGCACTGCCCTTGGCGATTACCTGGCCGATGATTCGGGGCTTGGTTTTGCCGGCGGCGCGCTGCTGATCGGCAGTGCCATCGCATTGGTGGTAGTGGCCCGTTACTGGACGCGCATCCCCGGCGTGGTGTTGTTCTGGGTGGCGTTCGTGCTCACACGCCCATTCGGCGCCACCTTGGGCGACTTCCTCACCAAACCTCATGAAAAGGGCGGCCTGGACTTCGGCACAATCGGTTCGTCGGCCGTGCTGGGCGGGGTGCTGCTGGTGCTGGTGCTGATGGCAACCTGGTACCAGCGTCGGGAACCGCGCCAGGTGTTGGAGATGTCCTGAACAGGCTCTGAGGCACGAGTGCGCCGATTAACTGAGCTATTCGGCTCACAGGATGAGCCGAATAGGATGTTTAATCGGCTCACAGCGAGATGAGTGTTGATCGAACAAATGAAAAGGGCGCACCTGGAACGGTGCGCCCTTCTTCATTTCAGCAGCTTCACATTCACTCGGTAGTAATCCGCGAGTGTTGCTTGGTGTCCTTCATGGTCGCGTAAACCAGCAGCGAACAGGCGATACAGGCGGTGACGTACCAGTAGAAGCCGCTTTCCATGCCAGCGCTCTTGAACCACAAGGCCACGTACTCGGCGGTGCCGCCGAAGATCGACACAGTCAGGGCGTACGGCAGGCCCACGCCCAGGGCGCGGATTTCCGTTGGGAACAGCTCTGCCTTGACCACGGCGTTGATCGAGGTGTAGCCGCTGACGATGATCAGTGCTGCCATGATCAGGAAGAACGCGCCCCACCAGGTCTGGATGGTGTGCAGGGTGCTGAGGATCGGCACGGTGAACAGGGTGCCTAGCACACCGAAGGCGATCAGGATCGGACGTCGGCCGATCTTGTCGGACAGGCCACCGATCACCGGCTGCAGGCACATGAACAGGAACAGTGTGGCGGCCGAGATGGTGGTCGAGTCGCTGATGCTCATGCCCACGGTGTTGACCAGGTACTTCTGCATGTAGGTGGTGTAGGTATAGAACGCCAGGGTGCCGCCCATGGTCAGGCCGACCACGGTCATCAGCTCCTTGGGGTGGCGCAGCAGGGTGCGCATCAGGCTTTCCTTGGCCTTTTCCTTTTTGGTGAACGAGGCGGTTTCTTCCATGCCGCGACGCAGGTACAGGGCAACCACTGCGCACAGCGCACCGATCACGAACGGCACGCGCCAGCCCCAGGCATACAGCTGCTCTGTGGTCAGAGTCTGTTGCAGGACAATCAGTACCGCCAGGGCGATGAGCTGGCCGGAGATCAGGGTCACGTACTGGAAACTGGAGAAGAAGCCACGGCGCTCCTTGCTGGCCATTTCGCTGAGGTAGGTGGCCGAGGTGCCGTACTCGCCACCCACCGACAAGCCTTGCAGCAGGCGTGCGATGACCAGCAGGATCGGTGCGGCGACGCCGATGGTTTCGTAGCCCGGGGTCAGGGCGATGACCAGCGAGCCGGCGCACATCAGCAGTACCGAGGCCATCAGCGCGGCCTTGCGGCCTTTGCGGTCGGCGTACAGGCCCATCAGCCAGCCACCGATTGGGCGCATGAGGAAGCCCACGGCGAAGATCGCGGCGGTGTTGAGCAATTGTGCGGTGGAGTCACCGGCCGGGAAAAAGGCCTTGGCGAAGTACAGCGAGAATGCGGCGTAGACGTACCAGTCGTACCATTCGACCATGTTGCCGATGGACCCGCTGAAAATCGACTTCAGGCGGCTGGCGGTGGTTTTTTCCGCGGCGGGCGCAGTGGCCGCCCCGGCGGGCAGGGAGGTGGCGTTATCCATCAGGGATACCTTCTCGTTGTTTTTGTGGAGCGCGCCGTGGCGCAGCTTGCCAGGGCAATTGCAGAAGGTGTGCCAAATGGGGGCGGGGTGATTCATTTGAGTGCAGGACCTTGTGGTACCTGGCCTGTAGGAGCGACCTTGCGTCGCGATGGGCTGCAAAGCAGCCCCAGGATCGCTCACAGATAAGCGGATTTTTGCCTATCAACGATTGCAGGTAAGCGGAAATCCGCTCATTCGCGCCCGACAAAGTCCTCGCGCACCAGCCCATGCCGCTGCATTTTTTCGTTAAGCGTACGCCGGGGTAGCTGCAACGCCTCCATCACCGACTTGATCTCGCCCCCATGCAGTCGCAAGGCTGCGCGCAGGCATTGCGCCTCGAACGCTTCCATCTGCTCGCCCAGCGAAGGCCCGGCAGGTGTCACTTCAATGTTTGGCGAACCCAGCCCCAACGCATGCCGCTCCGCCGCGTTGGCCAGCTCACGCACGTTGCCTGGCCAGTCATGCGATAGCAGCTGCGCCAGCTGTGGACCCGTTAACGGCAAGGCATTACGACCAAGCTTTTCACCTGCGGCACGGGCAAAGTGCTCGAACAGCAGCGGAATGTCTTCGCGCCGCTCACGCAGCGGCGCCAGGTGCAACTCGGCCACATTCAGGCGATAGGCAAGGTCTTCGCGAAAGCGCCCGGCGCGAGCTTCCTCGAGCAAATCTGGCTTGGTCGCGGCAATGACGCGCAAGTCGACGCTGATGCTCTGGTTGGCACCCAGACGCTCCAGCTTCTGCTCCTGGATCACGCGCAACAGCTTGGCCTGTTGCGCCAGTGGCATGCTTTCGATTTCATCGAGAAACACCGTGCCCCCGTTGGCGTACTCCAGCTTGCCGATGCGCTTCCCCTGGGCGCCGGTGAAGGCGCCGCTCTCATGGCCGAACAGCTCGGCCTCGAACAGCGACTCGGGGATGGCCGCGCAGTTGAGTGCGACGAAGGGTTTGCTGGCGCGCGGCCCAAAATCGTGCAGGCAGCGGGCCACGCGCTCCTTGCCACTGCCGGTTTCGCCACGGATCAGCACATTGACCGGCAGGCTGGCCAGCTCCAGTACTTGTCGGCGCAGCTGTTGCAGGCCCTGTGACATGCCCAGCAGCGTGCCTTCCAGGCGGGACTTGAGGTCTGCCTGTTCGTGCAGCCGGCGGTTTTCCAGCACCAGCTGGCGCTTTTCCAGGGCCCGGCGCAGGCTGCCCAGCAGGTGCTGCGGGGTGAAGGGTTTTTCCAGGAAGTCGTAGGCGCCGCTGCGCATGGCCTCCACTGCCATCGGCACGTCGCCGTGGCCGGTCAGCAAGATGACAGGCAAGTCGGGGTCTTCCGCCTGCAGGCGTTCGAGCAACTGCAGGCCATCCATGCCCGGCATGCGCACATCGCTGATGATTACCCCGGGAAAGTGCTGCGGCAGGTGTGCCAGGCACTCTTCTGCGCGTGCGAACAGTTGCACGCCGAAGCCGGACAGGCTCAGCCATTGCTCGACCGCGGTGCGGATACTGGCTTCGTCATCGACGACGATCACTGAATTCAACATACAGGCTCCAGGTCACGGGGCAGGATAAGGCTCAGGCGTGCGCCACCGGGCAGGTTTTCGGCCTGCAACTGGCCACCGGCCTCGTGGACGATGCCGTAGGAAATGGCCAGGCCCAAGCCCAGTCCTTCGCCCACCGGTTTGGTGGTGAAGAACGGGTCGAAGACCTTGGCCAGGTCGGGCTGGGCAATGCCGCCCCCCGAGTCCAGCACACTCAGGCACCACCGCTCGCCCTCGGGCTCGATGCGCACCTCCAGGCGTTTGTAGCGCTTGTCGGCCATGGCGTCGAGGGCATTGCGCAACAGGTTGATCAGCACTTGCTCCAGGCGGATGGCATCGCCGCGTACCCAGGCCGGGCGCGCCAGGTACAGGGCAACCTCTACCTCCTCAGTGCGAATGCGGGTTTCCAGCAGATGCAGTGCCTGGTCGACAACGGTGGCCAGGTCGAGGCGCTCGCGCAGCCCGACCGGGCTGTTGCGGGCAAAGGTTTTCAGGTGGCTGGTGAGCGCGGCCATGCGCGTCAGCATTTGCTCCAGTGGCTCCAATGCCTGGCGCGCTTCGTCATGGCGGCCATGGTCGAGCAGCAGGCGAAGGGTTTCCAGTTGCATGCGCTGGGTGGTCAGTGGCTGATTGATTTCGTGGGCCATGGCGGCTGACATCTGCCCGAGCGCCGCCAGCTTGGCTGATTGCACCAGGCCTTCTTGAGCAGTACGCAGTTCGCGGGTGCGCTCCTCGACCTGGCGCTTTAGTTCTTGCCGGCTGCGTTGGCGCAGACGGGCCAGGCGCAGGCGCTGGCTGACGAACAGGGCGGCGAACACCAGGCTCAGCCAGACGGCAGCGGCGCCGAGGGCGGCATTGCGGCCGTCGGCGGCGACCTGCGGTTTGCGCAGCAGGTGCAGGGTCCAGTTTTCGCTTTCCAGTGGCAGGCTTTCCCACAGGTACTCGGCGCCTTGCACGCGGCTGAGGGTACTGTTGGCGGCAAAGCGCGTCAGCACCTGATGCTGCAACGGCACCAGCGGTTGCTTGTCGTACTGGCGTGTTTCGGCCAGTTCGGCACGGTCGGCACCACTGAGCGGCTGCAGCTCGCGGTAACGCCAGCCGTCCTGGTTGGCAATGAAGGTGATGCCGCGGGCGTCGCTTACCAGCAGGATGTCGCTGCCCTGGCGCCACTCGCGTTCAAGTTCGGGGAACTCCAGCTTCACCACCATGGCGCCGAGGAAGCGGCCATGCTCGTCGTTCACCGCGCTGGCGAGGAAGTAGCCCGGCACGCCACTGGTCACGCCCACGGCGTAAAAGCGGCCACTGCCCTGGCTGCGGGTCTGCTTGAAGTAGGGCCTGAAGCCGTAGTTGGAGCCGACGTAGCTGCTGGGCAGCCGCCAGTTGCTGGCGGCGATGGCCAGGCCGGTGCGGTCAAGCAGTTCGAGCGTGGAGGAATTTGCGGCGCCGTTGATGCGTTCGAGCTTGCGGTTCAGGGCGTTCTGCACCTGTTCGCTGACAGGGTCGCGCAGGGCGGCGATCAGTTCCGGGTCCAGCGCCAGCACGGCGGGCAGGGCGCGGTAGCGGTCTATCAGGGTGTGCAAGGTATTGGCGTACAGGCCCAACTGCTGGCTGGCACGCCGGGCGTCGTCTTCCATGGCCTGGCGCTTGGCCTGGTGCATGGCCCACCCGGCACTGAGGGCGGTGCCCAGCACGATCAACAGGGTGATCAGCCCCAGACGCAGGGCGCGAAAGGAAAAGGGCATCGGGGCGGATCCGGATGATGGTGATATCGGGGTTGGCCTCTTCGCGGGCTTGCCCGC
>NZ_JBNRIK010000011.1:26732-33271 GCF_053557975.1 Pseudomonas sp. XP2
AGCCCGACCTGGACATTGAACTCCCCTGGCTCGGCAACCCGCTGCAGCTGGCCATTGTAGAACTTCAGGTCTTCCTCACTGATGCGGAAGGTCAAGGTGCGTGACTCGCCCGGCTTGAGCATCAGCTTCTGGAAGTTCTTCAGTTCCTTTACCGGGCGGCTCATCGACGCCGACACATCTTGCAGGTACAACTGCACCACGGTCTCGCCGGCTACCTTGCCGGTGTTCGCCACCGTCACCTTGGCCTCCAGTGTGTCCCCGCGCTTCAGGTCCTTGTTCGAAAGCTTCAGGCCCGACAGCTCGAAGCTGCTGTAGCTCAGACCATAGCCGAACGGGTACAGCGGGCCGTTGGGCTCTTCAAAGTACTGCGAGGTGTAGTTGCCCGGTTTGCCAGGGGTGAAGGGCCGACCGATGCGGGTGTGGTTGTAGTACATCGGGATCTGCCCGACCGAGCGCGGGAAGGTGATGGCCAGCTTGCCGGACGGGTTGTAGTCACCGAACAGCACGTCGGCAATGGCATTACCGCCTTCAGTTCCGGCAAACCAGGTTTCGAGAATGGCGTCGGCCTGCTCTCGCTCCCAGCTGATCGACAGCGGCCTGCCGTTCATCAGCACCAGCACCAGCGGTTTGCCGGTGGCCTTGAGGGCTTTGATCAGCTCGCGCTGGCTGGCCGGAATTTCCAGGGTGGTACGGCTGGAAGACTCGTGGGACATGCCGCGGGACTCGCCGACCACTGCCACCACCACATCGGATTGCCTGGCCGCCTTGACCGCTTCATCGATCAGCACCGCAGGCGGGCGCGGGTCGTCGACGATTTCCGGGGCGTCGAAGTTGAGGAAGTTCAGGTAATCGAGGATCGCCTTGTCGCCAGTGACGTTGGAGCCTTTGGCGTAGACCAGCTTGGCCTTGCCTTCCACGGCGCGGCGCAGGCCTTCGCGTACGGTCACCGAATGCACCGGTCTACCGTCGGCGGCCCAGCTGCCCATCATGTCGATCGGGGCATCGGCCAGCGGGCCGACCAGGGCGATGGTGCCGGCCTTTTTCAGCGGCAGGGTCTGGTTGCGGTTTTCCAGCAGCACCAGGCTGCGGCGTGCCACGTCGCGCGCAGCTTCGCGGTGCAGGCGGTCGTTGCCGTAATAGTCTTTCAGGTCGGTTTCGGCTTTGCCGATGCGCACGTAGGGGTCCTTGAAAAGGCCCATGTCGTATTTGGCACCGAGCACTTCGCGTACCGCCTGGTCCAGTTCGCGCTGGGTCACTTCGCCGGACTTCAGCAGGCCTGGCAGCTCTTCGCCGTACAGGGTGTCGTTCATGCTCATGTCGATGCCGGCCTTGATCGCCAGCTTGGCGGCTTCACGGCCGTCACGGGCGACGCCGTGGCGGATCAGCTCCTGGATGGCGCCGTGGTCGCTGATGGTCACGCCTTTGAAGCCCCACTCCTTGCGCAGCAGGTCATTCATCAACCAGGTGTTGGAGGTGGCCGGCACACCGTTGATCGAGTTCAGCGCCACCATCACCCCGCCAGCACCGGCGTCAAGCGCGGCGCGGTACGGCGGCAGGTAGTCGTTGTACATTTTCGGCAGGCTCATATCGACCGTGTTGTAGTCGCGCCCGCCTTCCACTGCACCATACAGGGCGAAGTGCTTGACGATGGCCATGATGCTGTCGGGGTTGGCCGGGCTGCTGCCCTGGAACGAGCGCACCATCACCTGGCCGATCTTCGAGGTCAGGTAGGTGTCCTCGCCGAAGCCTTCGCTGGTACGGCCCCAGCGCGGGTCACGGGCGATATCGACCATGGGGGCAAAGGTCATGTCCAGGGCGTCGGCCGAGGCTTCGATGGCGGCAGTGCGGCCGACCTTGGCGACGGCGTCCATGTCCCAGGTGGCGGCCATGCCCAGGCCGATCGGGAAAATGGTGCGTTCGCCGTGAATGGTGTCGTAGGCGAAGAACATCGGGATCTTCAGTCGGCTGCGCATGGCCGCGTCCTGCATGGGGCGGTTTTCGGGTGCGGTGCGCGAGTTGAAGGTACCGCCGATGCGGCCTGCTGCGATTTCCTCGCGGATCTTTTCGTGGGGCATTTCCGGGCCGATGCTGATCAGGCGCAGCTGGCCGATCTTCTCGGCTTCGGTCATCTGGCTGATCAGGTGCTCGATGAACGCCTGCTTGTCCTGCAGGGGCGGGGCGTAGGGGGCGGCAAGAGCCGCCTGACTGGCAAGGCCCATGGCCAGGCCCAGCAAAGACAGTTTCATCATCAATTCCGTTGTGGGGCCTCTGCCGTATCCAGGGTGATACGCGCGCGGCCGGAGTTTTCAGGCGGCTATTGTTGTACGATTTGCAGGCTTAGGTTCCAGCAGCGGATTATGCCTGAATATGTCCCCTGCGGATGAAGCCCCGAGTGCCGGGACAACAACTATAAGAACGCTCAAGAGACCGACGGCATGACCCCCTTCGACGAGTACCATCAACGGCAGATTGCCGAAGCCATTGCGCGTGCCGAACGGCGCACCGATGCCGAACTGGTGACGGTGCTGGCCCGCCGTGCCGACGATTACGCCTATTGGCCGTTGTTCTGGGCCGCCGTGCTGGCGCTGGCGGTACCGGGCCTGTTGCATTGGCTGCTGGGCTGGCCCGGCGTGCGTGGCTTGCTGGTGGCCAACGTGCTGCTGTTCGTCGGCTTGTGCCTGCTGCTACGCAACCCGCGCCTGGCCGGCTGGCTGATCCCCCGTGGCCTGCGTCGCTGGCATGCTTCTCGGCTGGCCCGCCAGCAGTTTCGCGAGCAGAACCTGCAGCGCACCGCAGGCGCCACGGGCGTGCTGATTTTCGTCAGCGAGGCGGAGCGGCATGTGGAGATCCTGGTCGATCGGGGTATCGAACACTGCCTGGATGCTGAAGCCCGCGCGGCCATGGGTGCCCGCCTTGCCGAACAGGTGCGCCAGGGCCAGACGTTGCAGGGCTTTGTCGAGTGCATCGAGGCGTGTGGCGAGCTGCTTGGCCAGCACGTGCCGGCAACCCATGCCCGTAACGAGTTGCCCAACCGGCTGGTCATTCTCGATTGATTCGGATCCGCCTGGCTTGACGCGTCCCTGTGGGAGCGGGTTCACCCGCCAATGCTGCCTGGAGGCTACCGACGCATTCGCGGGTAAACCCGCTCCCACAGGGTGTAGAATGCGCTTCCCGCTATTCGAGGCACCGTTTCTCCATGTCCGCCAGTACTTCCGCCCACTCCGCGCCGGATGCGCGCGCTCAGTTTCTCGACCTGCTGAACGCCGCCCTGCACGGCGATACCTTGGTCAAACTGGTGCTGGCGCGCCATGTCGGTGCCGACCAGACATTGCAACGGATCATCGCCAAGCCGCTGCAGGTCAAGGGCCAGCCGTGCCTTTCGCTGGTCTACCGCCACCAGACGCGTGACATCACCCGCAACCTGCCGCTGGACCAGGCCCAGGCGCTGGTCGCCGAGCTGCTGCCAGACAGCTTCCGCAACGCCCACCTGTTCGATGCTGACGGCGAAGTGCAGCTGACCTTCAGCAAGAAGGGCAAGCCGATGCTGCAGCGTCACGGCGCACAGGCACCGCGTGATGTCACTGCCAGCAGCGGCCATGACCGCGAGAAGAAGCGTTACCTGGCGTTGTCGCGCCCGTTTTTGCGTGACCTGGGCGTAACCGATGCACAAGGCGCGCTGATTCCGTCGATGTCGCGCAAATGGAAGCAGATCAACAAGTTCATCGAGGTCTTCGACCACGCCCTGGCCAGCGCTCCGGTGCCGGCCGGGCAGGCACTGCGGGTGGCCGACTTTGGCTCGGGCAAGGGTTACCTGACCTTCGCCATGCACGATTACCTGCGCAACAGCCTGGGCCGCGACGCACAGGTAACTGGCGTGGAACTGCGCCAGGACATGGTCGACCTGTGCAACAGCGCTGCCGCACGCCTCGACCACCCGGGCCTGGAGTTTCAGTGCGGTGATGTGCGCAGCGTGGTGCCTGAGGCCATCGAAGTGATGATCGCCCTGCATGCCTGTGACATCGCCACCGACTACGCCATCCATACCGGTATCCGCTGCAACGCCGCGATCATCATGTGCTCGCCGTGCTGCCACAAACAGATCCGCCCGCAACTGCATAGCCCGGGGTTGCTGCAACCCATGCTGCAGTACGGCCTGCACCTGGGCCAGCAGGCCGAAATGCTGACCGACAGCCTGCGCGCGCTGTACCTGGAAGCCTGCGGTTACGAGACCAAGGTGTTCGAGTTTATCTCGCTGGAGCACACCAACAAGAACAAGATGATTCTTGCGGTGAAGCGGCCCAAGGCGGCAGATAACGGGGCGTTGCTGGAGAAGATTGGCCAGCTCAAGGCGTTCTATGGGGTGCAGGAGCATTGCCTGGAGACGTTACTGCGGGCGGATGGGTTGCTCTGACGGCTGCACGTCGGACCTGATTGAGGCGCACATTGGGTATGAATCTCCAATCGATGTAGGGAAATTCCTAATCGCACTTTGCGGCGATTTCTTTCATCAGCCTTTCTGTAGTGTGGCGTGCACGCTTGTCGAGCGTTTTGGTTGTCAATTGACAACTCTCGAGTGGCGGGCTCACACTGGAGAAAGCTGATGGCACGCCCCTGTCACGCCAAGAAAGAGGTCGAGCAGGCCTTGAGGCACGCAGAGTCAAAGGGATGGAAAATCGTAGTGGGCGGTGGGCACTGTTGGGGAAAGATGTATTGCCCCCTCAATGATGCCGATTGCCGGTGCGGGGAATACTGCATTGTCAGCGTATGGAGCACGCCGAAGAGTGCTGGCAATTTTGCGCGACAGCTAAAGCGTGTGGTCGACAACTGTTCGGGCAGCCGGAAGGCAGCTCATGCGCCGAATGCTTGGAAGGAGTAATCGCAATGGAGTACGAGTTCACCCTGAAGTATCAATTGGGCGAAAACGAAGATACCGATGTGCTATTAGAGCGTCTGGCTGAAGGCGGGTGTGATGATGCGTTGGTTGGCGTAGGTCAGCCGGGTCGGTTGGCACTGGCATTCATTCGCGAATCTTCCTCTGCCAAAGAGGCTATCGAGAGCGCGCTTGCTGACGTTGGCAAAATTGTTCCGTGGGCTCGCCTGATCGAAGCGACTCCCGATCTCGTGGGGCTTACCGATGTGGCTGAGATCATCGGCATGTCTCGGCAAAACATGCGGAAATTGATGGTGGCGCATTCGGTCAGCTTTCCTGCACCTGTTCACGATGGCAGTACTTCTCTCTGGCACCTTGCCGACATTTTGCTCTGGTTGCAGGAGCGAGGCAGCTACTCGATTGCTCAGGGCACCTTGGAGCTGGCTCGCATAGCGATGGCTGTCAATGTTTCCAGTTCATACAAGCGTGTTTTCGGCGAGTCTGGCTTGGCCCATTGAGCTTGTGCACCGAGCCCACCTCATCTTCGGTTAAGCGGCATCTCAGTAGCTAACGCCGCCAGCCCCAACGGATGCGTACTGGCATCAAAGAAATGCACCTGCGTCCCCGCCAGATTTCCGAATCGATCAATATAGTGTTGCTTCTGGTTGATCACTGAAGCCTCGCTCAATGGCCTTATGGCAATCGACAGATGCTGTGGCCGCGCCTGGCGGATGGCTTCGAGCAGGTGCTGGTCACTGCTGTCCAGATGCTGCCCGAACAGGCATAGCCCTTGGCTTTCCCGGGCCAACTGCCCAAGGCACCAGCTCAGGTAGTCCGAGTTGCGGATGGCGCGCAGTTTTTCGTCGCTGCGGTCTTCGTTGACGAACAGCGGCACCTCTCCGGGGATGTTCACCGCAAAGCCATCGAGCAGCTCGGCGTTGTCGGCGCTGCGTTGGCGTGTGGTGCCGTCAGGCAGCTTGAGCAAGTGCAGGCCGCCATGCAGGTGCAGCACCCGGGTGCCTTCGCTGCGGGTGCGGCGCACATCGAAAAAGCCTTGCTCGTCGAACAGGTTGGCGAAGCCCTGCGGAGCGTGTTGTATGGCCCAGGGCAGCAGCAAGTCGTAGTTGCTGGTGTAGATACTGCGGTAGCCGCGCAGGGCCTGGTTGAGGGCTGCCAGGGTGGTGGCTGGCATCAGTGACCACGGCAGGTGCACCGTGCGCACGGCGTGGATCAACCCTTCCTTGATCGAGTAGTAGCGGTTCAGCGGCGCGGTGGAGTTGATGGCCAGCGCGGCGTTGGCGCGCACGGTGGTGTTGAGGGCGCTTAGCACGGGCTCGAACAGTTCTGTGCCCAAGGATTTGAACAGCGCCTGGTCGCTGACCGCCAGGCCTTTCTTGCGGCCGGCGCGTTGCGCTTCCTCGAACAGCGAGAAGTAGCCAAACGGCTTCCACACTGCGCGGCTGGCACCGTTGCCCAGCAGCAGGGCGTCGCAGGGGTGGCGGGCAGCGAGTTCTGGCCAGGGGGTGAGGGTGGCGTCAAGTGCGGGCATGCTGGGGTCCGTTGGGTGGAGCGGAGAACGGGGGCGACTTTAGCATGTCATGCACGGTGTGCGAGGGTTGGTGTCCACGCCAGGGTCTTGTGTTGGCTGCACTGGCCCTTTCGCGGGGGA
>NZ_JBNRIK010000011.1:33393-51397 GCF_053557975.1 Pseudomonas sp. XP2
CGGCACACTGCGGTTCCGGTTGCGCCACACCCGGTACGCGCGAATCCCGGCCCGTACCGATCCGAACAGCAGCTTGTCTTCCATTTCCCGCGCCATCCCCGAGCGCACCAGCATGCGCAGGAACGTACCCCGGGCGCGTGCGATGGCAAAGAAGATGCCTTGCGCGGCCAGGGTGTCGCGTACTTCACGCAGGGCAGCGATGCCGCTGACGTCGATGTTGGTGACTGCTTCGGCATCGAACAGCACGGCCTTGGGCTGGTCCTGGCTCTGTACCGCCTCGAGCAGGCGCATCTTGAAGTAGTCGGCGTTGAAGAACAGGATCGCGTCGTCGAAGCGGTACACCACCAGCCCTGGCACGGTGCGCGCGTCCTTGAATTTGCGGATGTCGACCTGGCCTTCGGTCCCAGGCAGCCAGCCCAGTACGGCATCGGTGGGCTGGTAGATGCTGTACAGCAGGCGCAGGATCGCCAGGGTGACGGCAAACACGATACCGGGCAGCACGCCCAGACCCAGTACGCCGACCGTGGTCAGCAGACACAGCCAGAACTCGAAGCGGCTAAGACGCCGGATGCTGCCCAGTGACTTGATGTCGATCAGCCCCCAACCGGCCATGAGCAGCACGGCGCCCAGTGCACCCTGCGGGATCCACGCCATGGGCGCGGTGAAGAACAGCAGGATCAGGGCGATCACCAATGCCGCGATGATGCCCACCAGCTGGCTTTTGCCACCGACCATGTCGTTGACTGCCGTACGCGAGTCGGCGCCGCTGATGGCAAAGCCCTGGGAGATGCCGGCCGCCAGGTTGCTGACGCCCAGGGCGACGAACTCGTGGTTGGCGTTGATCGCATAGCCATGCCGGGCGGCAAAGCTGCGCGCTGTCAGCATCGCGCTGCAGAAGCTGACGGTGGCAATACCCAGGGCGTCGCGCAACAGGCTTTTCATTTCCTCCAGGTTGCTGTGCGGCCAGGCCAGCTGCGGGATGCCGGCAGGTACCGGGCCCAGGACGGCAACGCCGAAGCGGTCAAGGCCGAACAGCCCGGCCAGCAGCATGAACAGCGCCACTACCGTGAGGGCTGCAGGCAGGCGCGGGTAGCGCCGCGGCAGCCAGATCAGCAAGCCCAGGGCGGACAGGCCGATGAGCAACGTGACCCAGTGAATTTCCCCCAGGCGCTGGAAGAAATTGATCAGGCTGAGGATGAAACCGTCGCCTTCGATCTTGAACCCTACTACTTTGGACAGCTGCCCCGCGATCAGGCTCAGGCCGATGCCGTTGAGGTAGCCGATCAGGATTGGCCGCGAGAAGAAGCTGGCGATGAAGCCGGCACGGGCAAGGCCGGCAGCAATCAGCATCACGCCGACCAGCACGGTGACGATTACCGACAGTTCGACGATGCGCTGCGGGTCGCCCATGGCCAGCGGAGCCACAGCACCGGCGATCATCGCGCAGGTGGCGGCATCGGGGCCGACCATCAGTTGCCGCGAGCTGCCGACCAGGGCATAGACCATCATGGGCAGAACGCAGGCATACAGGCCGTATTGTGGCGGCAGGCCGACGATTTGCGCATAGGCGATGGCGATGGGGATCTGGATCGCTGCGACCGAGAGCCCGGCCTGCAGGTCGGCATGCAGCCACTCGCGGCGGTAGTGCAGCAGGTTGGCAAGGCCCGGTAGCCAGCGGGAAAGAAACATGCGTCATCCTTTCGAAATGTTTCACGAATCCATTGAGCATATGCGCCACAAGCCGTTTCGCGTGCACGCGTATACATCCGCAGGGCATTGAAGCGGATCAGCAGGCAATTGGCCATGGGCCAGGTCAACGTGGGGGCAGAAACGAAAAAAGGAGCCAAGGCTCCTTTTGACTGCGATGACGTTGCTGGAACGTCATGCTGGAATGCAATGTGGAGCGGGTAGAGGGAATCGAACCCTCAACTAAAGCTTGGGAAGCTTTCGTTTTGCCACTAAACTATACCCGCGTCTGCGCAGCACTTTTTACCAGAACCCTCCAAGAATTAGAAGCCCAAGTTATAAAAAAGCTTGTCGGCACCCCATGGCTTGCGGGATCAGCTACAGAGTGCCGAGGCGCTCAGATGGCCAACGCATGCTGCCCCTGCTGAACCTGCCGGTAGTGTTGACGAGGCTCACGCGCAGTCGGCTTGAGGAAGCCCAGCAGGGCGCTACGGGTATTTTCGCAGGCGGTCTTGTTTTCCATGTCGAGGAAATGCCCCGCGTCGCGGATCACGCTGAACTGGCTTCTGCCCACATGCTTGCCGAACTGCCGGGCATCTTCGGCCGTGGTGTATTCGTCGCGGTCGCCGTTGACGAACAGTACCGGGATGTCGATATTCCGCGCACCCTCCAGCGCTCGTCCCAGGTCGTGTTGCAGTACCTGGTTGATGTGAAAGTGCATCTGCGCGTATTCGTGGCTGTCCAGGCTGCTGACGTGCCGGTAGTTGAAGCGCTTGAACAGTGACGGCAAGTGCTTGCCGATGGTGTCGTTTACCAGGTTGCCGACCTGATACCGGTCGCAGGCGGCCAGGTACTGGCAGCCACGGTCCAGATAGTCGCGCATCGGCTCGTTGATCACCGGCGAGAACGAACTCACCACTGCCTTCTTCACGTTCCGCGGCTGGTGCGCCAGCGCCAGCAGCGTGCTTGCGCCACCCCACGAGAACGACATTACATGGTCTGCCTGAAAGTGCTCTATCAGCTCCAGGAGGATATGCGACTCGGTCTCCTTGCTGATCAGGCGCTCCTGACGGTTATGCGGCTTGGACTTGCCGGCATATGGCTGGTCGAACAGTACTACATTGAACTGCGGGTGCAGGTTACGTACCGTCTGGGCGAACGAGGCGGTGGTGGCCAGCGAGCCATTGATCAGGATGATCGTATTCTCGGCCGCATCCGCGCGATAGAACTCCGTGTAAACCCGATACTGACCTTGGATATCAAGTACAGCGATTTCTGGCCTCATGTCATCGACTCCTGGCGCAAAAAGGGTATTCGCGTCACCTAGGGTGCACGTTCTTTATGACAGGTAGGCATTTGCCTGAAGAGAAACCGGGGGGCCCTGTGTCGATCCTTGGCACGTGCGTCGACGGTATTGTTTTTGGCGGGCAATTTGCCGTGCCCCAAGGCATCAAGGCTTTGGGTAGCCGGCAAAAAGTGTCTTCGACTGCAAGCGTGACTTGGTAGTCACATGCAGACTGACGATTTGGATTCAAGCAGTGGGTCGCGGATCGCGCAAGTGCCGTTCGGGGGGAAATGTGACTTTTGTCGCTCAGTGGTCGTATGACGACCCTGCACTGTCTGTGCCGGCCTATACAGTGGCTATCTCTGCCGCCGTCAGCTCCCGGAAGTCCCCCGGCGCCAATCCCGGGTCCAGGCGGATCGCTCCCATGCTCTCCCGGTGCAACATCACCACCTTGTTGTCGAAGAACCCGAACATGCGTTTGACCTGGTGATAGCGCCCTTCGACGATCGCCAGCCGAGCCCGGCGCGGGCCGAGGATATCCAGCTGGGCGGGCTGGGTAGTCAGGTTCTCGAAGGCAAAGTAGAAGCCCTCACGGAACCTGGCCACATAGTGCTCGCCAATTTCGTTTTCGGTTTCCACCAGATAATGCTTTGGCAGCTTGGTGGCAGGCTGGGTCAGGCGCCGAGACCATTGGCCATCGTTGGTCAGGAGCATCAACCCGGTGGTGTTGAAATCCAGGCGCCCGGCAATGTGCAGGTCATCACGCAGTGCTGTGGGCAGCAGGTCGAGCACGGTGGGGTGTTGCGGGTCCTGGGTGGCGCTGACACAACCCTGTGGCTTGTGCAGCATCAGGTAACGCGCGGGGCGGCCCGCCTGGAGCAATTGCTCGTCCAGCTCGACACGGTTGAATTCACGCACCTCGGTCAGCGGGTCGCTGACTACTCGGCCATCCAGGCGCACACGGCGTTGCGCCAGCATCAGGCGAACTTGCTGGCGGTTGTGGCAGGGGAGGTTGGCGAGGAAACGGTCGAGGCGCATTGGAGCAGGTCAGTGGGGAGTGGTGGAGCGCAGTTGTGCCTCAACGGCGGCGCAGCGCGGGCACAGGCAGGCTTTGTCCCGCAACTCGGCGGGCAGGGCCTGCAGCACGGCCGGATCGATACTTACGCTATAGCACCAGCAAGCCTGGGTGGCCCGACGCGGGTCGGCCAGGCTGCATTGGTTCAGGGCTCCGCAAGCGGGGCAGTGTTGGCTGTCATTCATGGCGGGTTTCACTGCAGACGCGGTTGCGGCCGGCCTGCTTGGCACGATAAAGCGCACGATCGGCGCGGGTCAGCAGGGCGTGCAGGGTATCCCCTGGCTGCAGGCTGCTCAGGCCGATGCTGATAGTCAGGCGCAGCGGCTGTTCTTCGTAGCTGAAGGTCAACTGTTCGGCACGGCGGCGGATCTTTTCCGCCACCTCGATGGCCTGTCGGCCTTCGGCTTCACGCAGCAGCACGATGAATTCCTCACCGCCCCAGCGGCACAGTATATCTGACTGGCGCAGGCTGCCTTGCAGTACATTGGCGAATTGGCGCAGCACTTCGTCGCCTGCCAGGTGGCCATGGGTGTCGTTCAGCGCCTTGAAGTGGTCCAGGTCGATCAGCAATGCCACCAGCGGCCCACTGTCGCGCTGGGCTTCGTGCAGGGCTTGGGCGGCGAGCAGGTCGAAGCTGCGCCGGTTGGGCAGGCCGGTGAGGCTGTCGAGGGTAGCCAGGGCTTCGGTGCTGGCCTGGTGACGGCGGACCATGGCATGCACCAGCGCCAGGACCACCAGCGTAATCATCGCGCAGATGGCCAGGTTCAGGTACAGAGAGTGGCGGATGCGGTCGAGGGCGCCGGTTTCGCGCTTGTCCACCAACAGGTACCAGTCCAGTTCGGGCAGGTGGCGCACATTCAGGAAGTGGCTGTGGTTGTCGCTGTCGCGGTATTCGTGGCTGCCTTCACCGGGCACCAACTGCTCGGCCAGTACGTCGTTCAGTTCGGGGTTGTCGCTGAGCGGCTGGCCGACCCGCAGACCATGCGGGCCACCTTCCGAGCCGGTCATCAACACCCTGCCCTTGGCGTCGGTGAACACCACCGAACGCTGGTAGCGGCGTTGATACTGGTCGATCAGCTTGACTACCGACGATACGCTCAGCCCGACGCCGGCGGCACCGATGAAGCGGTGCTGGTAGTCGTGCACCTGGTAGTTGATGAAGACCGCCAGGCTGTCCTGGTTGGCCATGTCCAGATCGACGTTGATCTCATAGGGGGCTTTGAGGTCACGCAGGCGGAAATACCAGGCATCTCGCCATGTGCCTGGTTCGACGTGCTTCAGCACGCCTTTGGCCTGGTAATAAGTGAGGGTGCGGTCAGACACGAAAAAGGATGTGGAAGTGTCCTGCTTGCCCATGACTTCGCCAAGGTAGCGCGTCATGCGCTCGGTATCCTGCTCGCCGGACAGCACCCAGTCGCGCAGGAAGGTGTCCTGGGCCATCATCGAGGCGATCAGCACCGGACGGATAAGGTCCTTCTGGATTTCCGAGTAGACCGTGTCGGAAGTCAGCGGCAGTTCGGTATTGATGATGCCGTCGCGAATGGCGCTGCGCGAGGCGAAGTAGCTGAGCAGTGAAGTGGCGAGGAAGCCGCAGGCCAGTAGCACCAGCAGGGTAAAGATCAGCGAGCGCTGCGAAAACAGAGCGGAACGTAACGGCATGATCTTCCCGTGATGTGTGCCAGGGCGCCCATTCTAGTGAGATGGCCGGCAAATGACTGCAAGTTTTTTGGGGTTATCGCACCTGTATCAAATTATTGCATAAACGGCACTGCACCTCGGCTTCGCGGTCTTATTCAGTGTCGATGAACGCGTTATGCATCGATGCTCGCCAGCGCCGCTGTTCGGGCACTCCAGCGGTCCAGGAGGCCGCCATGTACTCTCGAATCCTGTTGATCGCCCTCTTGGGGCTGATGACTTCTGCCTGCGCCCCGTACTACGAGAGCGGGGGCTATTATCGCTCGGATTACTACTCTACCGACCGCTACGTGTCGCCAGGGTACTACCGCTATGACCGTTACTACGTGGCGCCGCAACCGCGCTATTACTACCAGCCGGCACCGCGTTATTACTATCGGTCGGCGCCCGCGCCGCAATACCGGCCGTATCCGCAGCCGGGTGTGAACCAGTGGCACGGCAACCCGCGCTATGACTATGGCAACCGCAATCGGCAGGACTACAGGCAGGATCGGGACCGGCATGATTATCGTGATGGCAGCCAGCGCTACCAGCACGGCGACTGGCACTCCAATGGGCAGGGTAATGATGGCGGACGCCGGGATGGCCGACCTGGGCAAGGGCGAGGCGGAAACTGGCAGCGTTAGTTGAATGAACGCTGCCCCAGATCCTTGAAGTCAACTCAGATCCGCCAATGGATGCCGCCCCTCCCACGCCTTGGAAAAATGCGCCTCGACTACCGCCGCCGGCACCTGAGCCACATCCGGCCAGTGCCAGCGGGGGTGGTTGTCCTTGTCCAGCAAGCGGGCTCGCACGCCTTCGCTGAATTCCGGGTGGCGGCAGCAATTCAGGCTCATGCAGTATTCCATCTGGAACACTTGCGCCAAAGACAGGTGCTGCGCCCGGCGAATCTGTTCCCACACCAGGTGCGCGGTCAGCGGGCAGCCGTCGTGCAGCCGCTGGCCTGCTTCTGCAAGCAGTGGGTCGTCATGGTGCTTGAGCCCCTCCAACGCCCGCCAGGCCGCTGCAGCATCGGCCACATCCAGCAACGCATCGATCACCTGCCGCCGTGGCAGCCACTGGGCTTCGGGCAGCTCGGCGCAGGCGCGGTGCTGTTCGGCCTTGAGCAGGCTGTTCAATTGCAGGGCGGTCTGCTCCTGCCAGTTCAGTTGCAGCAGCTCTTCGATCAGTGCCTCTTGCTGGTGCTCCCCAAAAAAGCGGTCCGCCAGGCCCAGATCGAGGGCGTCGCGTGCATTGATCGGCGCTCCGGTCAGCCCCAGAAACAACCCCAGCTTGCCGGGCAGCCGGGCGAGGAACCAACTGGCACCCACGTCGGGGTACAGGCCGATACTGATTTCCGGCATCGCCAACCGGCTACTGGGTGTGACAATGCGTACATTGGCGCCCTGCAGCAGCCCCATGCCGCCGCCCAGCACATGCCCATGGCCCCAGCACAGCAGCGGCTTGGGGTAGGTGTGCAGGGTGTAATCCAGGCGGTATTCGGCGGCGAAGAACGTGGCGGCCAAGGGCGGCACGCTGCCGGGGTGCTCACGGCAAGCCTGCACCAGTGCCCGCACATCGCCCCCGGCGCAGAATGCTTTGCTGCCGTTACCGCGCAGCAGCACGCAGACGACCCCAGGGTCGCGCGCCCAGTCATGCAGTTGTTCGCCCAGCACCTCGATCATGGGCAGGTTCAAGGCATTGAGCGCCTTGGGCGCATCCAGGGTTGCGATGCCGATGCGGGCGCCGTCGGCGCCGGTGAGTACCTCACAATGAATGGCCATGGACTACCTCGCTCAGTCATCGCACAAGTATGGCCTGCCTGCCCGAACATGCCGGTCGTCGGTCGGATCGTTTGACAAGCGGGATGGGCTTACCTAGTGTCGCGCCATTGTTTACGGATGCCCCCATGACTGACGACGATCGCATCAAACTCGAACCCAGCTGGAAAGCCGCACTGCGCGCTGAATTCGACCAGCCCTACATGCATCAACTGCGCGAGTTCCTGCGCAGCGAGCGGGCCGCCGGGAAGGAAATCTACCCGCCAGGGCCGCTGATCTTCAATGCGCTCAACTCGACACCGCTGGATCAGGTGAAGGTGGTCATACTCGGCCAGGACCCCTATCACGGGCCGGGCCAGGCGCACGGCCTGTGTTTCTCGGTGCAGCCGGGCGTGGCCACGCCGCCGTCGCTGGTCAATATCTACAAGGAATTGCAGCGCGACCTGAACATCCCGATCGCCAGCCACGGCTACCTGCAGAGCTGGGCCGAGCAGGGCGTCCTGCTGCTCAACACCACCATGACTGTGGAGCGTGCCAATGCCGCGTCGCATGCCAAGAAGGGTTGGGAGTTGTTTACCGATCGGGTGATCCAGGTGGTCAGCGAGCAGTGCCCGAACGTGGTGTTCCTGTTGTGGGGGGCGCATGCGCAAAGCAAGCAGAAGCTGATCGACGGGACCAAGCACCTGGTGCTGAAGTCGGTGCATCCGTCGCCGTTGTCCGCTTACCGCGGGTTTCTGGGGTGTGGGCATTTCAGCCGGGCCAACAGCTTCCTGGAGCAGCGGGGGCTTGTGCCCATTGACTGGGCACTGCCCCCGTTGTGAAAAACCCAGTGGGGTACGTGATTGCTCAGGGGGTCATGCTGATACGTGGCTCGCCGCTTTGGCCAATTGCAACACCCCGCGCATGGTTCTGGCGCACATACGCAACCAAGGCCTCCACGTCGGAGATGCCAGCGTCCTGACGTTGCCTTCCTTCCTTGAGCGTGGTCAAACCACCGCCACCATCGGCCAGGAACAGATTGCTGACCACCCGGTAATAGGTCGATGGTTCAACGCGTTTACCGTCGAGACGTACACTTTCCTCGACAACCCGGCTGCCAGCCGGCCGTGATCCATCCCATTCATAATGGAAACCTTTGGATACTTGCAGTGGATTGAAATTGCCCCTGTTCCATTGAAGGTTGAGCAGTTCAATGATCTGCTTGCCTGTCAGCTCCTGAACCACCAGTGGGTTATCGAACGGTTGTACGGCGAATAACTGTTCGTAGGTCAGGTCACTGTTGGCAGGCTGTATAAGATCACTTCGCAACCCACCCAGATTGAGGAAGGCAATCTGTGTCTGAAATGCCTGGGTCATGGCCAGTTGGGCATCCGTGACGAAGTTCCCCAAGGTGGTTTCACCGGCGGCATTTACTTTGCGGTTAAGCTCTGCTGTGGCGATGCGGCCTATGGGTTCGAGCAATTTTTCCCCGGAGCGGTGACGCACTTCTTCCAGCAAGCTGGTCAACTTGGCATTCGGCACGTAAGCCTGCGGATCTACCGGAAGATTGCGGGCGGTGATGGTTTTGACGTTATGGGTTCCTGGCGTTACCTCCAACTTCAACTGGGTCATGAAGTGGCCGTATTTGCCAGCCTGGGTAATGCTCAGGTCACCGACCTTGCATTGATAGCTGGCATGCGAATGGCCGCTGATCACGGCATCTACTGCGGGATCCAGCCGTTTCGCCACGTTTACGATTGCGCCATCCAGCTGGCTGCAATCCTGCTTGTCGAACGGCTCGGAGGTATGTCCCCCCTGGTGCATGACTGCAATGATTGCATTGACGCCTTTGGCTTTCAGCTCCGGAATCACTTCATTGATGGCGTGCGCTTCATCCGTGGCTTTGAGCCCTGCGAATGCTTTCGCCGAGACCACTTTTTCCATGTTCCGCGGCACTGCACCGACAAACGCTATCTTGACGCCTTTTACCTCCTGGATATGGTAGGCCGGCAGCAAGCGTTTGCCCGTCGTGGTATCGATCAGGTTGGAGGCTATGTAAGGGAAGCCACTTCCTGGAAAGGTGCCGCGGAACTTGCACGCCTTTTCCGGGCGCGTTGATTCGCATCCTCCGTGAATCTGGCGGAGGAACTCCGCCTTGCCGGCATCCAGTTCGTGGTTCCCGGATGAGCTGACAATCATGCCCATCGAGTTCAGGGCCTCAAGCACTGGCTCGTCAGCCCAGAGCGCTGAAGTTGCGGGGCTGCCCCCTATCAGGTCGCCCGCCCCAATGAACAGCAGTTCGGGGTCTTGCTTTCGCAGTTCATCGAGCATGGCGCCGAGTGTGGCAATGCCGCCATAAGTCAGGCGGGTAACACCCTGCGCGCTGGGGTAGTCTTGAGGGTTGGGTTCCATGTAACCATGAAGATCATTGATGGCGACCACGTTGATCTGGACGGGTGCAGGTGACTCTGCGGCAAGACTGCCTCCACTGAAGGCAAGGCAAGCCCAGGCAATGGCCGAGCGACAGTTGCAAGAAAGACGGACCTTCATCATTACCTCTTGAGTGCCGGGAAGTGTGTGGGTTTGCCGCCGATGAGGGCAGCAAACCGACTCTATTCACCCAGGCACTGGGCAAGTGGTAACTATCTATTTTCAGGGGGCTTGCAGCGCGATTACCTGTTATCCCACAAGCGGAAAAGCGGTTCTGCGAGAAACAACACCAAGATCAACCGCATCACCTGCAGCGCCGTCACCAGCGGCACTGACAATTGCAACGTTTCGGCCGTGAGGCTCATTTCGGCGATACCTCCAGGCATCATGCCCAGGGTAAGCGAACGAAGGTCCAGCGCTGTCATCGCACTCAACACCCACGCGGCACTGCCGGCAATGGCCATGCACAGTGCCGTGGCCAGCAGCGTGCGGGCCAGAAACGACGGGGCCCGGCGGAAGAATGCGCGGTTGAAGTGACAGGCCAGGCCGCTGCCGATCAGCCACTGGCCGATCTGGCTGGCGCCATTGGGCAGGGCGATCTGCAGGTTACCGGCCAGGCTGACGGTGGCCGCCACCAGTAATGGCCCGAACAGCCAGGGGTTGGGTTGGCGCAACCGTTGCCAAAGGAATGCCACGGCGATGCCGAGCGGAGTGATCACCCCCAGCCAGCCCCAGCTGACGCTACCGGCGTGATTGAGCGGCACCCCGTCACCCAGCAGAAACTTGAACAGCGCGGGCACGCACAGCACCACCGCCAGTACCCGCAGGCTCTGCGCCGCCGCCACCTGGCTGAGCACTGCACCGTTACGGGCCCCCAGGTTGACCATCTCACCCGAGCCTCCAGGCATGCTGGCGAAGAATGCCGTGGCGCGGTCTTCACCGGTGCGCCGTAGCAGCCACACGCTGATTACGCTGGACAGGGTGGTGAACAGGGCGCCGAAGAGGATCAGCGCAAAATGGCTGCCCACCTGTTCGATCACCGCTGGCGTAAAGTGCAGGCCAATGCCGATGCCGATGATGCACTGCCCGCATTTGCGGCCGTTGGGAATCTCCGGCAGTTGCCAAGGTGTCAGGCAGCGCACCAGTATGATCGCCAGCAGCGAACCCACCATCCATGGCAAAGGCCAGCCGACCTTGCTGGCGAGGTAACCGCCAGCAAGGCCGACCAGCCCGGTTGCGACAAACAGCGGCAACGGTCGATCAGGCATCGGCCAGGGCCCGACGCTGCAGGCTGCGTTTGCGCCAGATGCGCAGCAGCGGCAGGGTAAGCATCAACACCACCAGCGCCCATACGCCCATGCTGATCGGGCTCGACCAGAGGATGCCCAGTTCACCGTTGGAGATCGACAGTGCGCGGCGCAGGTTCTGCTCCATCAGCCCGCCCAGGATGAAGCCGAGCAGGATCGGCGACAGCGGGAAGTCCAGCTTGCGCAGGATGTAACCCATGATGCCGATGCCGACCATCAGGAACAGGTCGAAGGTGGTGGCATGCACGGCGTATACGCCGATGGCCGTGATGATGGCGATCACCGGCACCAGCGCCCAGTTCGGCACGGCGAGGATACGGGTGAAGATGCGGATCATCGGAATGTTGAGGATCACCAGCATGATGTTGGCGATGAACAGCGAAGCGATCAGGCCCCAGACAATGTCCGGCTGCTGTTCGAACAGCATTGGGCCGGGGGTGATGTTGTACAGGGTCAGGGCGCCGATCATCACTGCGGTAGTGCCAGAGCCAGGTACCCCCAGGGTCAGCATCGGGACCAGCGCGCCACAGCAGGACGCGCCGATGGCGGTTTCCGGGGCTGCCAGGCCACGGGCATCGCCCTTGCCGAACTTGCCGCTTTCCCCAGCCAGGCGTTTCTCGGTCATGTAGGCCACGGCGCTCGCCAGCGTTGCACCGGCGCCAGGCAGAACGCCCATGATGAAACCGAGCAGGCCGCAGCGGATGTTGACCACAAATACCGAAGCCGCTTCCTTGAAGTTGAACAGCATGCGCCCGGTCGCTTTTACCGCCTGGTGACCATGGTGGGTCTTTTCCAGCAGCAACAGGATTTCACTGATGGAGAACAGGCCCAGCACCAGCACCACGAACTGGATACCGTCGGCCAGGTGCACGCTGTCACCAGTGAAGCGGTAAACGCCGCTGTTGGCATCGATGCCGACGGCCGACAGGAACAGGCCGATCAGGGCGGCAATGAAGGTTTTCAACGGTTTGTCACCCGCCATGCCGCCCAGGGCGACAATGGCGAACACCATCAGTACGAAGTATTCCGCCGGCCCGAAGGCGATGGCCCATTTCGCCAGCAGCGGGGCGAACAGCACCATGCCGCAGGTGGCGATGAAGGCGCCGATGAACGAGCTCCAGGCCGACAGCGACAGGGCAACGCCTGCCAGGCCTTGGCGAGCCATCGGGTAGCCGTCCAGGGTGGTCATCACGGTCGAGGCTTCGCCCGGGATGTTCAGCAGGATCGAGCTGATACGTCCGCCGTATTCGCAGCCCAGGTACACCGCGGCCAGCAGGATCAGCGCCGACTCTGGCGGCAGGCCCAGGGCGAAGGCGATGGGGATCAGCAGGGCCACGCCGTTGATCGGGCCCAGGCCCGGCAGCAGGCCGACCACAGTGCCGATCAGGGTGCCGGAGAGGGCGGTGACCAGGTTGTAAGGGGACAGGGCAACGCCGAAGCCCTGGCCCAGGTAGCTCAAGGTATCCATGTGTCAGTTCTCCAGTACGCTGAGCAGGCCAAGGGGCAGGGGCACGTCCATCACGCGGTCGAACAGCCAGTAGAGAAGCAGGCTCATGCCGGCTACCACGATGGCGCTCTGCAGCCAGCGGCCGCCATACAACCGGGCCATGGGCAGGCCGACCAGGATGGCGCTGAGGATGAAGCCCAGGGCTTCGAAGGTGGCCGCGAAGACGATCAGCAGGCCTACGCAGGCGGTGATCTTGGTCAGGGTTTCGCGGTCCAGTTCCGGTTCGTCGTCCTTGCGCACGATGGGCGTGGGGCGGAACACCAGGTACAAGAGGCCCAGGCTCATGAGGCCAAGCATCAGCAGTGGGTAGGCGCGCGGGCCTACCGGTTCATAGGAAAACGCCGCCTGGTAGGGCCAGGCCATCACGGCCAGGGCGGCGCACACCGCCAGCAGGGCCAGGGCGAAGATGCGTTGCAGGATCATTGGGGAATCCTCGTTGGGATTGCTCAAGTGAGATGCAAGTCCTGTAGGAGCGGCCTTGTGTCGCGATGGGCCGCACAGCGGCCCCTGGCAAAGCCGATACGATGCTTCGGGCACATCGCATCGGCAGGTTTAGCGGCCGCTTCGCGCCCGATCGCGACACAAGGCCGCTCCCACAGGGGTGGTGGTGAATCCGACAGGCTTACTGGATCAGGCCAAATTCCCTGGCCAGTGCCTTGTAGTCGGCCACTTGCTTCTTCACGTAGCCGTCCAGCTCTTCGCCGGTCATGGCGAACGGGAACAGCTCGCGCTGGTCACGCAGCTTGGCGAAGTCTTCCGAAGCCAGCATCTTGTCGAACGAAGCCTTCCACCAGGCATAGTCCTCGTCGCTCACCTTTGGCCCAAGGTAGAAGCCGCGCACTACCGGCCAGACGATGTCGTAGCCTTGCTCCTTGGCGGTGGGGATGTCTTTCATCTCGGGCTCGTCCAGGCGGTTTTGCGAAAACACTGCAAGGATGCGCATGTTGCCGCTCTGAATGTGCGGCATGGAGTCGGAAATGTCGGTAGAGCCGACCTGGATGTGACCGCCCAGCAGCGCCGTGGCAATTTCGCCACCGCCTTCCAGGGCCACGTAGCGCAGGTCACGCGGGTTGATGCCGGCAGCCTTGGCGATCAAGGCAGTCTGCATCCAGTCCTGGCTGCCGACGGTGCCGCCAGAGCCGATCACCACCTTGCTCGGGTCTTTTTTCAATGCCGCGACCAGGTCGTCGAGGGTCTTGTAGGGCGAGTCGCTTTTCACGGCGATGGCGCCGTAGCTGGTGCCGACAGCCGCCAGCCACTTCACTGCGTTTTCGTCGAAGCGGCCGAACTTGCCTTGGGCCAGGTTCAGCAGTGAGCCGCTCGACCAGGCCACCAGGGTACCGGCATCGGCCGGGCGTTGGGCGACCACGGCGTTGTAGGCCACCGCGCCAACACCGCCGGGCATGTAGGTGACGCGCATGGGTTTGCTGAGGATCTTTTCCTGCACCAGGGCGCTTTGCACCAGCTTGCAGGTCAGGTCGAAGCCACCGCCCGGCGAGGCGGGGGCGATGCATTCAGGGCGTTTCGGTTCGGCGGCCAGAGCGTTGCCGGCCAACAGCAGGCAGCCGGTAGCGAGAACGAGGCGGCGCAGTGAAAAGGTCATCGTCTATCTCCGTGAGCGTTGTTGTTATTGGATTACCGCTATGGGGTTACCACAGCGCCACGCTGTAGCTGACCAACAGCCTCACTTCGTCCGCGTCGCGGGCGAAGTTGGAGCGGAAGGTGGCGTTGCGCAGGCGCACGGCGACGTTCTTCAACGGGCCGCTTTGTACCACGTACTTCAGTTCGGTGTTGCGTTCCCACTCTTTGCCTTCACCACCGGTCGCGCGGCTGACATTGTCACCGCTGATGTAGCGGGTCATGAAGGTCAGGCCGGGTACGCCGAGCGCGGCAAAGTTGTAGTCGTAACGCGCCTGCCAGGAACGCTCGTCGGCACCGGCGAAGTCGTTGATCTGGACGAAGTTGACCAGGTACGGGTCGGCGCCATCGACATACGGGAAGGCGCTGTCGCCCGACAGCTGCTGCCAGGCAGCGCTGACCTTGTGCCCGCCCAGGGCGTAGCTGAGCATGCCGTTGATGGTGGTGTTGTCGATGTTGCCGGCCTTGGCAGCGCCAGCATCGTCGCTCACCGCCAGGCGCAGGTCGGCACCGAAGGTGCCCGGGCCCCAGGGTTGGGTGGCGACCATGCCGATAAAGTGCTGGCGGTAGATATCGTCGAGCTGGGCGAAGTGGTAGCTGCCAGTGATGCGGTCGGTGAACTGGTAGTCCAGGCCGCCCAGGGTCAGGTTGTCGGCGCTGAAGGTGCCACCGAAGCGGCCATTCTTGTTGTTCAGCGCCAGGTCTTCCCAGTTGGTGTCGTTGCGGTCCTTGGCCTTGTCCAGGCGCCCGCCGGTGAAGGTCAGGCCCTTGATTTCCCTGGACGTGAGCAGGCCGCCTTCGAAGGTTTGCGGCAGGATGCGCCCGTCGTTGGGCTGCAGAGTCGGCAGTTCAGGGATCAGGGTGCCGATTTTCAGCTCGGTCTGGGAGAGCTTTACTTTGCCGGTCAGGCCCAGCTTGGAGTATTCGTCGGCGGCCTTGCCGTCATCGTGGGTCGGCAGCAGGCCGGTATCGGTGCGGTCGGGGCTGGAGTCGAGCTTGACGCCGAGCATGCCCAATGCGTCCAGGCCAAAGCCTACGGTGCCATCGGTATAGCCGGACTCAAAATTGAGGATGAAGCCCTGGGCCCACTCGTCGCGCTTGGATTGTTGCGCGCTGGTACCGTCGCGAAAGTCGCGGTTGAAGTACATGTTGCGGGTTTCGAAGGTGGCCGTGCTGTCTTCGAAGAAGGCGGCCTGGCTCATCGGGGCGACACCGGCAAGCGCGAGGGCGCTGGCGATGGCTGAGGGGCGTGCGGCAAAGGAACGGGTAGGCGTGAACGCCTGCGGCTGCGATGACAGCATCGTCGATGACTCCGTTTATTGTTCTTATTTGTTGCACCTTGCTGGTGCTTTTTTCGGCGCGAGGAGCGACCGTGGTGCGATGCTAGGCAACGAACCTTTCGCTAACCTTTCAGTGAGAAAGGTTTGTTACAAGGGGCTTCACAGGCCTGAGGACAGCGGTACACTCCGCGCCACCGCCCCACCCGAGCAGGGAGAAACCGATGCGTGTGCTGCTGGTCGAAGACCACCTGCAACTGGCCGAAAGCGTGGCCCAGGCCTTGAAAAGCCACGGCCTGACCGTGGATGTGCTGCATGACGGCGTGGCTGCCGACCTGGCTCTGGCCAGTGAGGAGTACGCCGTGGTTGTGCTGGATGTCGGCTTGCCGCGCATGGATGGCTTCGAGGTGCTGGCGCGCCTGCGTGGCCGTGGCAAGACCGTGCCGGTGCTGATGCTGACGGCGCGCAGTGACGTCAAGGACCGGGTCCATGGCCTTAACCTGGGCGCCGACGACTACCTGGCCAAACCGTTCGAGTTGACCGAGCTGGAAGCACGGGTCAAGGCCCTGCTGCGCCGCAGTGTGCTTGGTGGCGAGCGTCAGCAACGCTGCGGGCCGCTGGTTTACGACCTGGATACCCGGCGCTTCACCCTCGGTGACGACAACCTGACCCTGACCTCGCGTGAGCAAAGCGTGCTGGAAGCGCTGATCGCCCGCCCGGGCCGGGTGATGAGCAAGGAGCAGTTGGCGGCGCAGGTGTTTGGCCTGGACGAAGAGGCCAGCCCCGACGCCATCGAAATCTACATCCACCGCTTGCGCAAGAAGCTTGACGGCCACCCGGTGGCCATCGTCACCTTCCGCGGCCTGGGCTACCTGCTAGAGCACCGCGATGCGTGACAACGGCAGCCTGCGCGGGCGCTTGCTGGGTAATCTGGCGCTGCTGCTGGTAGTGCTGATGCTGGCCAGCGGCCTGAGCGCTTACTGGAATGGCCGCGAGGCCGCCGACACTGCCTACGACCGCACCCTGCTGGCCTCGGCGCGGACCATCGCCGCCGGCCTGTCGCAGCGTGACGGTTCGCTGAGCGCGGATGTGCCCTACGTGGCGCTGGACACCTTCGCCTACGACAGTGCCGGGCGTATCTACTACCAGGTACTGGACATCAAGCAGCGGCTGATTTCCGGCTATGAGAACCTGCCGCCGCCGCCGCCAGGCACCCCACGCACCGATGACTACCCGGCCCTGGCACGGTTCTACAACGCCACCTACCTTGGCCAGGATGTACGGGTGGTCAGCCTGCTGAAGGCAGTGAGCGAGCCCAACATGAACGGCATGGCGGAGATCCGCGTAGCCGAAACCGAGGAGGCGCGGGTGCGCATGGCCCGTGGGCTGATGGCCGATACCCTGCTGCGTTTGGGCATGCTGGCGCTGGGCGCGCTGGTGATGGTGTGGTTTGCCGTGAGCGCGGCGTTGCGGCCGCTGGAGCGCCTGCGCACGGCGGTGGAGGAGCGCCAACCGGATGATTTGCGGGCCTTGCCGGTGGTGCAGGTGCAGCGCGAGCTGAGCCCGTTGGTGCGAGCCTTGAACCACTTTACCGAGCGCTTGCGCGGCCAGTTCGAGCGCCAGGCGCAGTTCATCGCCGACGCCGCCCATGAACTGCGTACGCCGCTGGCAGCTCTGAAGGCGCGGGTCGAGTTGGGGTTGCGCTCGTCCGAGCCGCAGGAGTGGCGGCAGACCTTGGAATCTGCCGCCCAGGGCACCGACAAGCTGACCCACCTCGCTAACCAGCTGTTGTCATTGGCGCGGGTCGAGAACGGTGCACGGGCAATTGCCGAAGGCGGTGCGCAGCGCCTGGACCTGAGCCAGCTGGCCCGTGAGCTGGGCATGGCCATGGCGCCCCTGGCGCACAAGCGCGGGGTGGCGCTGGCCCTGGAGGCCGAGGCCCCCGTATGGCTCAAGGGTGAACCGACGCTGCTCAACGAGCTGTTGAGCAACCTGGTGGACAATGCCCTGGCGCATACGCCGGCGGGGGGCAATGTGATTTTGCGGGTGGTGGCGCCGGCTGTGCTGGAGGTAGAGGATGATGGGCCAGGTATTCCCGAGGCTGAGCGCGAGCGGGTGTTCGAGCGGTTTTACCGGCGCAGTGCGCAGGGTAGCGGGCTTGGCCTGGCGATTGTCGGCGAGATCTGCCGGGCGCATCTGGCGCAGGTGAGCCTGCATGATGGCGAGAAGGGCGGGTTGCGGGTACGAGTGAGTTTTATCGCCGATTGATGTGTTGATTCCGCTGGCCCTATCGCCGGCAAGCCAGCTCCCACAGGACTCCACATGGCTTGAGGTCAAGGCAGTCGAAGTGGGAGCTGGCTTGCCG
>NZ_JBNRIK010000011.1:51443-76107 GCF_053557975.1 Pseudomonas sp. XP2
GCAGGCTGACACAGCTCAGCGCAACATACTGCGCGCCTCAAGCAGTTCATCCACTTCCAGCTCGGTACCAAAAGGCAACCTCAGGTGGCGGTACGCGGGCAGTGCCGCCAACGGACGTTGACGACCACGCTGGCTGATACAGCGGGCGATCTGCACGATGTCGATGTAGTCGACCTTGTCGGTCTGCCGGTCCAGGTCCTGAACCTGGCTCGGCAAATTGATCAACTGCTCCGGAAACTCCCAGGCCTTGAGAATCTTGTCCCCCAGTACCGGCTGGATCTGCTCGATCACGTAATGCAGGCAAACCGGGTCGGACAACAGCTCGTTGTGCTCTTCAGCATAGATCAGCACTGGCAGCGCACCGATCTGGTTGACCAGCCCGCCCAAGGTGGCCTGTTCAGGCTTGAGCTGGGTATAGCGGCGACAAATTTCGTAGCTGATGCCTGCCACTTCCAGGCTGTTGGTCCAGATCTCGCGAAGCTTCTGTTCAACTGCCGGTGAGCGTGCATGGAAAATCTGCTCGATCACCAAACCAATGGCCAGGTTGCAGCTGTAGTTGATGCCCAGTCGCGTGATGGCGGTATGCAGGTCGGTCACCTCGACCGCCGCACGCAGCAGTGGGCTGTTGACTACCTTGATCAGGCGCGCTGAAAGGGCCGCATCCCGACCAATCACCTTGCTCAGGGCCGCTACGCTGATCTCGCTGTCTTCCGCTGCCTCGCGGATGCTCAAGGCAACCTCGGGCAGGGTTGGCAGGACCAGGTCATCCTTTTCGATGGCATCGAGCAACTGTGCTTGAACCATCTCGGCCAGCTTGTTCATTGACGTGTCTACCGCAGTGGTGGTGCGGCCCCGCCACGGGGGCGGGGCAGGCTGGTCAGCGCTGGATTTCCCGGTCGCGGTCCAGTTCGTAAGGCAGGGTCAGCACCTGCAGGCGTGGGCCTTCGAGGCTGCCCAGGTGCAGGTTGTCGTCTTCCACCGCGTCGGCGCTGAGCACCGCGAGCAGTTCGCAGCCAGCACCGTTGCCGGCGGCAATGACTACTTCACCGACCGCCGAGCCGTGGGTGGGCGAGAAGATCGCGGCACCCGGGGCCGGGATGGCCTGCTGGTCCAGTGCCAGTCGGTACTGGCGGCGCTTGAGCTTGCCCAGGTACTGCATGCGGGCGACGATTTCCTGACCGGTGTAGCAGCCTTTCTTGAAGCTGACGCCGTCGACGGCCTGCAGGTTGATCATCTGCGGGATGAACAGCTCACGGGTCGGTCCCATGACCTGGCCGATACCGGCACGAATCTGGCCTAGCAGCCATTCGTTGAGGCTGCCTTCAGGCAGGGCGCTGGCGAGGGCCTGGCGTACCGTGTCGGCATTGTCCGCCGGTACCCACAACTCCACACGTCCTGCGGACACGGCAATGGCGATCAGGCCTTCATGGCGCACGGTACTGCCGGCGTTTGCAGGCACGTCGAGCCCAAGCGCCTGTAGCGCAGCGTCACCGCCTTGCAGCCCGAAGCGTGCCCAGGCGGCGCTTTCGTCGGTCAGCGTGGCCTTGGAGAACACAGCGTACTTTTTCAGGTCGGCCAGTTGCGCCTCTAGCAGTTCGCTGGCCATGGCCAGCAGGTAACCGTTGCCTTCGGGCAAGATGCGAAAGCTCGACTGCATGCGCCCCTTGACCATGCAGCGGGCGCCGAGGCTGGAATGTTCCTGGCTGAGGTAGGTGATGTTGCAGGTCAGCTGGCCTTGCAGGAACTTGCCTGCATCGGAGCCGCGGACGGCGAGGATGCCCTCGTGGGACAGGGGGCAGAAGAAAGCGGAATCGGCCATGGGTCATCGCGGTGGCTTAAAGACTGGCGGCCATCATAGAACGCCGGTAACAAAATAGGTAGGTGACTAGACCAACGCCCGGTGTCGCCATGCTCGCCTGCCTGTATACTGGCGGGCCATTCGAGGAGGGCCCCATGGTCGAACAAACTGAACTCAACCGGCTTTTCTGGCATAGCCGCCGCGGCATGCTGGAACTGGACGTACTGCTGGTGCCTTTCACCCAGGAAGTCTACTCCACCCTCAACGAGACCGATCGCCAACTGTACGTGCGTCTGTTGAGCTGCGAGGACCAGGACATGTTCGGCTGGTTCATGGAGCGCACCGAGTCCGAAGACCCGGAGCTGCAACGCATGGTCCGCATCATCCTGGACCGTGTCCAGCCCAAGTGAGTGTTTCGAGTGCCGCTGGCAAGGCTCGCGCCTGCTGCTAGCGGCCTACCTGGGTTGCCAGGTGCTGGCGTGGCTTGCCGTGTGGGCGAGCCCGTTGCCTGATTGGCTTTCCTTTTCTGTTGTCGCCGCCTGTATCGCCCACGCTGGCTGGGCCATTCCCCGACGAATCCTGTTAACCCATGAGCATGCCGTTGTTGGGCTGCGCCGTGATGTGCGCGGCTGGCAGGTGTTCTGCCGTGCCCGTGGCTGGCAACCGGTGCGGTTGTGCCGGGACAGCGTGGCGTTGCCGCGGCTGGTGGTGTTGCGCTTTGAGCGGGCGGGGCGATGGATGGGGCAGAGCCAGTGCATACCGCAGGATGCGCTGGGGGGGGATGAGCATCGGCGCCTGCGGGTGCGGTTGAAGTTCAGCCGACGGCGCTGGGCAACGACAGCGGTGGGGTAGGGCCGAGAGGTGTTCGCCGTGGCAGGTTCAGAGCCCGGGAGACCGAGCGCAGCTCGCGATGCGCCGCGCGGGCGGCGCTCGATCTCACACACGCTGCACATTTCAGAGTGGGCTGAGGATGGTGTCCTTGGCCTCGTCCAGCATCCCCGGGTAATCCAGTGTGTAATGCAACCCACGGCTTTCCTTGCGCTGCATGGCTGACAGAATCATCAGTTCGGCCACCTGCGCCAGGTTGCGCAGTTCGATCAGGTCGCGGCTGACCTTGTAGTTGCTGTAGAACTCGTCGATTTCGTCCAGCAGCAGGCGAATGCGGTGTTGGGCCCGCTGCAGGCGCTTGCTGGTGCGCACAATACCCACGTAGTCCCACATGAACCGCCGCAGCTCATCCCAGTTGTGCGCGATGATCACATCCTCGTCCGAGTCGGTGACCTGGCTGGCATCCCACCCTGGCAGGGCCTTGGGCATTGTCACGTGTTCAAGGTGCGCCTGGATGTCGGCAGCGGCGGCGCGGCCATAGACAAAGCATTCCAGCAGCGAGTTGCTGGCCATACGGTTGGCGCCGTGCAGGCCGGTGAAGCTGGTTTCGCCGATGGCGTACAACCCTGGCACGTCTGTGTGGCCGCGGTCGTCGACCATCACCCCGCCGCAGGTGTAGTGCGCCGCCGGTACGACCGGGATCGGTTGGCGGGTGATATCGATACCAAAGGCTAGGCAGCGTTCGTACACGGTGGGGAAGTGGCCCATGATGAAATCGGCCGGCTTGTGGGTAATGTCCAGGTACACGCAGTCCACGCCCAGGCGTTTCATCTCGTGGTCGATGGCGCGGGCCACAATGTCGCGCGGGGCCAGCTCTTCGCGCGGGTCGAAGCGTGGCATGAAGCGCTCGCCATTGGGCAGGCGCAGCAGCGCACCTTCACCGCGCAGGGCTTCGGTAATCAGGAAGCTTTTGGCCTGTGGGTGATACAGGCAGGTCGGATGAAACTGGTTGAATTCCAGGTTCGCCACCCGGCAGCCCGCACGCCAGGCCATGGCGATGCCATCACCACAGGCGCCATCGGGGTTGCTGGTGTACAGGTAGACCTTTGCTGCACCGCCGGTGGCCAGTACGGTGAAGCGCGCGCCGAAGGTGTCCACCTCACCGGTGTTGCGGTCGAGCACGTAGGCGCCCAGGCAGCGCTCGCCCGGCAGGCCCAGGCGACGTTCGGTGATCAGGTCGACCGCCACGCGCTGCTCCAGCAACTGGATGTTCGGGCGCCGGCGGGCCTGTTCCAGCAGCGTGGTGAAAATGGCTGCGCCAGTGGCGTCGGCGGCGTGGATGATACGCCGATGGCTATGGCCGCCCTCGCGGGTGAGGTGGAATTCGAAGCCTCCATCGTCAACGCTGGAGTGCTCGTCGCGGGTAAAGGGCACACCTTGCTCGATCAGCCACTGGATCGCTTCGCGGCTGTGTTCGACGGTGAAACGCACCGCCTCTTCATGGCACAGACCGCCGCCGGCATTGAGGGTGTCCTCGACATGCGACTGCACGGTATCGGTGTTGTCCAGTACTGCCGCGACCCCGCCCTGGGCCCAGAAGGTCGAGCCGTTGGCCAGGTCGCCCTTGCTGAGGACGGCAACACGCAGGTGGCTGGGGAGGTTCAGTGCCAGGCTGAGACCGGCGGCACCGCTGCCGATCACCAGGACATCATGTTGGAATTGTTGGCTCATGTCGGGACACTAGTAATCTTTAGAGGGGGCGCGGCACAATAGTCACGCGCAGATGGCATTGTGAAACTATCGTTAAACTTGGCCAGGTTGCCTTTATAGCAGCCCGAGGTGGCCAATTTCCATGCCACCTGGCCACTTACCGAGGCGCGCGGCAACCTTTGTGGGAACTTTCCGACATGGCCGGAAATCCTATGAAGGTTGCCCGCACGTCACAATTTGTCGAGGCGACGCGGGGCGGCAAGACCTGTTCGGGTTGTCCCTGCGTATTCGAAACCTGATTATCGACGTAGCCGGCCGTGCCCGCGCCGCGTCTTCCGTGCAAGCCGACCAAGGGCTGCAGGAAACTTGCTTGGAGGGGAGAACTTTTGCGAAAAGCCCGAGTCTATGGTTGCAAGCCTGATCGATGGCTGTTGCAACGCTCCTTCGAGTTCACTGAGGAGTGTTCATGCTAACCCAGGAAGAGGATCAGCAGCTTGTCGAGCGCGTTCAGCGTGGTGACAGGCGAGCTTTCGATCTGTTGGTGCTGAAGTATCAGCACAAGATTCTCGGGTTGATCGTGCGGTTCGTTCACGATACCCACGAGGCCCAGGATGTCGCACAGGAAGCCTTTATCAAGGCCTATCGTGCGCTTGGCAATTTCCGCGGTGACAGTGCGTTTTATACCTGGCTGTACCGCATCGCCATCAACACGGCGAAGAACTACCTGGTGTCCCGTGGAAGACGGCCACCAGACAGTGATGTGAGCTCTGAGGATGCGGAGTTTTACGACGGCGATCATGGCCTCAAGGATCTCGAGTCCCCAGAGCGCTCGTTGTTGCGGGATGAAATCGAAGGCACTGTCCATCGCACCATCCAGCAACTGCCCGAAGACCTGCGTACGGCATTGACCCTGCGCGAGTTTGACGGGCTGAGTTACGAAGACATTGCCAGTGTCATGCAATGTCCGGTGGGTACCGTGCGCTCTCGAATCTTCCGCGCTCGGGAGGCCATAGACAAAGCCCTGCAGCCGTTGTTGCAGGAAACCTGAGACAGCGGCGACAGCCAAGAGAGGAACCGCCATGAGTCGTGAAGCTTTGCAGGAATCGCTGTCCGCGGTAATGGATAACGAAGCGGACGAACTGGAACTGCGTCGGGTGCTGAGCGCCGTAGACGATGCTGAAACCCGTGCCACCTGGTCGCGTTACCAGGTAGCCCGTGCAGCCATGCACAAGGAGCTGCTGCTGCCCAACCTGGATATCGCCTCGGCGGTGTCTGCGGCGCTGGCTGACGAAGCCGTACCGGCCAAGGTCAACAAGGGGCCATGGCGCAGCGTCGCTCGTCTGGCGGTTGCCGCCTCGGTCACCGTTGCGGTGCTGGCAGGCGTGCGGATGTACAACCAGGATGAAATCACCGGCGCCGAGCTGGCTGCGCAGCAGCCTGCGCAACAAGGCCTGAGCATGCCACAAACTCAGGGCCCTGCTGTTTTGGCAGGCTATAGTGAAAGCAGTGAGCAACCGACCGGGCCGATGGCTAACGGCGTGCTGCAAAACCAGGCCGGCTGGGATCAGCGTCTGCCGGGCTATCTGCGCCAGCATGCACAGGAGTCCGCGCTCAAGGGTACTGAAACTGCCCTGCCGTATGCCCGTGCCGCCAGCATGGAAAACCCCGCTAAATAAGGAGGATCATGCGCGCGCTACCTCTTCTGTCGCTGCTGATTGGCAGCTGCATGACGGTGCCGGCATTGGCAGCCAACTCATCGCCCGAGGCGAACGAGTGGCTGAACAAGCTGGCACTGGCCGAGAAAAAGCAAAGTTACCAGGGCTCGTTCGTCTACGAACGCAACGGTAGCTTCTCTTCCCACGATATCTGGCACAGGGTCCAGGACGGCAAAGTCAGCGAGCGGTTGCTACAGCTTGATGGCGCCGCCCAGGAAATATTGCGCGTGGATGGCAAGGTGCAGTGTGTCAGTGGGGCCTTGGTCAGCGGAGTGACCGCCCCTACGGACGCTGCGCAGCGTGTGCTTGATCCGCTGAAACTGATGGGCTGGTACGATTTGAGCGTTGCAGGCAAGTCACGGGTCGCCGGGCGCGATGCCGTGATCTTGACCCTCACTCCTCGCGACCAGCACCGCTATGCCTTCGAATTGCATCTGGACCGCGCCACAGGCCTGCCACTGCGTTCGTTGATGCTCAACGACAAAGGGCAGTTGCTGGAGCGCTTCCAGATGACGCGCCTCGATACCGACGAACCGCCTGTCGACGATGACCTGCGCCCCAGTGCTTCATGCAAGCCGGTGCAGCGCGTTGCCTCTGTCAGCAACGACAGCGTCGCTGGCTGGCGCTCGGACTGGCTCCCGCCAGGGTTCGAGCTTGTCAACAGCTCGGTACGGCGTGATCCCAAACATGACAGCACGGTCAGTAGCCTGATGTACGACGATGGGTTGGCGCGCTTCTCGGTGTTCCTTGAACCCGTGAAGGACGATACCGGGACCGATGTGCGTACCCAGCTTGGCCCGACCTCGGCGGTTTCGCGACGGCTTAACACCCCCAAAGGCAAGGTGATGGTCACCGTAGTTGGCGAAATTCCGCTGGGTACGGCAGAACGCGTCGCGTTGTCGATGCGGCCCCAGGATGCCCAGGCGCGCCAGTAATGGCGCGCTTTTGAGGGCCATGCCAAGGCGAACGGATATGCGCCTGAAATGAAATTAAAGCATTGTCATTTGCAATCTACTGGCAAATTTTCTATAGGTCAGGCTTCTAGGAGCCTGGCCTTTCCTGCATTGTGCAGGGGCCTTTCTAAACTACCGCTCGTTGTGACGGGAGCCGTATGTCTACACCACGCTTGAAATCCTACCTATCGATGTTCGCCGCTGTGCTCATGCTCGGCCAGGTGCTCACCGCCCAGGCCGAGGAAGCCTTGCCGGACTTCACCACGCTGGTCGAGCAGGCCTCGCCGGCCGTGGTCAACATCAGTACCAAGCAGAAGCTGCCAGATCGTCGTATCGCCGCGGGGCAGATGCCGGACCTGGAAGGCCTGCCGCCGATGTTCCGCGAGTTCTTTGAGCGCAACATGCCGCAGCAGCCGCGTTCGCCGCGTGGCGACCGCCAGCGCGAGGCGCAATCGCTGGGTTCGGGCTTCATCATTTCCAGCGATGGTTACGTGCTGACCAACAACCACGTGGTGGCCGACGCCGACGAAATCATCGTCCGCCTGTCGGACCGCAGCGAGCTGCAGGCCAAGCTGGTCGGCACCGACCCGCGCACCGACGTGGCCCTGCTGAAAGTCGAAGGCAAGAACCTGCCGATCGTGAAGCTGGGTGATTCCGAGAAGCTCAAGGTGGGCGAGTGGGTGCTGGCCATTGGTTCGCCGTTCGGCTTCGACCATTCGGTGACCAAAGGTATCGTCAGTGCCAAGGGCCGTACGCTGCCTAATGAGACCTACGTCCCGTTCATCCAGACCGACGTCGCCATCAACCCGGGTAACTCGGGCGGCCCGCTGTTCAACATGAAGGGCGAAGTGGTGGGTATCAACTCGCAGATCTTCACCCGTTCTGGCGGCTTCATGGGCCTGTCGTTCGCCATCCCGATCGATGTGGCGCTCGATGTGTCCAATCAGCTGAAGAAAGATGGCAAGGTCAGCCGCGGCTGGCTGGGTGTGGTGATTCAAGAGGTCAACAAGGACCTGGCTGAATCCTTCGGCCTGGATAAACCAGCGGGTGCGCTGGTGGCCCAAGTGCTGGAAAACGGCCCGGCAGCCAAAGGTGGCCTGCAGGTGGGTGACGTGATCCTGAGCATGAACGGTCAGCCGATCGTCATGTCGGCCGACTTGCCACACCTGGTCGGTAGCCTCAAGGACGGTGAAAAGGCCAAGCTGGAGATCATCCGCAACGGCAAGCGCCAGACCCTGGACGTCGGTGTGGGCGCCATGCCGGATGACGATGCCGACATCGGTACCGGTGCCGGCGCCGAAGGCAGCGCCGAGCGCAGCAGCAACCGTCTGGGCGTATCGGTGGCTGACCTGACCGCCGAGCAGAAAAAGTCCCTCGAACTCAAGGGCGGCGTGGTTATCAAGGAAGTGCAGGATGGCCCTGCAGCGATGATCGGCCTGCGCCCGGGTGACGTCATCAGCCACCTGAACAACCAGGCCATCGGTTCGGCCAAGGAATTCACCGAAATCGCCAAGGAACTGCCGAAGAACCGCTCGGTGTCCATGCGCGTGCTGCGTCAGGGGCGTGCCAGCTTCATCACCTTCAAGCTCGCTGAATAAGCGGATTTGCAGGCAGGAAAGGGCAGCTACGGCTGCCCTTTTTCATGAAAATTCACAATTGCAGACGCCAAAGCGCTGCACAGCCCGATAGAGGAATCTCCCATATCCCTGCTGCTTGAGGTACAATTCCCGGCTATTTTTCGGCGGGCGTCCCGGCTCGCAGCCTTTTCGAGTGTTGACCCGTGAGTGATTTGAGTCATATCCGCAATTTCTCCATCATCGCCCACATCGACCATGGCAAGTCGACGCTGGCCGACCGTTTCATCCAGATGTGCGGTGGCCTGTCGGCACGCGAAATGGAAGCCCAGGTGCTTGATTCCATGGACCTGGAGCGCGAACGCGGGATTACCATCAAAGCCCACAGCGTGACGCTTCACTACAAGGCGCAAGACGGCAAGACCTACCAGCTGAACTTCATCGACACCCCCGGCCACGTCGACTTCACCTACGAAGTCTCGCGCTCGCTGGCAGCCTGTGAAGGCGCACTGCTGGTGGTTGACGCCGGCCAGGGTGTTGAAGCCCAGTCCGTGGCCAACTGCTACACCGCCATCGAGCAGGGCCTGGAAGTCATGCCAGTGCTGAACAAGATGGACCTGCCCCAGGCCGACCCGGACCGCGTCAAGGACGAGATCGAGAAGATCATCGGCATTGACGCCACCGACGCCGTGGCTTGCAGCGCCAAGAGCGGCATGGGCGTGGACGAGGTTCTCGAGCGCCTGGTGCACACCATCCCCGCGCCCGAAGGCGAGATCGACGCACCTTTGCAGGCGTTGATCATCGACTCCTGGTTCGACAACTACCTGGGCGTGGTCTCGCTGGTGCGGGTGCGCCAGGGCCGCGTCAAGAAAGGCGACAAGATTCTGGTCAAGTCCACCGGCAAGGTGCACCTGGTCGACAGCGTGGGGGTGTTCACTCCAAAACACACCCAGACCGCTGATCTGAAAGCCGGCGAAGTAGGCTTCATCATCGCCAGCATCAAAGACATTCACGGTGCGCCGGTGGGTGACACCCTGACCTTGTCCTCGACCCCCGAGGTCGAAGTGCTGGCGGGCTTCAAGAAAATCCAGCCGCAGGTTTACGCCGGCCTGTTCCCGGTCAGCTCTGACGACTTCGAAGACTTCCGCGACGCATTGCAGAAGCTCACCCTCAACGACTCGTCGCTGCAGTACATGCCGGAAAGCTCCGACGCCCTGGGCTTCGGCTTCCGTTGCGGTTTCCTCGGCATGCTGCACATGGAGATCATCCAGGAGCGCCTTGAGCGCGAATACGACCTGGACCTGATCACCACAGCACCGAGCGTGATCTATGAGCTCGAGCTCAAGACCGGTGAAACCATCATCGTCGATAACCCGTCAAAGCTGCCGGACGTCTCGTCAGTGACCGACTTCCGCGAGCCGATCGTCACCGCGACCATTCTGGTGCCGCAGGAGCACCTGGGTAACGTCATCACTCTGTGCATCGAGAAGCGTGGCGTGCAGCGCGACATGCAGTTCCTCGGCAGCCAGGTGCAGGTGCGTTACGACATGCCGATGAACGAAGTGGTCCTGGACTTCTTCGACCGTCTCAAGTCCACCAGCCGCGGCTATGCTTCGCTGGATTATCATTTTGATCGCTACCAGTCGGCCAACCTGGTCAAACTGGACGTACTGATCAATGGCGACAAGGTCGATGCCCTGGCATTGATCGTGCACCGCGACAACGCGGCCTACAAAGGCCGTGCGTTGACCGAGAAGATGAAGGAACTGATCCCTCGGCAGATGTTCGATGTGGCGATCCAGGCAGCCATTGGCGGCCAGATCATCGCGCGGACAACCGTCAAGGCGCTCAGAAAGAACGTACTGGCCAAGTGCTACGGTGGTGACGTCAGCCGTAAGAAGAAACTGCTGGAGAAGCAGAAGGCCGGTAAGAAACGCATGAAACAGGTCGGCAACGTGGAAATTCCACAGGAAGCCTTCCTCGCCGTGCTCAGGTTGGATAGCTAGGTCCTATGTCGCTAAATTTCCCGCTGTTGCTAGTCATCGCCGTCTTCGTCTGCGGTCTGCTGGGCTTGATCGACCTGCTGTTCCTGGCCCCGCGCCGGCGTGCGGCAATCGCCAACTATCAGGGCAGCGTCAGCCAGCCCGAGATGGCCGTTGTCGAGCGCCTGAACAAGGAGCCGTTGCTGGTCGAGTACGGCAAATCGTTCTTTCCGGTGCTGTTCATCGTGCTGGTGCTGCGTTCATTCCTGGTCGAGCCGTTCCAGATTCCTTCGGGGTCGATGAAACCGACCCTGGAAGTGGGCGACTTCATCCTGGTGAACAAGTTCTCGTACGGCATTCGCCTGCCGGTGATCGACAAGAAGGTCATCGAGGTAGGTGACCCGCAACGCGGTGATGTAATGGTGTTCCGCTATCCGAGCGACCCGAACGTCAACTACATCAAGCGAGTGGTCGGCCTGCCGGGCGACCAGATCCGCTACACCAACGACAAGCGGTTGTTCGTCAACGGCCAGCCGATTGCCGAACAACTGGTGGGTACCGAACCGGGCACCTTGGGCAGCGCCGAGCTGTACAAGGAAAAACTCGGCGCGGCCGAACACCTGATCCGCAAGGAAATGAGCCGTTATCGCATGCCGCCGGACCAGCAGTGGACCGTGCCGGCAGGCCATTACTTCATGATGGGCGACAACCGCGACAACTCCAACGACAGCCGTTACTGGGATGACCCGAACATCCCCAAGGAACTGCACGGCATGGTTCCGGACCGGAACATCGTCGGCAAGGCCTTCGCGGTGTGGATGAGCTGGCCAGAGCCCAAGCTCAGCCACCTGCCCAACCTGTCGCGGGTCGGCCTGATCCATTGATACCCTTCGGCGCTGTCCAGCAGACAGCGCCGAATGCATTTCTGACATAGGCTGTGTTCTCAGGGATCGGGAGATTCGTCGCAAACGGCGGCGGGCCACAGCCAAACAGTCTTTCAGGATGTTGATTTGAACAACGCGTTGAACAACAAACGGGTGGTTGCATGAGTGCTTCCCTTGCCCATCTGGAGCGAAAGCTCGGTTATACCTTCAAGAATCAGGACCAGATGCTTCTGGCGCTGACCCATCGCAGCTATGCCGGGCGCAATAACGAGCGCCTGGAGTTTCTCGGTGACGCCATTCTCAACTTCGTCGCCGGCGAAGCGCTGTTCGAGCGCTTCCCTCAGGCACGCGAAGGCCAGCTGTCGCGGCTGCGCGCGCGCTTGGTCAAGGGCGAGACCCTGGCCCGCCTGGCCCGTGGTTTCGACCTGGGCGAATACCTGCGCCTGGGGTCGGGTGAGCTCAAGAGTGGCGGGTTCCGTCGCGAATCGATCCTGGCCGACGCCCTGGAGGCACTGATCGGTGCCATTTACCTGGACGCTGACATGGACACGGCCCGCGAACGTGTACTGGCCTGGCTGGCCGACGAGTTCGAAGGCCTGACCCTGGTCGACACCAACAAAGACCCGAAAACCCGGCTGCAAGAATTCCTGCAATCACGCAGCTGTGAGCTGCCGCGATACGAAGTCGTGGATATCCAGGGTGAACCGCACTGCCGTACCTTCTTCGTCGAATGCGAAGTCGTGCTGCTGAACAACAAGAGCCGTGGTCAGGGCGTTAGCCGGCGTATTGCCGAGCAAGTCGCTGCCGCGTCCGCACTGATCGCCCTGGGCGTGGAGAATGGCAATGACTGATAGCAACCCGACTCGCTGCGGCTACGTGGCCATTGTCGGCCGCCCCAACGTGGGCAAGTCGACCTTGCTCAACCACATCCTGGGGCAGAAGCTGGCGATCACTTCGCGCAAGCCGCAGACCACCCGCCACAACATGCTCGGTATCAAGACCGAAGGTGATGTGCAGGCGATCTACGTTGACACCCCCGGTATGCACAAGGCCAACGACAAAGCCTTGAACCGCTACATGAACCGCAACGCCTCGGCGGCCCTCAAGGACGTTGACGTGGTGATCTTCGTGGTCGACCGTACCAAGTGGACCGACGAAGACCAACTGGTGCTGGAGCGCGTGCAGTACGTGACCGGCCCGCTGATCATCGCAGTCAACAAGACCGACCGCATGGAAGAGAAGGCCGAGTTGATCCCGCACCTGCAGTGGCTGCAGGAGCAACTGCCAAACGCCGAAGTCATGCCGATTTCTGCGCAGCAGGGGCACAACCTCGAAGCGCTGGAAGCACAGATCGCCAAGCACCTGCCCGAGAACGATCACTTCTTCCCCGAAGACCAGATTACCGACCGTAGCAGCCGCTTCCTGGCCGCCGAACTGGTGCGCGAGAAGATCATGCGCCAGTTGGGTGCCGAGCTTCCGTACCAGATCACCGTGGAAATTGAAGAATTCAAGCAGCAGGGCCATGTGCTGCATATTCACGCGCTGATCCTGGTCGAGCGCGACGGCCAGAAGAAAATCATCATTGGCGACAAGGGCGAGCGTATCAAGCGTATCGGCTCCGAGGCGCGCAAGGACATGGAAGTGCTGTTCGACTCCAAGGTCATGCTCAACCTGTGGGTCAAGGTGAAGGGCGGCTGGTCCGACGACGAGCGCGCCCTGCGCTCGCTGGGCTACGGCGACCTCTAAGGCTCAAGGCGGCCCTTGTGGGAGCGGCCTTGCGTCGCGAAAGGGCTGCGAAGCAGCCCCAGCCATTTTGGCGGCAATGCTGAAATCCGGGGGGCCGCGTTGCGGCCCTTTCGCGACACAAGGCCGCTCCCACAATCACGGGCTGGGTGAACGCTAATGGAACAACCTGTCGGCCAGCCAGCCTACGTGCTGCACAGCCGTGCCTACAAGGAAACCAGCGCGCTGGTGGACTTGTTCACGCCGCAGGGCCGCGTGCGCGCCGTACTGCGGCGTGCGCGTGGCAAGGGCGGCAGCCTGGTGCGGCCATTCGTGCCACTTGAGGTGGAGCTGCGCGGGCGTGGCGAGCTGAAGAATGTGGGGCGGATGGACAGCGCCGGCATAGCGGCCTGGCTGCACGGGGATGCCCTGTTCAGCGGCTTGTACCTCAATGAGCTACTCATGCGCCTGCTGCCCGCCGAAGCGCCATTCCCGGCCCTGTTCGAGCACTACGCCCTGACCTTGCAGGCCTTGGCCGCCGGGCGCCCGCTGGAGCCGCTGCTGCGCTCGTTCGAATGGCGGCTGCTGGACGAACTGGGTTATGCGTTCTCCTTGAATCATGACGTCAACGATCAACCCATCGCGGCCGACGGGCTGTACCGCTTGCGTGTGGATGCCGGCCTGGAGCGGGTCGAATGGGTGCAACCCGGCCTGTTCCGCGGCATCGAGCTATTGGCCCTGGCCGACGCCGACTGGGACACCGCAGGCGCTTTGCTCGCGGCCAAGCGCCTGATGCGCCAGGCCCTGGCGGTTCATCTGGGCGCAAAACCGTTGGTCAGCCGGGAACTGTTTCGCAAGCGCTGATCACGACGTATGCTGTGGGGCTAAACCTTCAGGAGAGCCTTTCGTGACTCACAGCAACCGCATGCTTCTCGGCGTAAACATCGACCACGTGGCGACCCTGCGCCAGGCCCGGGGCACGCGTTACCCTGATCCGGTCAAGGCTGCCCTGGATGCCGAGGAAGCGGGCGCCGATGGCATCACCGTGCACCTGCGTGAAGACCGTCGGCATATCCAGGAGCGCGATGTGCTGCTGCTCAAGGATGTGCTGCAGACCCGCATGAACTTCGAAATGGGCGTCACCGAAGAAATGATGGCCTTTGCCGAAAAGATCCGCCCGGCGCACATCTGCCTGGTGCCTGAAACCCGTCAGGAACTGACCACCGAAGGTGGCCTGGACGTGGCGGGGCAGGAGGCACGGATCAAGGCGGCAGTGGAGCGCCTTGCGCGCACCGGTGCTGAAGTGTCGTTGTTCATCGATGCTGACGAGCACCAGATCGAGGCCTCTCGCCGGGTGGGGGCGCCGGCCATCGAGCTGCATACTGGGCGTTATGCCGATGCCGAAACCCCCACCGAAGTGGCCGAGGAGCTCAAGCGTATCGTCGATGGCGTTGCGTTTGGCGTGGGGCAGGGGTTGATCGTCAATGCTGGCCACGGGCTGCATTACCACAACGTCGAGGCGGTGGCGGCGATCAAGGGCATCAATGAACTGAACATCGGCCATGCGCTGGTGGCGCATGCCTTGTTTGTAGGCTTCAAAGCCGCAGTGGCCGAGATGAAGGCACTGATCGTGGCGGCTTCGCGCTGAGAGTTTGGTTGCCTGTTCTGGCCCTTTCGCGGGTAAACCCGCTCCCACAGGGATTGTATAAGCCTCAAGGCCTGTGAAGTCCCTGTGGGAGCGGGTCTACCCGCGAAAAGGCCGGTACAGGCAATCGATTATTCGGCAGGAAACACCAGAGTGAAGCGGGTAGGCCCAAGGGGGCTGCTGTTCACTTCGACCCGCCCGCCATGCAGCTGCATGATCGACTTCACGATTGCCAACCCCAACCCGGTTCCGCCCTCCAGCCGCGAACGCCCCGGGCCCACCCGGTAAAACCGCTCGAACAAGCGCGACTGGTGTTCTGTAGCAATGCCAGGCCCCTGGTTCTCTACCGAAAGCCATACTTCGCTGCCTGAACGTTCAATCCGCAACTCGACTCGCTCACCCTCAGGGCTGTGCCGGATGGCATTGCTCAACAGGTTCGACAATGCCCGCTGAAACATCAGCCGGTCCCCCAGCGCCGTCCCCCAACCCTGCACACGCAGCTCAACCGCTTTCACCTCGGCACTGAAGGCAAACAGCTCGACCACTCGCGCTGCCTCGTCAGCCAAGGCCAAGGGTTTCAATGCAACCTGCGTTTGCGGCTGGCTGACCTGAGCAAGAAACAGCATGTCATTGATGATGCGGTTGAGCCGGGTCAGCTCCTCGATACTGTCTTCCAGCACTTCCCGGTAGTTGGCGTTGTCCCGCTCACGGGCCAGGGTCACTTGCGCCTTGCCCATCAGGTTGCTCAACGGGGTACGCAACTCATGAGCCAGATCGTCGGAGAACTGCGACAACTGGCTCACGCCCTGATCGAGGCGGTCGAGCATCACGTTGATGCTGCTGGCCAGTTGCGCCAGTTCTTGCGGCAGGCCGGTAGCCGGCAGGCGGTGTTGCAGGTCTTGGGCCGACACTTGCCCGGCAATACGCCGGAAGCGCCGCAGCGGTTTCAGGCCGCGCTGCATCAGCCACCAGGCACCCGCGCCGATCAACACCAGAAGCAGTGGCAAGGCGAGCAAGGTCGAATGCAGGTAGGCCTGCAGCAGGGCGTTGTCGTCGGCGCGGTTGAGCGACATCATCACCTTCACCGGCGTGTTGTCGCGCAGGCGCATCTGCCGGGTCACGGTGAGGAACTGGTTGCCGCTGCTGTCGCGCCATGCGTGAAAGGCCAGGCGGGCATCGGTGTGCAACTCGCTCACCCGCGACTCCAGGGCCGGGCCCAGGCTGAGCAGGTGCGGGTGGCGGCCTTCCAGGGCCAGTACGCTGAGGCTGAGGTTGTCATGCCCCATGACCAGGTCGAGCAGTGGATGGGCGCGACTGCCCAGGTCCTCGCTGCGCAGATCGACGCGCAGGTTGTGCTCGACCTGCAGCATCTTGCGCGCCAGATCCTTGCGTGCGCGGCTGTCCAGTTCGTGATCCAGGGCGAACACGGCCAGGCAGGCCAGCAGCAGCACCAGCGCGGCGCCCATCAGTGTCACGCTCAGGCCCAGGCGCAACGACAGGCTCGCGTTTTTCAAACGCGGGCCTCAAGGACATAGCCTACGCCGCGCAGGGTATGGATGAGCTTGTTGTCGAACGGGTCGTCGATCTTCGCCCGCAGGCGGCGGATCGAAACCTCGACCACGTTGGTGTCGCAGTCGAAATTCATGTCCCATACCAAGGAGATGATCTGAGTGCGCGAAAGCACTTCGCCAGTCTGGCGCATCAGCAGGTGCAGCAGGGCGAACTCCTTGGCGGTCAGGTCGATGCGTTGCCCGGCGCGGTAGGCGCGGTGCCGGCCAGGGTCCAGTTCCAGGTCGGCGACGCGCAGGGTGCTGGGCTGCAGTTGCTGGTCGTTACGCCGCAGCAGGCTGCGGATGCGCGCCAGAAGTTCAGGGAATTCGAACGGCTTGAGCAGGTAGTCGTCAGCGCCCAGGTCCAGGCCTTTGACCCGGTCGGCCAGGCGACCGTGGGCGGTAAGCATCATGATGCGCGTGGCCGATTCGGCCCGCAGCCGCTGCAGCACGGTCCAGCCATCGATTTCAGGCAGGTTCACGTCGAGGATGACCAGGTCATAGGGCTGTTGGCGGGCCAGGTGCAGGCCGTCGGTGCCGGTGTGGGCGCAGTCGACCACGTAGCCGTTTTCACGCAGGCCTTGTTGCAGGTAATCGGCGGTACGCAGCTCGTCCTCGATGATCAGTAGGCGCATGGGGTGCTCGGTGTGATGAAAGGGGGCAATTCTCGACCCTGTAGTGACATCAGGGTCAAGAACCAGGATGTTACGGCATGAGAAAAGGCCTGCGGTGCAGATAACGGATTTGTCATTCTGCTGTTATCTGGCTGTAGGCCAGGGCCCTGGTAGGCAACACAAGGCCAGATTGCAGGACTGTAATCCCCGCCTCACCTTGCTGTTAGCTGCCCCTCGCTAGGATGGCCGTGTCTGATCGGTTACCACGAGGCAAACACGATGAACCTGACCAAATACCTGCTGTTGGCCGCCCTTGCCCTGGGCAGTGCCAGTGTCTATGCCGAGGGCGGTGCGGAGCGCTCGAAGCAGTTCTGGCAAGCCTTCCGCGAAGACCAGCAGCGCTTGCACGGCGACAAACAACAGGCCGTCGCCGAACGCGAACGAAAGGCGCAAGAGAAGGCCCGCGAGGTGGCCAAGGATTGAGGTAACAACACCTGCGCCGCGACAGCTCCTCGCCGCAGGTGGATTCAGGCGCCCGACCGGGCGCCTTTTTTATTTGCGCGCCAGCAGGGTGGCGCGGCGGGGGGCAGGCAGGCCTTCGATGGTCTTGCTGTGGTCGTTCGGGTCGAGGAAGTCGCCCAGCGACTGGTAGCGCATCCACTCGGTGCTGCGCTGCTCCTCGACGCTGGTAACGCTCACATCGACGCAACGCACATCGCTGAAGCCGGCACGGCGCAACCAGCGCGCCAGGGCGGGTACCGACGGCAGATACCAGACGTTGCGCATCTGTGCATAGCGGTCCTCCGGTACCAGCACCTGGTTTTCGTCACCTTCGATTACCAATGTTTCCAAAACCAGCTCGCCTCCTTTGACCAGGCAGTCCTTGAGCGCCAGCACGTGCTCGATGGGTGAGCGCCGGTGATAGAACACGCCCATGGAAAACACGGTATCGAAGCCTTCCAGGTTTGCAGGCAGTTCTTCAAGGGCGAAGGGCAGGTGCCAGGCTGGCAGCTCCGGCAGGTACTGCTGCACGGCCTGGAACTGGCAGAAGAACAACCAGTTGGGGTCGACACCAATTACCATGTCGGCGCCGGCACCGAGCATGCGCCACTGGTAATAGCCGTTGCCGCAGCCGACGTCGAGCACGCGTTTGCCCTTGAGGTCCAGGTGCGGGCTTACCCGCGACCATTTCCAGTCCGAATGCCATTCGGTGTCTACATGCACGCCAAACAGATCGAACGGCCCTTTTCGCCAGGGCGACAGGCCCATGAGTGCCTGGCGCATCTGCGCGCGGGTAGCGTCGTCGCAATCGCAGTCCAGGCGCAGCTCGTTGACCAGGTCGATTTCGCTGGGTTGCAGGGCAGGCAGGGCATCGAGCGCACCGCGCCAGCGGTCGAGGTCGCCGTGGCCTTTCTCCAGCTTGGCTTCCAGTTGTGCTTGCAGGCCTTGCGACCAGGAAGCCAGTGGCGTGCCCGCCAGGCGGCGGACGAGGGGGGACAGATCGATCATGGCAGGGCTATCAACGAGGCGAAGTTAAGGCATTGGAACCACGGCACCACTTTGGAGAAACCGGCGGCGCGCAGGCGCTCCTGGTGTGCTTGGAGCGTATCGGGGCGCATCACGTTTTCGATGGCGCTGCGCTTCTGGGCGATTTCCAGTTCGCTGTAACCGTTGGCGCGCTTGAAGTCCAGGTGCAGTTCATTGAGCAGGTCCTGCTCTTGCTCATCGGCGAAACGCAGCTTCTCCGAAAGGATCAGCGCACCCCCCGGCAGCAGCGCCTGGCGAATACGCCCGAGCAATTGCAGGCGTTGGTCGGGGGCGATGAATTGCAGGGTGAAGTTCATCGCCACTACCGAGGCAGGCTCGAAGGGCAGGGCAAGGATATCGGCTTCCAGCACTTGCACCGGCAATAGCTCCTGGAACATCGAGTCCTGAGCGGTGAGGTACTGGCGGCAGCGTTCGGCCATGGCGGCGGAATTGTCCACCGCGATCACCCGGCAGCTGTCGCTGCGAACATGGCGACGCAGCGACTGGGTGACGGCGCCCAGCGATGCGCCCAGGTCGTACAGAGCGGTGCCTGGCTGGGCGAAACGCGCAGCCAGTACGCCGAGGTTTTCGACGATGGTCGGGTAACCGGGCACCGAACGCTTGATCATGTCCGGGAACACGCGCACCACGTCTTCGTTGAAGACGAAATCGGGCACCTGCTCCAGGGGCTGCGAGAAAAGGCGGTCGGGTTGTTTGCTCACGGTGGGCTCGATACAGGGTGAAACGGGTGCGCATTTTATCCAATGGCCACGCATCTTGCCATGGCAATGCTTCAGGGTCGGAGCGTTCATGCCCGCAGCAGTGAACTTTCCCACAGCGTTAAGTTATCCGGGTGAATGTATTCAGGGTGGTTCGGGTGGACACTCCAACTGCCTTTACTTCATTGGTTTCATGGGTTGAGAAATGAATATAGCAACTGTGCAGGAAGAACTACCCGTCGATGATCTGGACCTGGTTTCCAGAGTGAAAATATTGCCAGAACGCTATTTTTCATTCATTGAAAGCCGGCTCGATGGTGGTCAGCAAGTTGGTGGTTTGCTGACGGCAGATAATTTGAAATGCATTAAGCGGTACGTCAATACCGTTAACCATTTACCGCGGACGCAGGTGGAAATCGAGAGGGAGGTCGATTACGCCGCCCTCGGTATTAAAGCGTCGATGGTCAATGAGCTTTACGTGGCGCTGCACCGGCATGCCGCTGAATGGGACATACTGGAACGCAGTATAAAACAGCTGGGGCCTGAAATTGAGATGTTTGCCGAAAGCCTGGTGCAGCGTGGCAGTAGCCTTTTGGAAAACCTTGAAAGCAGCGACGTGTTCATTGCGATCAAGAAACGCAAGGCCGAGGAGGGCGACGATGTTTACACCTCGGCGCTCAGCGAACATGAACAAGCACAGATCGCCAGTGTGCTGACGCTCGGCATTTCCGAACTGGTGAAGGAAATTGAATGCACTCGCCGGCGTATCGTTGACGTCGACAGCCGTGCCAACTGGTTCAACAATGAAATCAAGCGTGAACTCAAGCCGCGTATGGGACGCTTGTTGAAGCACTTCGATGAGAAGGTTTCCCATGAGGAAATCCTGGAAAAACGCAAGCAACTCGATCAGTGGGACGAGCAGGTCGACCAGTTGAAGGCTGAGTACGATGCCCATGTTGGCTATGCATTCACCGGTATCTTGTTGGGGCCGATCGGTCTGGTGATAACCGGTGGCGTATTCGGAAACAAGGCAGAAGCTATCAGGGCTACAAAGAATGCGTTGATTGAAAGACGCGATGAGTTGGCCAATGCACTGGGCAAGCTGGCGCCGGCCTTGAAGGACTTCGAGCGTGTTTCGACGCTGGTCAGAGATTTGCAATTCAGGTGCAAGGATCTGTCGGCGGCGACCAAGCGGTTGGCCGATGTTTGGTTGTTCCTCGCTTCGTATGCCGACAACTCTGTCAATGAAGCCAAAGAACTGAGTACCGTCGTCCAGCTTGAATCCTTTGTTCTTGATTTTTCGGAGGTTATCAAACCGTGGACCAAAATAGGCAGTGTGTGCCATACGCTGTCAGAGCTGTTCAATGAACTGATTGACGAGTATGAGGAAGCCTGACATGGAAATTGCCAATACTCAAACCGTCACGCCAGATGTTGTAGAGATGCAAAATCTGCAGGATCAGATATTCCAGCTCATTGGAAGTTGGGAAATGAACGTGCTGCCTGCCGCACGCGAGCAACTGGATGAACTGTGTACACTGTTGCTGGCTGTCGAGCGCGCGTTCAAGGAGAGCTTGATAGGCGGTATCGTATTGCTGGAGGATCGGCGATTTATTCCGGGTGTGGACAGCGGCGCTTCGCAGCGCAGGCTCGCCAGTGTACTGGAGCGTTTGAATCAGCATCACGCGCACTTGGCCAGGAAAAACTTGCGGTTGGAGCTGTTTTCGCTATCGGCGCTTGTCGACGCCTTGCCAGAGTTGGCAGCGCGAACGGCCGGCCTTCAAGTACAGGCAGTCGCATTCGATGAACGATTGATGCAACTGCAACAGCAGCGTGCAGATATTGTCCAGGCTATCGAGCTGTTCGAGAAACCTTCGGTTGCAAGCGCACTGAAAGGCCTCATCCCGAGCGATGATGAAGTCGATCAGATAATGGGATTGATCACCGACCCGAAATTCGACGCCGGCCTGTTCAAGGCTGTGACGCAAAAGCTTGCACGGCATGCTGATGCGCTTGACGGGGCCAAGACATTCGTCGACCTGGGCAAGGCCCGTGGCCGGCTGGATAGCAAGATCGAGGCTGCAGTGGACGACCAGCGGCAGGTGCAGCGAACCCTGCAAGCGGCGCGGGAAGAACTGGAAGCGGTCACGGCGCTGTCGGGCTTGGTGCCGCTGAAGAACGGGTGGCTACATGAGCTTCGCAAGGTAGAGTCTGAGTGGCAGGCGCAGGCCGCCAGACTCAGCGCAACCATGGATCTGGAAGCTGCCACAGTCGCGCTGGACGGTTTGTGTGAGTACCTGAAGGTGGTGCAACTGCTGTATGACCGCAGTTGATTGCCCTCAGCGGACGACAATCTTGCAGTCGAAGGTTTGTACCGGGGCGACTTCTGCAGCCCATGGCTGTTGGTAGACCAGTAGCAACTGGGCATCTCCGGTGCTGGTAGCCTGGAAGCGCCAGGTGGAGACACCGGCGCTTCCGACCACGTCTTGATCATCGGGGGCGTTGTAGACCTCCGGGCCGAGGCTGCGCAGCACAGCTGATGCGGCATTCTTGACGAGCCAGCGATAGCCGGTGGATGGATTGCCGGGCAAGCTCAACGTCAGTGTCTGGCCTACCTGCAGTCGCGTTGGGCATTCACTTTCGGCATCCAGCTCGACAGGCTGTGTGGGGTATTGGGCACAGGCAGAAAGCAGGGTAAAGCTCAGGGGAACGAGCAGACGAGGGGCGGTCATGTTGGCTCCGTAGGCTGACGATGCCTGAGGATAACCGATGCTGGTGGGGTTTTGTGTGCCCGGTGCCGTCCTCTTCGCGGCTAAAGCCGCGAGGAGGACGGAACAGGTCAGAACAGGACTTTGGCCACGTCGGCAAAGCGCTTGGCGAAATGCACTGTCAGGCCTTCTCGCAGGTAGTCCGGCAGCTCCTCGAAGTCGCCGCGGTTAGGCTCGGGCAGGATCAGTTCGAAGATCTTCTGCCGCCGCGCCGCAATCACCTTTTCGCGTACCCCGCCAATCGGCAGCACCTGGCCGGTGAGGGTGAGCTCGCCCGTCATGGCTACGCCTTTTTTCGGTGCCTGGTCGCGGGCGAGGGACAACAGGGCACTTGCCATGGTGACGCCGGCACTCGGGCCGTCCTTGGGCGTGGCGCCTTCAGGAACGTGCAGGTGGATGAACGCTTCGTTGAAGAAGCCAGGATCGCCGCCAAACTGCTTGAGGTTGGAGCTGACGTAGCTGTAGGCAATTTCGGCCGATTCCTTCATCACGTCCCCCAGCTTGCCGGTCAGCTTGAAGCCGCGGTTGAGCGTGTGGATGCGGGTCGCCTCGATCGGCAGCGTGGCACCGCCCATGCTGGTCCAGGCCAGGCCGGTGATTACCCCTTTGCCAGCCAGTACCTGCTCACTGCGGAATACGGGAATGCCCAGTGCGGCCTCCAGGTCCTTGGTCCCGATCTTCAGCTTGGCTTCGGGGTCTTCCATCAGCTTGACCACCGCTTTGCGCACCAGTTTGCCCAGTTGCTTCTCCAGCTGGCGCACGCCGGCCTCGCGGGCATAGCCCTCGATAACCAGGCGCAGGGCGCTGTCGCTGATGCTCAGGCTGGTCTTGGAAACGCCAGCTTTTTGCAGTTGCTTGGGCCACAGGTGGCGCTTGGCGATGGCCAGTTTTTCCTCAGTGATGTAGCCGGACAGGCGGATCACTTCCATGCGGTCGAGCAACGGCCCGGGGATCGAGTCGAGGGTGTTGGCGGTGCACACGAACAGCACCTTGGACAGGTCCAGGCGCAGGTCGAGGTAGTGGTCGAGGAAGTCGACGTTCTGCTCCGGATCGAGGGTTTCCAGCAATGCCGAAGCCGGGTCGCCCTGATAGCTTTGGCCCATCTTGTCGATCTCGTCGAGCATGATGACCGGGTTCATCACTTCGACCTCTTTCAGGGCCTGTACCAGCTTGCCGGGTTGTGCGCCGATGTAGGTGCGGCGGTGGCCCTTGATTTCGGCCTCGTCGCGCATGCCGCCAACGCTGAAACGATAGAACGGCCGGCCAAGCGATTCTGCAATGGATTTGCCGATGCTGGTCTTGCCCACCCCGGGCGGGCCCACCAACAGCACGATGGAGCCGCTGATTTCGCCTTTCCAGGCGCCCACGGCGAGGAATTCGATGATGCGTTCCTTGATGTCGTCGAGGCCGGCATGGTGCTGATCAAGGACTTTGCGTGCATGCTTGAGGTCGAGCTTGTCTTTGCCGTACACGCCCCACGGCAGGGCGGTGGCCCATTCGAGGTAGTTGCGGGTGACGGCGTACTCGGGCGAACCGGTTTCGAGAATGGCCAGTTTGCCCATCTCTTCATCAAGGCGCTTGCGCGCCTGGGGCGGCAGGGTCTTGCCTTCCAGGCGCTGTTCGAACTGTTCCAGGTCGGCGCTGCGGTCGTCCTTGGTCAGCCCCAGCTCCTGCTGGATGACCTTGAGTTGCTCCTTGAGGAAAAACTCCCGCTGGTGTTCGCCGATCTGCCGGTTTACCTCGGCCGAGATCTCGTTCTGCAGGCGCGCGACTTCCACCTCTTTGCGCAGCATCGGCAGGACCTTTTCCATGCGCTTTAGCATGGGCACGCAGTCGAGTACTTCCTGCAACTGGTTGCCGGTGGCCGAGGTCAGCGCGGCGGCGAAGTCGGTGAGCGGTGACGGGTCGTTGGGGCTGAAGCGGTTGAGGTAGTTCTTCAGCTCTTCGCTGTACAGCGGGTTGAGCGGCAGCAGCTCCTTGATCGCGTTGATCAGGGCCATGCCGTAAGCCTTGACCTCGTCGGTCGGCTCGGCGGACTGGCGCGGGTATTCGACTTCGACCAGGTAGGGTGGGCGGTGATGCTTGAGCCAGTTGCGGATGCGTACCCGGGTCAGGCCCTGGGCGACGAACTGCAGTTTGCCGTTTTCACGGCTGGCATGGTGCACCTTGACCAGCGTGCCGTATTGCGGCAAGGCCGAGGTGTCGAAATGGCGATGGTCTTCCGGCGGGGTGTCCATGAAGAACAGCGCCAGGCAGTGGTCCGGTGACTTGGCCACCAGGTCGAGGGTTTCGGCCCAAGGTTCTTCATTGACGATGACCGGCAGTACCTGGGCCGGGAAGAACGGGCGGTTGTGGATCGGGATCACGTAGACTTTGTCCGGCAGTTGCTGGCCGGGCAGGGCGAGGGCGTGGCCGGGTTCGGCCGGGGAGGTGTGCTCGACTTCGCTGTGTTCGTCAGGGTGTTCCGGGAAATCCTGCTGGTCGCTCATGGGGCACCTGCGTGAATGGCTATGGTGCTTAGATGGGGCGCAGGGGAATCGGTTTCAATGGTAGATGAAGGGATCAGGGGAGGGTTTCATCTGTGATGGCCTGCACCGGCCTCATCGCCGGCAAGCCAGCTCCCACAGGTATTGCACCGACCTTGAAAATGGTGGGTTACCTGTGGGAGCTGGCTT
>NZ_JBNRIK010000011.1:76234-178796 GCF_053557975.1 Pseudomonas sp. XP2
TGATGTAATCGCCCATTTTGGTGCCCAGCGAGCCATGGCCGCCGGCGGTTACCAGCACATACTGCTTACCATCCTTGCCGGTGTAGGTCATCGGCGTGGCCTGGCCACCCGCTGGCAGGCGGGCACTCCACAGTTCCTTGCCGTTGTTTACATCATAAGCGCGCAGGTATTGGTCCAGGGTGCCGCTGAGGAAGCCGACGCCACCGGCGGTGACGATCGAACCGCCCATGCTCGGCACGCCAACCGGCAGGCCGATCGGTACCGGGGTGCTGTCACGAGTGGTGCCGTTCCTGTGTTTCCACACCACCTTGTTGGTGAACAGGTCGATGGCGGCGACATAGCCCCAGGCCGGTGCCTGGCACGGTACGCCCAGCGGCGACATGAACGGGTGCATGGTGACCGCGTACGGCGCGCCGGTATTCGGCTGCACGCCGCTGGTCTCGCTTTCGCGCTTGCTGCCTTCGGCCACCTGCTCGCGCGGGACCATCTTCGACACGAAGGCCATGTAGTTGGGCGAGGTGAACAGCAGTTGGCGGACCGGGTCGACGGACACGCTGCCCCAGTTGAATACACCCACGTTGCCCGGGTAGATCAGCGAACCCTGCTCGGAAGGCGGGGTGTACTGGCCTTCGTAGCGCAGTTCGCGGAACTGGATGCGGCACAGCATCTGGTCGAATGGCGTAGCGCCCCACATGGCCTGTTCGGTCAGCTCAGGGCCCAGCAGGTTGAGGTCGGAGCGGGCCTGGGTCGGCGAGGTGTGGTCGCCCTTCACTGCGCCTTGCGGGGTGGGGATTTCGCGAATCGGCACGATCGGCGTACCGTCGCGGCGGTCGAGCACGTACAGGCTGCCTTGCTTGGTCGGCACGATGATCGCGGGTTTCACCCCATCGTCAGTCTTCAGGTGGACCAAGGTCGGCTGGCTGCCCACGTCCATGTCCCACAAATCGTGGTGGGTAAACTGGTAGTTCCAGCGGGCCTTGCCGGTGGCCAGGTCAAGGGCGACCACGCCGGCGCTGTACTTCTCGGCGCCCGGGGTGCGGTCGGCGCCCCACTGGTCCGGGGTCTGGTTGCCCAACGGCAGGTAGATCATGCCCAGGTCTTCGTCGACGCTGGCGATCGACCACATATTGGCCGAGTTGCGGCTGTACATCTTGCCGGCGGCCAACGGCTTGGTGTCATCCGGGTTGTTGCTGTCCCAGTTCCACACCAGGTGGCCGTCGTGCACGTCGTAGGCGCGGATCACGCCCGACGGCTCGTTGGTCGACTCGTTGTCGGTGACATGGCCACCAATGATCACCAGGTCACGGGTGATAGCGGCAGGCGAGGTGGAGTAGTAGCCGCCGGCAGTGAAGGGACCGATGCCGGTGGTGAGGTCGATCACGCCTTGGTTGGCGAAGCCTTCGCAGACTTTGCCGTTGTCGGCGTTGATGGCAATCAGGCGGGCATCTGCGGTAGGCAGGTACAGGCGGCGTGGACAGGCCTGGGCTACGGCCTGGCCGGCGTCGGTAATTTTCGGCGCCGGGCTGCCGTCGCGGCTGACATAGCGGTTTTCGTCATAGTACGAAACGCCGCGGCAGGTCATGTGGGCAAAGCCTTTGAAGGTGCCGGTCGGGCTCTTGACCTGCGGGTCGTAACGCCAGATTTCCGCGCCGGTGTCCGGGTCCAGGGCCAGCAAGCGGCTGTGTGCGGTGCAGGCGTAGAGCATGCCGTTGACCTTCAGCGGGGTGTTCTGGTTGGTCAGCTCCACAGGGTCGTTGTCGGTCGGCAGGTCACCGGTGCGAATGCGCCAGGCTTCTTCCAGGCGGTAGGCATTCTGCGGGGTGATCTGGCGCAGCGGTGAATAACGGTCGCCATGCTCGGTGCGGCCATAAGCCTGCCATTCGCCATCAGGCATGGATGGGGCGGCGCTGGCCATTTCGCTGCTTTCGCGGCCCAGTTCGCCGAACACTTCGCCGGGGTGGGTGAACTGGCTGCCCAGCGCACATGCGCCCGAAGCAACCACCGCAACGCCGAGCAGTGCAGTGTTGGCTTTGCTGGCCGGGCCGATCAACGGACGACGTGCCCACGGCAGCAGCAGCACCACGCCGATAGCAAACCAGATGGCCAGGCGTGGCACCAGTTGCCACCAGTCCAGGCCCACTTCAAGCAGCGCCCATACAGTGCTGCCCAGCAGCACCAGGCCGTACAGGCCCAAGGCAATGCGGCGTTGGGCCAGTAGCAGGATGCCCGAGAGGGCAAAGCCGATACCGGCAATCAGGTAGTACAGCGATCCGCCCAGCTGGCTTAGCTTGATACCACCGGCCAACAGGGCCAGGCCCATCAGCAACAGCAGCGCGCCGATCAGGCGAGGGAGCCAGCGGCTTCCTTGGTTGGCACCTTCAGTGCTCATCTTAGGTTCTCCGTCAGGTCAAAAAAGGGTGGTTAGAAACTGCTCTGGATCTTCAGGCCACCGATCAGGGCGCCATCGACCTGCGACACCCCGCCCGGGTGGCGGATGTACTGCAGGTTGGGGCGTACGGTGAGCCAGTCGGCCAAGTGGATGCCGTAGTACAGCTCGGCGCTGTACTCGGTGTCCTGCACCGGCAGAAAACCTGGATTGTCATAGTCGTAGAGGCCTGCGGCCTGGTTGGCCAGGCGGGCGTTCTTGCGGTAGGCGGGGTTGACGTGCACGCGGGCCAGGGCGAAACCGATGTCGTCCTTGGCGCGGGCGTCGAAAGGCCCTTTGTATACCAGTCCTGCCTGCACATAGTTGTCGATGGCATTGGTCTTCTTGTCGTGCACCGTGGCGTTGGCGAACAGGCTCAGGCCTCGCGACCTCTCGGATGCCAGCGAGGTTACTTGCTGCTGGGCGCCGAGCCACATGCCGTGCTTGCTCGAACTGCTGCGGTAGGCGGCGCCGCTGAGGGCGGCCGGCTGGCCGTTGCTGTCCTTGAGAACATCCTGTGCCTTGGCATTACTGTAGTAGTAGCCAGCGCGATATTCCCCTTTCAAACCTTGGATACGTGGGGTCCATACCAGTTCGACTGGCATTACCGCGCCTTGGGTGTCGCTGCCGCTGAGCTTGAAGCCGTTGCCAGATTCGAGGTTGGAGGGGTTCTGCTCGAACACGCCCACCTGGGTGTAAAGCGTGTCGCTGAGGTTGTAACGCACGCGCAGGGCCCATTGGCTGACCGGCCAGTTGTACCAGATGCCACCCACCCAGTTGCCTACCTGCGAGCCGCAGAAGGCCAGGTTCTGGAAGTCGCAAGGGAAGCTGTTGAAATCTTCGCCTTCGCCGAAGCGACCGAATTTCACATCCAGCGCACCCTCGAAGTACTTCTGCTTGATCCACATCTGCGTCAGCCGCCAGGTTTCGCCACGGCCCCAGACTTCCTGGGCCGAGGTGAAGCCGCCGACGCGAGGATCGTTGATGCGGTCGTTGCTGATGTTGTCGCCGTGGCGCTCGGTAAGGGTCAGCTGGAACTCGGTGTCATGCCAGCCGAAAATCTTGTCCAGGTCCAGGTGGCTGCCAAAGGTGAACTGGTCGCTGTAGCGAGCGGTACGGTCGTGGTCGAAGCCACCGTGCAGGTTGCTGCCCATCTCGCCGGTGTAGCCGAGGGTGAAGTCGTAGCCTTTTTCCAGCAATTCGCTGCGAGTGCCGCCCCAGTCACCGAGCATCCATGGGGAGTCGCTGGCGAACATTTCGCTGGCGGCGGCGGGTGTCGCCAAGGCGCTGAGGGCAAGGCCGATGTAACAGGTTTTGGGCAGTTGGAGCATGAGATAGCGCTATCTTTTTGATTATTGAAAAAACGGCAAGCGCATCGAAGGGCGTGCCCTTCAATGGATATGGCGACAGGATGGTTTTAGTGAAGCGATTCAGCTTCAGGCGGGCAGGATATAGCGGAAGTTGTAAGAAAAAAAGACAAATTGTCGCAGGGGATTGTTGTTCAGCGGGTAACAATAGCCTGAAGAGGGGCGCAAAGCGCCCCCGCGATTTCAGAAGGTGGTACGCAACCCCACTTCGACACTACGCCCCGGCGCCGGCGCGATATCGCGCAGGATCGAGCTGGCATAACGCACGGTCTGGTCGGTCAGGTTTTCGCCGCGCACGAACGCCAACCACTGGCTCTGGCCAACTTCGAAGCGGTAGCCAACGCTTGCACCCAGTGTGGTGTAGCCATCGGTGCTGGTTTCGTTGGCCGGTTTGCGGTGCTGCGACGCGGCATGCTGGACATCGACCCGCGCCTGCCAGCGGTCAAGTTCCCACACCAGGCCGCTGTTCAGGCGCAGCGGGGCGATGCGTGGCAGCGGTTCGCCGCTGTCGAGGTTCTTGGCCCGGGTGTAGTCACCAGACAACTCCAGCGCGAAGCTGCCGTAACGGTTCTCGACCAGTTGCCAGCGGTCCTGGGCCTCGATGCCGTAAAAGCGCGCCCGCACGCCCTGGTACTGGTATTCCGGGAAACCGTCGTGGTCATGGTCGTGATCGTGGTCGTGGTCTTCCTCGCCATGGTCGTGATCATGCCCGCCCTCGCGCAGGTTGCCGGTGCCGATCAGCCCGATGTAGTTGCGAAAGTGGCTGTAGAACACCCCGACACTGCCTTTGTGGGTGCCATTGTCGAAGCGCAGCGCCAGGTCGGCAGAGATGGCCTTTTCCTTGTTCAGGCTGGCGTCGCCAACTTCAAAAGCGCCGGTGGCCACGTGCGCGCCATTGGCGTACAGCTCGTAGAACGTCGGGGCGCGCTCGGTGTAGCCGAGGTTGGCGGCCAGCGACCAGATCGGGTCGAGCTGGTACACCGCACCTGATGACAGGCTGAAGGCGTTGAAGCTGCTGGCACTGTCGGCATCGACGAAGTTTTCGTTGCCTTTGGCGTCAGGGTCTACCCGAGTGTGCTCCACGCGTGCGCCCAGGCTCAGGTTCAGCCGCTGTGTGGCCTGCCATTGCTCCAGCATAAACAGCGCGAGGCTGTTGGTATGGGTGTGTGGGACAAAAGCCTCTTCGCCCAGGGCGGAAAATTCGTTGCGGCTGACCTGAGCACCGATCACCCCCTCCACCGGCCCGAGCGGTTGGTGGCGGGCTTCGATACGGGCTTCGTAGCCCTTGTTCTTGAAGGTGGTGTGCACCTCGCCTTCTTCGACCTCGCTGTGTTCGTAGTCGGTATAGCCAGCATCGACCTTGACGGAGCTGAACGGGCCATCCAGGTCACGCAGTTCGGAGGCGAAGGCGTAGTGGTCCTGTTTCATGTCCAGGCGCACACCGGATTCGGCCACCGAGCCGTAATTGCTGTCGTAGCGGCTATAAGACAGGCCGGCGTAACCGTGATCCCAGTGATAGGCGCCACCGACGGCACCGCCATCTTGGCGGCCGTCGCTGTTTTCCAGGCGGTGTTTGCTGCCGGGCTCATCGGCGTCACGTACCTTGGCGCTGCGGGCGTAGCCGGGGATGCGCAGGTCGTTGAATTGGCGGCTGTTGGCATCGAGATGCAGGGCGAAGGCACCGTTGCCCGCCTCCAATTTGCCGGCGCTGCTGCGGGTGGTGTCGGCGCCACCGTAGCGCAGCTCGCCGGCACCGTGGATGCCTTCGATCGGTGCGTCCGGGATGCGGTTGTCGAAGGTATTGACCACGCCACCGATGGCGTTGCCGCCGTAGAGCAGGGCGGCCGGGCCACGGACGATCTCGACGCGCTCGACGGTAACCGGGTCCAGCGGCACGGCGTGGTCATAGGACAGCGATGAGGCATCCAGGGCGCCGACGCCATTGCGCAGGATGCGGATGCGGTCGCCGTCCAGGCCGCGGATCACCGGGCGGCTGGCGCCAGGGCCGAACCAGGTAGAGGCGACCCCGGGCTGCTTGTTCAGGGTTTCACCGAGGCTGCCGTGCTGTTGTTGCAGCAGGTTGTCGCCTTCGAGCACGGTGCTGGGGGCGGTCAGCTGGCGGTTGCCCAGCGGATTGGCGGTAATTACCTGTGGTTCGAGTTCCACGGCCTGGCTGGGCGATGCAGCCAGCCAGAGCGCGACGGCAAGGGGGGAGAGACGAAGCGTTGGGTACAACATGGCGATGGGGCGTTCCTTGGCAGATGCTTTTTTAGTGTTACAACATAACATAACTATTTCAGCACAGAGGTTTTACGCCTGGCCAGCAGTTTTTCTGTCGACTTGACGGATCCCGCCCGCCACTACACTCGTGTAAGGTGCGCATCTTTCCAACGGAGCACAGCATGAGCACGGCCCAACACAACGCGCTGCACGGCAAGACCCTTGAACAGATCCTCACCGAGCTGGTGGCGCACTACCAATGGCAGGGCCTGGCCGAACGCATCGATGTGCGTTGCTTCAAGAGCAACCCCAGCATCAAGTCGAGCCTGGCCTTTTTGCGCAAGACACCGTGGGCGCGGGAAAAGGTCGAGCAGTTGTACGTGAAGCTGCAGCGCCAGGCCTGATATGCCGCGTCGCCCCTGGCTGACCAGCATCGCCGTGCTCGGCTGGTTCGGCCTGACCGTGCAGGTATACCTGGTGCTGCTGGCGCGCTGGCAGGAACAGGCCAGCCTGATTGGCGGCCTGATCAACGTGTTCGGCTATTTCACCGTGCTGACCAATACCTTGGTGGCGGCGGTGGTCAGTTATGCGGCGTTCGGTCGTGAAGGCCGAGTCAGGCGTTTTTTCCTGTCGCCGTCGGTGAGTACTGCGGTGGCTGCCAGCATCGTGCTGGTGGCGCTGGCCTACAGCCTGTTGCTGCGTCACTTGTGGCAACCGCAGGGCTGGCAATGGCTGGCGGACGAGTTGCTGCACGACGTGATGCCGGTGCTTTATGCCGTGTACTGGTGGTGGGAGGTGCCCAAGGGCAGCCTGAGGCTTTGGCAGTTGGCGGTGTGGGCGATTTACCCGGCGGTGTACTTCGCCTACGCGCTGTGGCGGGGGAGCGAGATTGGCGTGTATGCCTACCCGTTCATCGATGTGGCGAGCCTGGGGTATGGGCAGGTGATGCTCAATGCCCTGGGGGTGCTGGCGGGGTTCTGGGGGATAGGGCTGGTGTTGCTGGGGCTGGATAAGTGGCGCGGGTCGAACAGATTCGCTTAGCGTGCACTGGCCCTATCGCCGGCAAGCCACCTCCTGCAGGTACCCCATAGCCTTCATGGGCTGTGCAATGACTGTGGGGGCCGGCTTGCCGGCGATAGGGCCAGTACAGGCAACCAAGATCACTCGTCGTCCGCAGTCCCGTCGGCACGCCAGTAGGCCGCTGCCTTCAGCGCATCCTCCGGCACCCCTTTTTCCAGCAATAGCGCCTTGGCCTGGCGGGTCAGGGCTTTTTCCAGCGCCACCCAGCCGTACAACCGACCTTGCGGCAAGGTCAGGTTCTTCAACAGTTCCAGCAAATCTTCTTGCTGGCGACGCACCCAGATGACTTCGACTTGTGACTTGCTCGGCAGCGGCTGGCGCTCCTGCTCGTCTTCGATCTGGATCACCGCCAGCACCTGGCGGCCAGCCGGCAGTTCGTCCAACCGCCGACCAATCGCCGGAATGGCGGTTTCGTCACCGATCAGCAGGTAGCTGTCGAAAATATCCGGCACCACCATTGATGCTCGTGGCCCAGCGATGTCCAGGGTTTGCCCAGGCGCGGCCTGGGCGGCCCAGGTGGAGGCGGGGCCATCACCGTGCAGTACGAAGTCGATGTCCAGTTCATTGGCCACCAGGTCGATGCGCCGTGGCGTGTACTCGCGCATGGTCGGCCGTGCGCCACCGTCCCGGCCCATATTACGGGCCTCGATGGCCTGCTGTTGCTCCGGCGTTTCGGCGAACAGCAGCTTGATATGGTCATCACTGCCCACGCTGGTGAAACCCTGCAGTTCGGCACCGCCGAGGGTGATGCGGCGCATGCGTGGGGTCAGTTCGGTGACCCGCAGTACCTGCAAACGGCGTTGGCGGATCTGGTGGTTGACGCGGTGGATGGTGTCACTCATGGGAAGCCTCCTCCCTGACAGGTTCGGCCGGCCCGGAGGCGATGGCCTTGGCGGTATGGTTGAGCAAGTCGCGGACCCGTTGGATCTCTTCCGGTGTCCAGCGGCCGCTGTGCATGTGCAGTGCGTGGCGCAGGTTGCCGACTGCTTCATGGATTTCTGGCGGGCGGTCGTGGCCGCGCAGGGCGCGTTTGCTGACCTCGATGCGCATGCGCACGCCGTCCAGGGCGACAGCCTGCTCGGCCAGGGCGCTGCGCCCGGCGTCGGTGATGGCATAGAGGCGTTTGCTGCCTTGCACCTGGCCACTGATCAACTCGGCCTCTTCTAGAAAATTCAGCGTGGGGTAGATCACCCCGGGGCTAGGGCTGTAGCTGCCGTCGAACAGGTTTTCGATCTGGCGGATAAGGTCGTAACCGTGGCCGGGCTGGTCTGCGAGCAGGTCCAGCATCAGCAGCTTGAGGTCACCTGGGGCGAAGACGCGTGGACCGCGCTCGCCGCGGCCGGGGCGCCGCTCGAAGGGATCATGGGGGGTGTGTTCGCGCATGGGGACAGGGCTCCGTCGTTTGCGATATATCGTAAGATATTACTCAAGATATATCTAAAGACAAGCCTCTGGATGCTGATGATTATCATCTAGTCATTCGATACGTTCCCTGCCGCAGTCGTTGTGTTCACGGCCACCTGTGGCGGTTTGCACTCATTCGGATTGCCCGGCTGCAGGTACGGCATGAGAATCGGGGCCATGCCTTTGAGAACCTGCACCGGCAGCGCCGAGGTGAATTTGAATGCCTCTGCCGAGCGCCCCGGCACGAAGGCGGTGAGGGTGCCGAAGTGGTTGTCGCCAAGGAAGAACACAAAGGTGGCTGTACGGTTCAGCGAGCGCGAGCCAATCAGCCTGCCACCGGCGCCGAAGCTTTCAATGCGGTTGTCACCGGTACCGGTCTTGCCCCCCATCACCAGTGGTGTACCGTCCTGCAGCTTGAAACTGCCGGAAATACGCCGCGCCGTGCCTGCATCCACCACCTGCGACATGGCGCCTTTCAGTGCGCGCGCCACTTCCACGGGCAGAATCCGCACGCCCCGGTCCGGGTCGGTGATCAACTTGGTCTCATAAGGTGTATTGGCTGCAAAGTGCAGGGTGTCGATGCGCAGGGTAGGCAGGCGTATGCCGTCGTTCTGGATGATGCCGACCAGTTCGGACAGGGCGGCAGGACGGTCGCCCGAACTGCCGATCGCGGTGGCCAGCGAGGGCACGAGGTGGTCGAATGGATAGCCAACGCGCTTCCAGCGCTGGTGGATGTCGAGGAAGGCTTCGATCTCCACCATGGTGCGGATGCGGCTATCGCGGGCCCCTTGGTAGCGGCTCTTGAACAGCCAGCTGTACACCTCTTGGCGCTCGAAACGGCTGGCGTTGACCATTTCGGTCAAGGTCGAGCTCGGGTTCTTCAGCAGGTAGCCGAGCAGCCAAAGGTCCAGCGGGTGGACCTTGGCAATGTAGCCCTGGTCGGGCAGGTCGTATTTACCGGGGCCATAGGCATCGTACATCTCTGACAGGCGGCCGTCGGTCAACTTGCCCAAGGCAGCCTTGTCGCCCTTGAGGTGGGCACGTACGAAGGCATTGAAGGTTTCCTGCCCTGCTTCAGGGAACAGGTAGCGGTGCACCGCTGCCAGCCGCTGTGGGGTCACGCGCATGCTGTCCAGGAAGGTGTCCAGGCGCTGCTGCGAGGTTTTGCGCTGGTATTTCTTCCAGAAGCGCATCAGGTAGTTGGTGCCTTCCTTGTCGGCGAAGCGGGCCAGGTATTCCTGGCGGCGAGGGTCGGCGTCGTCCTTGAGCAGCGGCACGCGGTTGTACGGCTGCTGGTAGGTCACGTAGCGCACCAGGTCGCGCATCAGGCGGATGAACGGCAGGTTGATCGATTCGCGTAGGGCATCCTTGAGTGTCGGGTTGCGGCTGTTGTCTTCCTTGCGGAAGTTGTTGAACACGTGCATGCCGCCGCCTGTGAAAAAGGCTTCACCGGTATTGGCGGAGTATTTGCGCTCCAGCGCGGCGTCGAGCATGGCGTCCAGGCTCTGGTTCTTGCTGTTCTGCGCCAGCCATTCCAGCGACCACTGGGTAATGCGGTCGAGTTCGGCGACTTCGACCTTCTTCAACTCGGCAGCGGGCTTGCCGGCGTACTTGTCATGCAGTTCGGCGATGATCTCCAGGTATGTGGTCAGCACCCGCAACTTGGCGGTGGAGCCCAGCTCCAGCTTGCTGCCTTCGTTGATGTCAAAGGGCTGGTTGGTGCTGTCGGTCTGCACCCGTACTCGCGAGCCGTCGGCCGTGCGCTCAAACAAAGTGAAGCTGTAGCTCACCTGGTCGGTGGTCTTGGTGGTGAGCAGGCGCTCGCCGATCAGCCCCATCTGCGCGGCAAACTCGGGGTCGGCAAGGTTTTTCAGGTACTGGCTGACCTGCAGTTGCAGGTCGGCCTGCAGGGTACTGGTGGCCGACACATCGAGGCGGTCGAGATCATACAGCGGGCGGTTGAGCATGGCTGCCAGCCGGTTACGCGCCAGGCTGATGCCCTTGTTGGTGACGATCGGCACGATGGTTGGCTGCGCTACCCAGTCGCGATAGACCGCTTTGCTGGCCAGTGCGGCTTCGGCCAGTGGCTGCTCTATCACATTGTTTGCGGCGAGCACGCGGATGTGCGAATCGGTGAGTTCGGCCAGCTCGACCCGGCCCTTGGACAGGTAGTGGGACGGGCGGCGCTGGGCAATCATCAGCGACAGCACCTGGCGCAGGGCAAGGCCGCGTGTGGCCATGCTTTCGGCGTCAGTGGCGGTGGAATTCAGCGCCAGGTTGACCTGGTCGAAGTCGGCGCCGTACCACACCCGCAAGCCTTCGGCCATGCCGTGTACTTCGCCGTGCCCGGGCACGGCCGACAGCGGCACACTGTTGAGGTAGTCGCGCACGATGCGCTGGCGTGCTTCGGTGGTATCCGGGCCGCCCCGGTAGGCGCGCACGCTGGCAGAAATCATCTGTCGGATTTTCTCGGCACCCGACACGGTCAGGCCGTCCGGTGAGTGGCGGTACTTTTCCAGTTGCGTGGCCAACGTGCTGCCGCCCGCAGACTGACCAGGCAAAGCCAGGTACTTGGCCACCTGGCTGTAGGCGGCTTTGGCAAAGCGTGGCCAGTCCACGGCGGGGTTGTTGCGCGGGTCCTGGGTATCGAGCAGGTCGCGGTTCTCGATGAACAACAGGCTGTTGACCATCACCGGCGGGATCGCGGCAAAGTTCGGGTACAGGTGCTGTGGATAGTTGTACTGGTACAGCGTGTCGCCGCGGCAGTCAGTGATCGACAGGCCGGCCTGAATTTTCTCGATATAGGGCGCGAACAGCCCATGATCGACGTAGTTCATCAGCGCAGGGGAGAACCTCACCTGTTCAGTGATCAGGTAATCGCGCTTGAGCAGGCGTGGCAGGAATTCGCCCAGGGCGCTGTAGCCCAGTCGTTTGTCGAACGGCCCTTCACCGGGGTAGATAATGGCGTCACTAGGGCCAGGCTCCAGCGAGTAGGTCAGCGTAGCGGCCAGTTTGCTGAACTCGCGCGATTGCAGTTCGGAGGTGCGGAATTCGTCATACGCAGCGAAGCCGATGGCTACCAGCGCCACCAGCAGGATGAGGATGATCAGCCGCCACCAAAGCCGACGCTGACGGGGGGGCTTCGGTTGGGGCGTCTCGGCCGGAGGTATCTCGGGTGCTTCCGTTCTGCTTGGTTCCGATTGCCACAGTGCGCCCATAGTCTTCAATCCGGCCAGGTGTTTTCGTCTTGCTTGTCTGAAGCTTAGACGTTGAGCGGGTGAGGTGAAAAATTTGTAGGAGGTGGAGAAAAGCGGGTAGGGCTATGCGGCTTTGGTGTGGGTTTTTTGACCCCGAGATGTTGCTATGGTGCCGGGGCAGTTTTCCGGGCCGCTGCACGGGCGAGAAAACTTGCTGATTATTCCTGTATATACAGCGAAAAACCCTGCAACGGTCTTCCTATACTGCTCGGCCCCTTCGCCCTGCCGGGCGCTCTACCCCGGCACACGGGCCGGCCCACGAAGCCAGCCTGGCAAGCAGACGCCACGCCTATCGGCCTGGCCGGTGCTGCACGAAGGTCAAATCCAATAACAAAATGAGGTTGTATTGCTATGCCAGTCGGCAACCACTCTGCCCATGGCCAGGCCAATGAAGGCGGCCCGCTCAAGCGTGAACTGGGCGAACGGCACATCCGCCTGATGGCGCTGGGCGCCTGTATCGGCGTCGGTCTTTTCCTCGGTTCGGCCAAAGCCATCGAAATGGCCGGCCCTGCCATCATGCTGTCCTACATCATCGGTGGCTTGGCCATCCTGGTGATCATGCGCGCCCTTGGCGAAATGGCCGTGCATAACCCGGTCGCCGGGTCGTTCAGCCGCTATGCCCAAGACTACCTCGGCCCGCTGGCGGGCTTCCTCACCGGGTGGAACTACTGGTTCCTCTGGTTGGTGACCTGTGTCGCCGAAATTACTGCAGTAGCCATCTACATGGGTATCTGGTTCCCCGACGTGCCCCGCTGGATCTGGGCCCTGGCAGCCTTGGGTAGCATGGGCGCCGTTAACCTGGTAGCGGTGAAGGCCTTTGGTGAATTCGAGTTCTGGTTCGCCCTGATCAAGATTGTCACCATCATCGCCATGGTCCTTGGCGGCATCGGTGTCATTGCCTTCGGCTTCGGCAATGACGGTGTGGCTGTAGGTGTCTCCAACCTGTGGAGCAACGGCGGCTTCATGCCGAATGGCGTGACCGGCGTGCTGATGTCGCTGCAGATGGTGATGTTCGCCTACCTGGGTGTGGAAATGATCGGTTTGACCGCCGGCGAAGCACGCAACCCGCAAAAGACCATCCCACAGGCCATTGGCTCGGTGTTCTGGCGCATCCTGCTGTTCTACGTCGGTGCGTTGTTCGTGATCCTGTCGATCTACCCGTGGAACGAAATTGGCAGCCAGGGTAGCCCGTTCGTCATGACCTTCGAGCGCCTCGGCATCAAGACCGCCGCCGGCATCATCAACTTCGTGGTCATCACCGCGGCACTGTCGTCGTGCAACGGCGGGATTTTCAGCACCGGGCGCATGCTCTACAGCCTGGCACAAAACGGCCAGGCCCCTGCCGCCTTTGCCCGTACCTCGAAGAATGGCGTACCGCGCAATGCACTGCTGCTGTCGATCGGCGCGCTACTGCTGGGCGTGCTGGCCAACTACCTGGTGCCGGAAAAAGTGTTTGTCTGGGTAACGTCGATTGCCACCTTCGGTGCAATCTGGACCTGGGTGATGATCCTGCTGGCGCAGCTCAAGTTCCGTGCCGGTCTTTCCACTGCTGAGCGCAAGGCACTGAAGTACCGCATGTGGCTGTGGCCGCTGAGCTCCTACCTGGCGCTGGGTTTCCTGGTGCTGGTGGTTGGCTTGATGGCGTACTTCGAGGATACCCGTGTGGCCCTGTACATTGGCCCGGCGTTCCTGGTGCTGCTGACCGTGCTGTACTACGCGTTCCGTCTGGCGCCGAAAGACGTACAAGGTGTGGCCAGTACTGCTTCCTGATCTGAAACCTCTGGGGCCGCTTTGCGGCCCATCGCGGCGCAAGGCCGCTCCTACAGGAGATCGCGTATTTCTGCAGGAGCGGCCTTGTGTCGCGATCTGGCTGCGTAGCAGCCCCAGGGCTCTATCAGGCAGCCACTTCGCTGTGTGGCTCAAAGCTGTCGGCCCGGGCCAGTTGCCACATGCGTGAATAGAACTGCCCGTTCACCTCGCCGGTCAGCAACTCGCCCGGTTTCAAGAACACATGCATCTGCGAGAACAGCTTGATCTCGGTGGCCGAGACGCGCCGCACCAGGTGCTTGGCTTCCAGCTGCGCCGGGTGGTCCAGGCCCGCCGCCGCGAGCATTTCGGCCAGGGCACGCAAGGTGTTGTGGTGGAAGTTCAGCACCCGTTGGGCCTTGTCCGGCACCACCAGAGCGCGCTGGCGCAGTGGGTCTTGCGTGGCCACGCCGGTGGGGCACTTGTTGGTGTGGCAGCTCTGCGACTGGATGCAGCCAATGGCGAACATGAAGCCACGCGCCGAGTTGGCCCAGTCAGCACCAATGGCCAGCACGCTGGCGATGTCGAAGGCGCTGACGATCTTGCCGCTGGCCCCGAGCTTGATCTTGTCACGCAGGTTCAGGCCAACCAGCGTGTTGTGCACGAACAGCAGGCCTTCGCGCAGCGGCACACCGATATGGTCGGTGAACTCTACCGGTGCGGCGCCGGTGCCGCCTTCCTTGCCATCGACGACGATGAAGTCGGGCAGGATGCCGGTTTCCAGCATGGCCTTGGCGATGCCCATGAACTCCCACGGGTGGCCCAGGCAGAACTTGAAGCCGACTGGTTTGCCGCCGGACAGCTCACGCAGCTGGGCAATGAACTGCATCATCTCGATCGGCGTGGAGAAAGCGCTGTGGCGCGACGGCGAGATGCAGTCTTCGCCCATCAGCACGCCTCGGGTCTCGGCAATCTCTTGGGTTACCTTGTGTTTGGGCAGGATGCCGCCGTGGCCGGGCTTGGCGCCCTGGCTCATCTTGATTTCGATCATGCGCACCTGCGGGCTGCGCGCCTGGGCGGCGAAGCGTTCGGGGTCGAAACGCCCGTCCGGCGTGCGGCAACCGAAGTAGCCGCTGCCCAGTTCCCAGACCAGGTCGCCGCCATGCTCGCGGTGATAAGGGCTGATACTGCCTTCGCCGGTGTCATGGTGGAAGTTGCCCAGCTTGGCGCCCTGGTTGAGGGCGCGGATGGCATTGGCGCTGAGAGAGCCGAAGCTCATGGCCGAAATGTTGAAGATCGAGGCCGAGTACGGCTGGCTGCACTGCGGCCCGCCGACGATGACGCGGAAGCTGCTCGGGTCGGCCAGCGGCGCCGGGCGCATGGAGTGGCCGATGAACTCGAAACCAGACTCGTATACGTCTATCAGGGTGCCGAACGGTTTGTCCGAGGCTTCGTTCTTGGCCCGGGCGTACACCAACGAGCGCTGAGCGCGGGAGAATGGCAGGGCGTCGCTGTCGGACTCCAGCAAGTACTGGCGGATTTCCGGGCGAATGGCCTCGACCAGATAGCGGATGTTGCCCAGGATCGGGTAGTTGCGGCGTACGGCATGGCGTTGCTGCAGCAGGTCGAACAAGCCGATCAGGCTGAGGATGCCCGTGGTCAGGGTGAACGGCCACAACCATTCGTGGTGGGTGAAGGGCAAGCTCGCCAAGGTGAACAGCACGCAGGCTGCGAAGAAGGCATAGCGACTGAGGAGTGACAGGCTCATACAGGGTCCTTGCGATGGCGCGGTCAGGCTCAGGGCCTGGGGGCAAACCCCGACCATAGCCAAGTTGCGGGGCCCTGCAAATTAAAATCGGGGTAGCGAAAATCATTCTCGCCAAGTTATGTACTGGCTGTACCCGCCCTATCGCCGGCAAGCCAGCTCCTACAGGTCATCACCAGCTTCGAGCGAAGTGACATCTTTGTGGGAGCTGGCTTGCCGGCGATAGGGCCGGTACAGCCGCTAACGCTCAGTGCTTGTCACGCAGCAGTTTCTGCCGCCAGATTTCCTGCTCTTGTGCGAGCGCCTCGACCAGATACGAGTAACGCCCGGCCACCCGTACCGCCACCGGTACCCCGTCGCGATACAACAAGCGGTTACCACTCACCGCTGGCACTTTCGCCCCGGGCAGCAACGAGCCGGTCAGGTTCAGCGGGTCATTGCCACTCACTACCAGCAACGTCCCGTCCGGGTCGCGGCGGCGCACCTGCCGCAGCAACCCCACCGCCTCCGGCAAGGCGAACTGTTCACCCGCCAGCCCGGCAATGAAGCGCCCACCACGGATCTCGCCACGCGCCTCCAGCCGGTGATAGCAGCGCAGCAGTTCACGCCAGGGCGGCAGTACATCACTCTCGCGCTCCAGCAGCCGCCAGCAGATCACGCCATAGCGGCGCAGCAGGGTGCGGGCGATGTACTCCAGGCGCTGGTCTTGATCCGGTGGCGTAGCGCTGCGGCGCAGCAGTGCCCAGCGCCCGGCATGCGCCATGCTGCTGGAAAGCGGCGGGTGGCCACGGCGGCTGTTACGAGAGCTGCGCTTGGCTGCAGGGGTGATCAGGCTGCGTAAGCCGGTGAAACTGTCCGCACCGACCAGGCCCGAACCCACCAGCTCCTGCAGCGCAGTTTCCAGTTCGCTGGGCAGCAGACGTGCCTCATGCGCCAGTTCATCGAAGAACAGCGCCCCCTCGGTTTTAAGCGCTTCGTGCACACGTTGCGCACGCAGGCCAAGGGCATCCACCGTTGGGGCGGGCGCCAGGCTGCGCCATGTGTTCAGCTGGTCGCGCGGCAGCAGCACCAGTGGGGTACTTGATAGGGTGCTGCTCGCCAAAGTTGCCGCCAGCCGGCTCCAGGCAAACTGGCCGCTGCGGCAGGCATCGTCGAGCCAGTGGGGGCTGTAGTCCTTGATGCGCGAAGGCAGCAGTTCCGCCTCCCACGCCCCGGCGGCGCTGGGGAACCCCTGCAACTGGCCCAGCACTTCGGCCAGTGCCTGCGGACCACGCAAGCGCTCGTCAGGTGCCAAGTGCTGCCAGTCGAACAGAAAGCGCATGAAGTCCTGGAGGCTGACCGGTTCGATCTCCCGGCGCAGGCGTTTCACGGTGTAGCGATGAATGCGCGCCAGCAAATGGCGTTCGCACCACTGCAGGTCGGTTGCACCAGGGCTGAAATGCCCGCGCAGCACATAGCCTTCAGCTTCCAGGCGGGCCAGTGCCTGCTCGACGGCTGGCAACGGCTTGCCAAGCGGTGCGGCTATCTGTGGCGCGGTGCTGGGGCCATGGCCACTCAGACGGGCACGTAACAGTTCAGTCAGGGCAAGGTCCGGCTCGGGGGCCTGATCGAACCCAGGCAGCATCTGCAAGGCAGGTTCCAGCACAGCGTCCGGATACACGCTCTGCAGCAGGCCCAGTCGCTCACGCGCCAACCACAGCTTTTCGTCCGCCAGGCGCAAGGCCCGACCATTTTTGGCCAGTTGCCTGAGCAACAGGTCCCAGCTGGCATTGCCCTGCACTTCAGCTTGGCTGATGGCGCCCAGGCCCATCAGCGCTTCGTGCATTTCGTCTGCATTGCCTGGCTGTGGCCAGGCTTCTGCCGCGACGGCGGCGATGGCATCAGCGTCCAGCGCGCCCAGGTCGTCGCCACTGTGCACTTCGCTCCAGCGTCGGTTGAGTACTGCCTGGGTGCGCCGTTCTTCCAGCGGGGCATCGTCCAGAAAAGCGTACGGCTTGGCATTGAGAATGGCAGAGGCCAGTGGCGAAGGCGCGGGCAGGTCGCGGCACAACAGACGTACCGCCCCGCTTTCCATGCGTCGCAACAGGGCCAGCCAACCTTCGCTGTCCATCGCCTCATGCAGGCAGTCGTCCAGGGTTTGTTCGACCAGCGGGTGATCGGGTATCTGCCGCTCGCCGGCAATGTTTTCCAGGCAGGCGATCTGGTCTGGGAACACGGCGGCCACCAAGTCTTCGCTCTTCATGCGCTGGATCTGTGGCGCGACCTTGCGCCCGCCCACGAAGCGCGGGAGGGCCATTGCAACGCCGGCGTTCCAGCGCCAGCGTACGCCAAACAGCGGCGCATCCAGCACCGCCTGGACGAGGATCTGCTCGGCACTGCGGCTATTGAGGTAATGCCACACCTCGTCCAGCGCGAAACTGTGGCTGGTCGACAGCGACAGCACGATGGCATCTTCGCTGGCGGCAGCCTGCAGCTCGAAATTGAAGGTGCGGCAGAAGCGTTTGCGCAGGGCCAGGCCCCACGCGCGGTTGATGCGGCTGCCGTAGGGCGAATGGATGATCAGCTGGGTCCCGCCGGACTCATCGAAAAAGCGCTCCATCACCAGCGTGTCCTGCGAGGGCAGGGCGCCAAGCACCTCGCGGGTGCGGGCCAGGTAGTCGAGCAACTGGCTGGCGCTGTCTTCGTCCAGTTCGAAGGTAGCCTGCAACCATGCCAGTACCTCGACCATGTCGCCGTCAGCCTGGGCCAGTTGCTGGTCGACCCGTGCCTGCAGCCGCGCCACGGCGGCAGACAGCTCGTTGCTGCGCCCGGGCGCTTCACCCAGCCAGAACGGAATGGTCGGCGGCAGGCCATGGGCATCTTCCACCCGTACGCGGCCCGCCTCGACGCGCAGAATGCGATAGGAGGCGTTGCCCAGCTGGAAGATATCGCCGGCAATGCTCTCCACGGCAAAGTCTTCATTGACGCTGCCAATGTTCAGCGCCTGTGGTTCCAGCAGTACGGTGTAGTCGGCGTTGTCAGGGATGGTGCCGCCGCTGGTCAACGCCGTCAGTTGGCTGCCGCGACGGCCGCGCAAGGTGCCGCTGACCGCATCGCGGTGCAAATAGGCGCTGCGGATACCCTGGCGGCCGTTGTAGCCCTCGGCGAGCATGCTGAGCAGCGCCTGGTAGTGGCGCTGGTCGAGCTCGGTGTAGGGCGTGGCCTGGCGCAAGCAGTCGAACAGGGCTTGTTCGTGCCAGTCCTTGTTACTGGCTTCGGCCACGATCTGCTGGGCCAGCACGTCCAGCGGTGCCCGGGGTATGTGCAGCTCGTCCAGTTCGCCTTGGCGCACGCAGTCCAGCAGGGCCACGCATTCGATCAGGTCATCGCGTGAGGTGGCGAACAGGCGCCCCTTGGGCACGCCGTCCACCTGGTGGCCGGCGCGGCCAACCCGTTGCAGGAAGGCGGCAATCGAACCTGGCGAGGCGATCTGGCACACCAGGTCGATATCGCCGATATCAATGCCCAGCTCCAGCGAAGCGGTGGCGACCAGCACCTGCAAATGGCCGCGCTTGAGCCGCTGCTCTGCACCCAGGCGCAGCTCCTTGGACAGGCTGCCATGGTGCGCGGCGACCGCCTCCTTGCCCAGCCGGTCGCTGAGGTGACGGGTGATGCGCTCGGCAAGGCGCCGGGTGTTGACGAATACGAGCGTGGTGCGGTGTTCGCGGGCAAGGGTGGCCAAGCGGTCGTAGACCAGGCCCCAGACATCATTGGCCATTACCGCGCCAAGTGGCACCGGCGGCACTTCGATGGCCAGATCGCGTTCGCGCGCATGGCCTACATCGACGATGGCGCAGGGGCGCCCGCTACCGACCAGAAACTGTGCCACCCGCTCGACCGGGCGTTGCGTGGCGGACAGGCCGATACGCCGCAGTGGCCGTTTGCACAAGGCTTGCAGGCGTTCGAGGGTCAGCGCCAGGTGGGCGCCACGCTTGTTGCCGGCCAATGCGTGAATTTCGTCGACGATTACCGTGTGCACGTTGGCCAGGCCTTCACGGCCCGAAGCCGAGCCCATCAACACGTACAGCGATTCGGGGGTTGTCACCAGAATGTGCGGGGCCAGCTTGCGCATGGCAGCACGTTCCTTTTGTGGCGTGTCGCCCGTGCGCACGGCTGTGGTGATGTGTGGGGCGTTCAGGCCCTGGTCTGTGAGGGCCAGGCTGATGCCTTCGAGCGGGGCCTGGAGGTTCAGGCGAATATCATTCGACAGGGCCTTCAGCGGTGAAACGTAGATCACCTGGGTTTGCGCGGGCAGCTCACCTTGGTGCTCCAGGCCTTCACGGAACAGCTCGTCGAGCACCGCCAGGAAAGCACTGAGGGTTTTGCCCGAACCGGTCGGCGCGGCCAGTAACATCGACTGGCCCGCATGGATCAGCGGCCAGGCCTGTGCCTGGGCTTCAGTGACCGTGGCGAAATGGCGACGGAACCAGGTGCGCACGGCAGGGTGGAACAGCGCGAGCACCGGGTGGTGTTTGGCGGGCAGGTTCATGTGTTGGTTATGGAGTGTACGCGGCGGGTTGGCAAGGGGCCGTTCGTCGCGGATGCTATGTTGCCTGCGCTGGCCCTATCGCCGGCCAGCGCAGGCGATACCTTCTTTGATTTCTTGAGTGAGTATGATTCATGCCGAACATAATCCGCATCGCCGCCGCCCTGCTGATCGACCCTCAGGGCCGAACCCTGCTGGTGCGCAAGCGCGGCACCGGGGCTTTCATGCAGCCAGGCGGCAAGATCGATGCCGGTGAAACGCCGGTGCAGGCACTGGTGCGCGAGTTGAACGAGGAGCTGGGCTTGCACATCGACCCGGCCCAGGCTGTGCACCTGGGCCAGTTCAGTGCCCCAGCCGCCAACGAGCCAGGCTTCGAAGTGCAGGCCGAGTTGTTTCGTGTCGACAGCGCCGCAGCCGTGGTCCCGGCTGCGGAGATCGAAGAGGTTGTCTGGCTGGCCGCTGACCAGGCGCCCGTCATGCCACTGGCGCCGCTGACCCGCGACCTGATCCTGCCGCTGTACCGCCAGGCGCTCAACGCACCGCGCTGACCCCATCGAGGGTGGCGAACGAGGTGTCTTTGGCGGTCAGCAAAAAGTCGCGCATGTAAGGCGCATCGAGCATGTCGGTGCGCACGGCCGCATAAAGGGTGGCGAACAGGCCTTTCTCACCCAGGCGTTTGCCCTTCACATAGCCGCGCGAGCTGTACTCGTGCAGTGCCCAGTGCGGCATGCCGCATACCCCGCGGCCGCTGGCTACCAGCTGCATCATCATTACCGTCAGCTCCGAGGTGCGTACGGCGGCCGGCTCGATGTCGGCCGGCTCCAGGAAGCGGGTGAAGATGTCCAGGCGGTCGCGCTCCACCGGGTAGGTGATCAGCGTCTGGTCGAGCAGATCTTGCGGCACCATGTAAGGCTTGCTGGCCAGCGGGTGCTGGTTGGCCACCGCCAGCATTGCCTCATAGGTGAACAGTGGCACATACGTGATGCCTGCCAGGTCCACCGGGTCGGAGGTCACCACCAGGTCCAGGTCGCCGCGGGCCAGGGCCGGCAATGGGGCGAAGGCAAAGCCGGAGGCCAGGTCCAGCTCCACCTCCGGCCAGGCGTCGCGGAACTGGTCGATGGTTGGCATCAGCCACTGGAAGCAGCTATGGCATTCGATGGCCATGTGCAGGCGCCCGGCAGTGCCGCCGGCCAGGCGCGCGATGTCGCGCTCGGCGCCGCGCAGCAGCGGCAGGGTGGCATCGGCCAGTTGCAGCAGGCGAAGCCCGGCACTGGTGAAGCGGATCGGCTTGGTCTTGCGCACGAACAGGGGCAGGCCCAGGCGTTCTTCCAGTTCCTTGAACTGGTGCGATAGCGCCGACTGGGTCAGGTGCAGGCGCTCGGCGGCCTCCACCAGGCTGTCGGCTTCGCGCAGGGCATGAAGGGTTTTCAGGTGGCGGATCTCCAGCACTGCTGACTCCGGGGTTGAAATTTAAAGAAACAGGGGGTGAGTTGAGTTTCCCTCATGTTGGCGCGGCTGTCGACTGGGCATTTGGATGCACCGCCTGGCGGGAGTCATGAAACTGTCACCGAACTGTGGCAGCGCGATCGAACAGAATTCATCAGACTCGCGCTCTACTGGGGATCTGCATTCTGGTGTTTCTTTCATGCGGGCTTTTTGGCTTTTTCTTTTCTTCATGTTCAGCGTACCGGCGAGTTTCGCCGAACAGCATTGTGACGCCCATGTGCCGGTGCAGCGTGCCGAGCTGGGCGCCGTCAGCCTGGTGTACCAGAGCGTCGGGGCGCAGCGTGACCCGGCCTTGCTGCTGGTGATGGGCCTGGGCGGGCAGCTGATTCATTGGCCGGACGATGTGGTCGAGGCCCTGTGCCGCCAAGGCTTTCGGGTGATCCGCTACGACAACCGCGATGTCGGCCTGTCACGCTGGAACCAGGTGCCACCGTCGGCCAACCTGACGGTCGAGCTGTTGCGCTACAAGCTGGGCCTGCCGGTGGCGGCGCCCTATACGCTGACGGATATGGCCGATGACGGCTTGCGCCTGATGGACGCATTGGGTGTACGCCAGTTTCATGTCTTGGGCGTGAGCATGGGCGGCATGATCGCCCAGCATCTGGCAGCCATGGCCCCCGAGCGCGTGCGCAGCCTGACATTGGTCATGTCCAGTTCAGGGGCAGCGGGGCTGCCTGCGCCGGCCCCGGCGCTGGTGCAACTGCTGGCCCGGCGTAGCGCGCCGAACCGCGAAGTGGCCATCGAGCAGCAGGCCGACCTGCTGGCGGCTTTAGGCAGCCCCGAGGTGCGGGACGACCGCGCAGTATTGCTGCGCCAGGCGGCGGTCGCCTATGACCGGGCGTTCAACCCGGACGGGGCCAAGCGCCAGATCATGGCGATACTGGCCGAGCCCAGCCGCGTCGAGCTTTTGAACCAGCTTCGTGTGCCGACGCTGGTGGTGCATGGCACGGCCGACCCGTTGTTGCCGGTGATGCACGGCGTGCACCTGGCGGCGCATATCCAGGGCAGCCAGTTGCGCCTGATACCTGGGTTGGCGCACCGCTTTCAGGAGCCGTTCAAGGCGCCGCTGCTGGGGGCGGTATTGCCTTATTTGCAGGCGCACAGGCAAGAGGTCACGCACATCGCCGGGCTCTGACTCCGCGAAGCAGCCAGCGCGCATTTTGATCAGTGCATCCGCACCCACAAGGTCACCAGCACGGTCGCGGCCATCAGCCACGCTACCGTGGCCAGGGCCATCGACGTCTCCAGGCGCAGGCGGTCGACCAGCACATACAGGGTTGCCAGGTACACGAAATAGGGAATGATCGACCACATGCCGAACAGGATGGTGGCCTTCAAGTCGGCAATGCCGCGCCCCTTGCCAACGATGTAGTGGGCAATCAGGGCAAAGGTGGGAAACAGCGGCACCAGCCCTGCGATGTAGTAGTTGCGCGTCTTCGACAGCACCGCCAGCAGCACCACCACGCCAGCACCGAGCGCAGCTTTGAATACCAGGTCCACGTTTTCTTTCCAGTTTGGGTTGAGGTCAGCCGAGGCCGTACTTTTTCACTTTGTCGAACAGCGTGGTCTTGGCCATGCCCAGCTCCTGGCTGGCCTGGCTCAGGTTGCCGCCCGTGCGTTGCAGTGCATCGCTGAGCAGGTTGCGCTCGAACGCTTCCACTGCCTCGGCAAAGCCCAGGCCCTGGCTGGCGCCGCCGCTGGGGCCCTTTTTGAACGCCGGCAGGCCCAGGGCATAGCGTTCGGCCACGTTGCGCAACTCGCGCACGTTGCCCGGCCAGTCGTGGGCCATCAGGCGTGACAGGATCTGGCTGTCCAGCATCGGTGCTTCACGGTCGAAGCGCAGGGCTGACTGCTGGAGGAAGTGTTCGAACAACTGCGTGATGTCTTCACGGCGCTCGCGCAGGGGAGGCAGCTCCAGGGTTACCACGTTCAGCCGGTAGTACAGGTCGCTGCGGAACTGGCCGCTCTGGCCCATGCTATCGAGGTCGGCCTTGGTCGCTGCAATCACCCGGCAGTCCACCGGGATGCTCTGGTTCGAGCCCAGCCGCTCCAGCGTGCGTTCCTGCAGTACGCGCAGCAGCTTGATCTGCAGGTTGATCGGCATGCTTTCCACTTCATCGAGGAACAGCGTGCCTCCGTTGGCGTGTTCGATCTTGCCGATACGGCGTTTGCCGGCGCCAGTGAAGGCGTTGGCCTCGTGGCCGAAAATCTCGCTCTCGAACAGGTTTTCCGGCAGGCCGCCACAGTTCAGCGCTACAAAGGGCTGGCCCTGGCGCCGGCTGAAATCGTGCAGGCAGCGGGCGACCAGCTCCTTGCCGGTACCGGTCTCGCCTTCGATCAGCACGTTGGCCGAGGTATCGGCGACGTTGGCGATCAGTTCGCGCAAGTGTTCCATGGCCGGCGAACGACCAATGATGCGCCCCTCCAGGCTGCTCTGCTCGGCCAGTTGACGGCGCAGGGCCACCACCTCGCGTGACAGCCCGCGATGTTCGAGGGCGCGGCGCACCACGTCGACCAGGCGTTCGGGGGAGAACGGTTTTTCCATGAAGTCGTAGGCGCCATTGCGCATGGCACCGACCGCCATGTCGATGTCACCGTGACCGGTAATCAACACCACCGGCAGGCTGCGGTCACGGGCCTTCAGGCGGTTGAGCAGTTCCAGGCCATCGATGCCCGGCAGGCGGATATCGCTGACGACGATGCCGGCGAAATCGTCGCCGATGCGTTCCAGCGCTTGCTCGGCGCTGCCCACGCCCTCGCAGGCGATGTCCTCCAGGGCCAGTGCCTGCTGGCAGCCGAGCAGCACATGCGGGTCGTCTTCAACGATCAGGACGGTAAGTGGCGCTTGGTTCATGGTTGCTCTGCCGGTTCGCTAGGAGGGGTGACCAGGGGCAGAGCCAGGACGAAGGCCGTGCCGCCAGTGGCGGGGTGCTCGACATTGAGGCTGCCCTTGGCGGCGGCGGCAAGGCTCGCCGACAGGGTCAGACCCAGGCCCAGGCCATGTTCGCCCGGTTTGGTGGTGAAGAAAGGTTCGAACAGGTGCTTGCGCGCCTCAGCGTCGATGCCGTGGCCATTGTCGCGCACCTGCAAGCGGTACTTGTCACCCTGCAGCTCGCCTTCCAGCCACAGCTCGGGCAACGGTTGTGCGGCCATGGCATCGAGGGCGTTGCCGATCAGGTTGACCAGAATCTGCTCCAGGCGGGTCTGGTCGATGGCCAGTTGCTGGTCCTCGAACTGGTGGTGCAACTGCAAATGGCAGGCGCTGATGCGGTTGGCCAACACCTGCAAGGTGGCCTCTACCGCCTTGGCCAGTGAGGCCTGGCCGCTGTCGTCACTGCGCCGGGCGAACGAGCGCAGGCTGGCGGTGATGCGCCCCATGCGGTCGATCAGGTCGTTCATGGTACGCAGGTTGGTACTGGCCGTTTCCAGCGCCCCGCGTTCGAGGAAGCGCACGGTGTTGCCAGACAACGTGCGCAGCGCGGCCAGCGGCTGGTTCAGTTCATGGGCAATGCTGGTGGACATCTGCCCGATGGCGGCCAGCTTGCCAGCCTGCACCAGCTCATCCTGGGCGTGGCGCAGGGTCTGTTCGGCATGCCTGCGCTCGCGAATCTGGCCTTTCAGGCGTTCGTTGCTGGCGCGCAGGTCTGCCGTGCGTTCGGCAATGCGTCGCTCCAGCTGGTTGTTGGCTGCCTCAAGTGCTTCGCGGGCCGCCAGGCGGGTGGCAATGACCTTGCGCCGCTCGTTCCAGGCGATGCCGAGTATGGCCAGCAAGGCAAAGGCTACGCCCACCAGGACGCCCTGCACCATGGATTCGCGGCGCAGGTCCTGCAGCGGGGTCAGCAGGGTGAAGTGCCAGGGTGTATCGGCCAGGCGCCGGGTCTGGGCCAGGTAGGCGACTTCGTGCTGCTTGCCGTGCGCGGTTTCACTGTTGGCCGGAAAGGTCAGCTTTTCCACGCCATCGGCCAGGGTTTCCCGGGCCAGTGGCTGCAGTTCGTTGAGCGGCCACCAGTAGTATTGCAGGCTGCGCGCCAGGCGCTCCTTGATTTGCGGGGTCAGCGGGCGCACCGACTTCAGGCGTCGGGCCGGGTCACTGGAGAGGATGATGATGCCGTTCTCGTCGCTGACGAATGCTTCCAGGCGGGCACGCTGCCAGCGCTCCTCGAGCGTATCCAGACGCACCTTGATCACCGCCACGCCAATGATCTTGCCGTGTTCTTCAAGCCCATGGGCCAGGTAATAGCCGGCTTCGCCCGTGGTACTGCCGATGCCGTAGAAACGCCCGGGTTCGCCGCGCACAGCCGTCTGAAAGTAGGCGCGGAACGACAGGTCTTCACCGAGAAACGAGTCGGCGTCGCGCCAGTTGCTGGTGGCCTGTACCCGGCCATTGGTGTCGAGGACGAAGATGGCGCGGCTGCGGCTGCGCCGATTTAGCCCCTCAAGGTATTCATTGACCGTTTGGCGCGAGCCGCCGTCCGGCTCGGTGAGCAGGTGTGAAACGCTGTCTTCCAGCTCGAGCAGGCTGGGCAGGTAGGTATATTTGCTGATTTCGCTTTCGACCGTACGCGCGTGCAGCTCCAGCTGGCGCTCGCCGTTTTCGCTGAGGGTGCGGATGCCGTTGCTCTCGCTGATCAGGTAGCCAGCCATTCCCAGGCCGACCATCAGCAGAATGATCAGTGGCGGTAACAGCAATTGTCGGATCAGGCGGGAATTCACGGCAGGCTTGGCAGGGAGCAGTAGCGAGGGGTCGCATTTCATCACAGTGGCCTTGTCACGACCAGCATCCGCTGCCCGGTGGGTCCCGTGGCAGCGGATGCAGTGGCCGGATTAGTGCTGCAGGATCTTGCTGAGGAAGTGCTGGGTGCGCTGGTCGCGGGCACTCTGATCGCCGAAGAACTCTTCCTTGGTGCAGTCTTCGATGATGCTGCCCTTGTCCATGAAGATGACCCGGTTGGCGACCTTGCGGGCAAAGCCCATCTCGTGGGTCACGCACATCATGGTCATGCCTTCGTGGGCCAGTTGCACCATCACGTCCAGCACCTCGCTGACCATTTCAGGGTCCAGTGCCGAGGTGGGTTCGTCGAACAGCATGACGACCGGGTCCATTGCCAAGGCGCGGGCGATGGCCACGCGTTGCTGCTGCCCGCCGGAGAGTTGGCCGGGGTGCTTCTTGGCGTGGGCGCTGAGCCCTACACGGTCGAGCAGGGCCAGGCCCTTTTGGGTGGCTTCTGCCTCGCTGCGGCCCAGCACCTTGCGCTGCGCAATGGTCAGGTTCTCGGTGATGGTCAGGTGCGGGAACAGTTCGAAGTGCTGGAACACCATGCCCACCCGCGAACGCAGCTTCGGCAGGTTGGTCTTCGGGTCGGAGATCGACGTGCCGTCGACCACGATGTCGCCCTTCTGGAACGGCTCCAGCGCGTTGACGCACTTGATCAGGGTGGACTTGCCCGAGCCCGACGGGCCGCAGACTACCACCACCTCACCTTTCTTGACCTCGGTGCTGCAATCGGTCAGTACCTGGAAGTCGCCGTACCACTTGTTGACGTTCTTGATGGAAATCATACGGTGATCCTTTTTTGCAGGCGCTTGACCAGCCACGAAGCGGAGAAGCTGATGATGAAGTAGACGACGCCGGCGAAGATCAGGAACTCATGGGAGCGCCCGATGATATCGCCGTTGGAACGTGCCGAGTTGAGGAAGTCCACCAGGCCCACGGTGTATACCAGCGAGGTGTCCTGGAAGAGGATGATGCTCTGTTGCAGCAGCAACGGGGTCATCTTGCGGAAGGCCTGGGGCAGGATGATCAGGCGCATGGTCTGCGCGTAGTTCATGCCCAGCGCTTGCGCGGCGCCCATCTGGCCTTTGGAAATCGACTGCACGCCGGCACGCACGATCTCGCAGAAGTACGCCGCCTCGAACATCATGAAGGCTACCACGCAAGAGGTGAACGCACCCACTGGCGTGTCTTCGCCGGTAATCCACCGCAGCACGAACGGCACCGCCAGGTAGAACCAGGTGATCACCAGCAGCAGCGGGATCGAGCGGAAGTAGTTGACGTAGGCACCTGCCACACGTGACAGCAGCTTGCTCGACGACAGGCGCATCAGCGCCAGGATGGTGCCCAGTGCGATACCGCCGACAACGCCCATGACCATCAGCTGCAGGGTCATGACCATACCTTCCCAGAGGGCTGGCAGGGCCGGGATGATTTCGCTGAAATCCATGTCCATTTACTTGCCTCCCACGGAAATCAGGCCAGGCACGGCGACTTTCTTCTCGACCATGCGCATCAGCAGCATCAGGCCCATGTTCAGGGTGAAGTAGATCAGCGTGGCCAGGGTGAACGCCTCGAACAGGTTGGCGGAGAACTCGGCGGTCTGCTTGGTTTGCGCCAGCAGTTCCATCAGGCCGATCAGCGATGCCACCGAGGAGTTCTTGAAGACGTTGAGGAACTCGGAGGTGAGCGGCGGAATGATGATCCGGTAAGCCTGCGGCAGCAGCACATTGTTGTAGATCTGCGGGAGGCTGAAGCCCATGGCGCGTGCGGCGGCTTCCTGGCCTTTGGGCAGCGCCTGGATACCGGTACGTACCTGTTCACAGACGCGGGCGGCGGTGAAGAGGCCCAGGCAGACGACCACGCTGATCAGCGCCGAGGTAGTCGGGTTGAGGTCCTGCTTGAACCATTCCTGCAAGCCTTCCGGCAGCAGGTCCGGCACCAGGAAGTACCAGATGAACAGCTGCACCAGCAGTGGCACGTTGCGGAACAGTTCCACATAGGCGGTAGCGATGCCCGATACCAGACGGTTCGGCACGGTACGCATGACACCGAGGAGTGACCCCAGCAGCAGCGCAATGATCCAGGCGGTGATGGCGATGGCGATGGTCCAGCCCAGGCCGGTGATGTACCAGTCCAGATAGGTTTCGCTGCCCACGCCGGTGGACTTGAAGAACACGCCCCAGTCCCAGTTGTAATTCATCGGGATTTCCCCTCAGACGGTTGTTTCACGGGCACCTTCGAGCATCCGGGGGCGCTTGGCGCCCTCGGATGAAAGGTTAGACACTAATGAGTGGCCTGCAGAATTGATTCGTGCTGTTGAGCACCAGGCCACTATCTGAGGATCAGGACTTCTTCTCGTCCGCAGCCTTGTCGGTCGGCTCGGCGATCAGCTTTTTCAGCTCGTCGCTCATCGGGAACTGCAGGTTCAGGCCTTTAGGCGGGATCGGCTGATTGAACCACTTGTCGTAGCTCTTGTTGACTTCGCCCGATTTGAAGTAGCCCACGATGGCGTCGTCGACCGCTTTCTTGAACGCAGCATCTTCCTTGCGCACCATGCAGCCGTAAATTTCGTACGACTGCGGGGTACCGGTGATGACCCAGTCGGATGGCTTGCGTGCCTTGGCCATTTCACCGGCCAGCAGCGCATCGTCCATCATGAAGGCCACGGCGCGGCCGCTTTCGAGCATGTTGAAGGCTTCACCGTGGTCCTTGGCGGAAATCACGTTCATCTTCATTTGCTTGTCGGCGTTCATCGCCTTGAGGATGCGCTCGGAGGTGGTACCGGCGGTGGTCACCACGTTCTTGCCGGCCAGGTCCGGGAAGTCTTTGTATGCAGGTTGACCGTCCTTGACCTTGGTCAACAGGCGGGTACCGACTTCGAAGATGCCGACCGAGAAGCCGACTTGTTGCTGGCGCTCGACGTTGTTGGTGGTGGAGCCGCACTCAAGGTCGACGGTGCCGTTCTGCACCAGCGGGATGCGGGTCTGGGAGGTGACCAGGTTGTAACGGACCTTGATGTCCGTACCCAGTTGCTTCTTCAGGGCGTCGACGACAGCCAGCTGGATGTCATGCGAGTAGCCCACGGGCTCGGGTTTGCCGGCCAGGTAGGAAAACGGGATGGAGGAGTCGCGGTGGCCCAGGGTGATGGTGCCCGATTCCTTGATCTTCTTCAGGGTGCCAGTCAGTTCTTCGGCCATGGCCGGCGAAGCGATCACAGCGGCCGCGATGGCGGCGCCCAGCAATTGACGAACGATACGCATCAAATTTTCCTCGACGTGTTTGTTTTTTTTATGGAGCCGTTGGCGGACTCTTTCGTTCAACGAATACAGCAAGAAGCGAGTGCATTCGGCTACCAAGTGTAGAGCATGAGTCGTGCCAAGCCCTGCCAATGATCATAACCCCGCGCAAAGCCTGGGCATGAACCCTGTATGAAGGTTTTTGAGCATTCTTCTGTTGTCGGATTACCGAACGAGGGGCGGTATCGCGTTCGGCTATCCGAACGAATGCCGGCGCTCTGACCGCGGTGCGCCAGCATTAAGTAACACCCGCCACTTAAGGCGAGCTGTTGAGCTTGCAGCTTCATCTTGTGGAGCTCCTGCCGTGTCCGTGATCCCGATACCTTCTGATTCCGTCGACGCCTTCATTGCCCGCCAGATGGCGGATTGGTTGAAAACGGCCGATGCCGACCTTCTGTTGACCTTGCACCGGGCGCTGCGCACTCAGCAGGCAGCAGCCGAACGTGTAAAGGAAACGCTGGCCAGCATACCCAGCCTGGAGGCCTTTGCCACACAGGTGCTCGAGCCGGCATTGCGCGCCGAGGGGCTGGCCGACGTCGATGTGCGCAGCATGCGGGTGTACATCGAGGATGATGTGCCGATGCCCAGCGCTGCGCCACGCCTGCATACGCCTTGGCGCACGCTCTACAGCGTGCAACCTTTACTCACGGCCGCGCTGCACAACTTCCACGAAGCCGATACCGTGCCGTCATTCATGCGGCGTGCCCACCTGCAGGACGCGCAGGGGAGCAAGCTGGCGCTGACCTATGAGGCGTTTGCCCGCTGCTGCCGGAAACTCGATATCGGTGGGCAGTACCAGCAAAAGTTGCGCGCCCAGCTGTTCCCGAAAAGCCGGCCGCCAGCGCCTGAAAACCTGGCCCGGGAAGCGGTGCAGCGCATGCTTGAAGAGAGCTTGCGGGCGAAGATGGATGTTGCGGTGCGCATGGCCCGCATCAAGTCCGAGCTGGACGAGGTCGACTACCTGCGCTTGTTGCCTGTGTTCGCCGCCAAACCTGTCGTGCCTGCGGTCACTGGCGTTGTCACACCGCGTCAGTTGTACCTGCTGGGCAAGCGTATCCATGGGGTGGTCACACTGGAGTTGCGCGAACACGCCGACGGGCCGCTGGAAGGCATCGTCAGCTGGATCCCCCTGGACCCGCAGCGAGCGGTGGCCAAGCACGCTTCCTGGGAGGCTTTTTACCTGTGGCTGGCCAAGCGCATGCGCGCGCCCCACTACCGCTGGTTTTTCAGTCGCTTCATCAGCGAACGGGACAGGCCGACCTTCACGGCAACCCTTGAGCGCTTGATCGCGGCGAGCAGTGCGCAGGCACCCGCGGTTCTGGATGGACGGCATTTCGCCATCGAGACACCGCTTTTTGCCTACCTGCGTGGCTTGCAGGTAGACAAGATGCTCGATGATGCAAGAATCCTGGCGGTGCCGACCGCTGACGAGGCCGCTATCGAGCGCCATGAGCGGCTGGAGGTCCTCAAGAGTGCAGGGCTCGATACACTGAATCTGGCGGCACTGTTCATTCCGGTACTGGGCGAGGTGATGTTCGCCGTGGCAGCGGTGGATGTGGTCAGCGAGGTGTACAAAGGCTATGAGGACTGGCGCCTCGGCGACCGTCAGGGGGCGCTCGATCACCTCATGGGCGTGGCGCAGAACCTGGCGGCCGGCGCCGTGGTGGGCGCTGTGCATGTGGGCGTAAGCCGTGTGCTCGAACGTGTGCCCTTTGTCGATGCGTTGAGGCCCCTACACGAGGGCGAGGGCCGGGCCAGGCTGGCGCACTGGCCGCCTTCTGCTCATTACCTGGAGGGTGGTGGTGCGCTGATGCGCAGGTTTGACGGCGCCCTGGCGCAAATCCCTGACCAACAGGCTGAAACGCTCCTGCGTATCACCGGCCTGGATCACGAGCAGTTGCGCCATTTGCACCTGCAAGGTCAGCCCGGCCCTGCGCGCCTGCGCGATGCCCATGAACGCTACGAGCTCCATGCGTCGGAGCCTCATTTGCAGGGGCGCGCATTCGAACGAGAGCTGGCCGCCGGGCAAGATAAGGCATCGGTTGCGGGGGCTTCGCTGATCAAGGTCTTCCCCGGCTTGTCGGTGCGTGGCGCCGAAGAGATCCTTGCCTTGGCCAGTGGGGCACAGATCAAGGCATTGCTGGACAGTGGCCGGGTGCCGCTGGTCTTGGCCGAGCGTGCCCGCTGGTTCTTGCGCGAGAGCCGGGTGGACCGTGCGTTGATGGGATTCGAGCACGAAGGAGCAGTAAATGCCGATACGCAGCGTGTGATACTGGGATGGATTGCTCATCGGGCCCCTTGGCCGGCTTCGATGCGTATCGAGTTGCGCCTGGGTGAGGCGGGGGGGCGTCTGGTAACCGCCAGCGGGGACGTCAACGCAACTGATATCAGAACCATCATCCACACCGAACAGGGTTATCAATTGGCCGATGCCCGCGCCCCGGTACTGGGCCAGGGCTTTCTGCCATGCCTGATCCACACGCTGGACGCGGGGCAGCAGGCCATGCTTGGCGCAAGCCAGCTCACGGCGCATGAACTCGGCGACCGGATTGCGCGTCTGGCCAGTGCGGATCGGGAAAGAACGGCGAAGTTGATGGGGCTGACGCCTATTGCAGAACGCTATCGTCCGCCGCTGCGAATCGACAGCCGCGTCGGTTATGCACTCAGTGGAGGGGGCGAAAGTAGCCGGCGGGCAATCCGTAGCGGCATCCATGACATTTTCCCGACCTTGACTGACGCACAGCTGGACGCTTATCTGCGCAATCTTGCGGACCGCGGGGTTGGCCTGTGGGACCACCTCAGCCAGCTTCAGCGGCAGCTGCACAGTTTGCGCGAGGCGCTGGACACCTGGCAACGCCAGCGCGTGAGCTTCATGGACGGGCTGCGCAGGCAACGTGTGGCCAACCAGATACGGCGGACCTGGCGGCGCAAGACCGCTGGCCTCGCCGGTGACGATTTTTCACTGCATATCGACGGCGAAGAAGTGGGCAGCCTGCCGAGCTTGCCGGCGGACATCGACTTTGGCCATGTTCGGCGCCTGACGTTGCGCAATATGGCCCTTGAGCAGATCGAAGAGGATTTTCTGCGCAGGTTCACTCACCTTCGCGAACTCGACTTGCGCAACAACCAGTTGACCCGTTTGCCGGTTGGCCTGGAGCAGTTTACCGGCCTGCGCAGCCTGCATCTGGCGGGTAACCAGATCATCGTCGATACCCCAGGCAGCCAAAGGCTGGCCAGCCTCACGTCACTCCAGGTGCTCGACCTGAATTACAACCCGTTGGGTCAGGTGCCTGACCTTTCAAGCTTGCGCCACTTGCGTGAGGTATCGCTGCGCGCAACCGGGCTGCAAACCTTGCCCGATGAAGCTGCGATGCCGTGGCGTGGCCTGGTGGACATGCGGGAAAACCAGATCCGCCAGGTCACCGGGCATCTGCGCACACTGGGCGCCCGTCTGCAACGCCTGTCGCTGCATGACAACCCTCTGGACGAAGCGAGCGAGGCGTCGATTGCCAGTAGCCTCAGCGATTCGCCGGTCAACCGCAGCAGCTCCTATCATCATGCCATTGCCGATGTCGGCACGTTTGAGGAATGGCTGGGAAGTGCAAGCGAGGCGGTACGCACCCGGCGCATGCAGATCTGGACCCAGCTGGCCGAGGAGCCGCAGTCGGCAGACCTGTTTCGTTTTCTGGCAGATTTCGCCGGCTCTGACGACTTCATCGAACACCCGCGCTATTACCGAGCAAGGGTATGGCGGATTCTGGAGCTGTGTACCGACAACACCGACGTACGCGAAGCCGTGTTCTGGCAGACCCAAGGGCGCCGGACCTGTGAGGACCGGCTGCTGCTGATTCTCAGTCAGCTGGAAGTCAGGGCCCACATTGCCCTGAGTTCGCCCGGTAACGGTTCTGCCATCCAGGCCGAACAGGCATTGCTGCCCCTGGGGCGTTCCCTGTATCGCCTGGATCAGGTGGACAGCATCGCCGCCCGGCATATTCAGGAGCTGCGCCGTGACCCTTACGCTGCCGTGGATGATATCGAGGTTTACCTCGCCTACCGCGTCAACCTGGCTGAGCGGCTTGGGCTGCCAGCGCAACCTGGGCACATGAATTACCCCGAACACAGCCGTGTGACGGCAACCCAGGTACGGCGTGCGGGCGCTGAAGTGCTGGCGGGAGAGAACATCGAGGTGCTCAGCCGCGCACTGGCGGAGCGCGATTTCTGGCAAGAGCATGTGCGTACCCGTTACCTGGAGCGCTTCGAAGCGCTGGCTGCTCCCTTTCATGAACAGTTGGAGCAGGCCGAGCGCGAGGTCGCAGAAGCGGGCGAGCAGCGCTATCTGGAGCGCGCCGCTGCGTTGATGGAGTCGCTCAATGCCCAAGAGCGCGAACTGTACCTGGAATTGGCCCGTGAGGCGTACCAGCGGGAAGCCTAAGGGGAGGGGGCGACCGGCTGGCGGTCGCCCGGGCGGTTCAGGCGGCGTTGCTGCGGGCGTCGCCTTGAGCCAGGTAATCGGCCAGTGCCCGCTGCTCGCTGGGGCTGGTGAACAGGCCAAGTTTGCTGCGCCGCCACAGGATGTCCTGGGCGGTGACGGCCCACTCGGTCGCACGCAGGTAGTCGACTTCGCGGGTGAACAAGCCACCCCCCATGGCCTGGCCCAGGTCTTCCGGGCCCTGTGCGCCGTCCAGCAGTTGCCAGGTGCGGCTGCCATAGGTCACCGCCCAGCGTTTGGCGATGTCCACTGCCAGCCATTGATGCCGTGCCAGCAGCGCTTCGACCAATGCCTGGGGCGTGCTCATGTCTTCACCGCCGGGCAATGGTGCGTCGGCAGTCCAGCTTTTGCCCATCTGGCTGAAGAACGGCTTGAGTTCGCTCATGGCCGACTCCGCCAGCTTGCGATAGGTGGTCAGCTTGCCGCCAAACACCGACAGCAATGGCGCCTCGCCAGACGCTGCGCTAAGCGCGAGGGTGTAGTCACGTGTGACGGCAGACGGGTTGTCGGATTCATCGTTGCACAGCGGGCGCACGCCGGAGTAGGTGTGCAGGATATCACCGTGGCTGAGTTGATGATTGAAGTGCGCGTTGACCACTTTCAACAGGTAGTCGGTTTCCTGTTCGGTGATCGCCACCTTGGCAGGGTCGCCGCTGTACTCGCGGTCCGTGGTGCCTATCAGGGTGAACCGGTCCAGGTAAGGGATACAGAAGACAATGCGCTGGTCTTCGTTCTGCAGGATGAAGGCATGTTCCCCTTCGTACAGGCGCGGCACGATGATGTGGCTGCCCTGAATCAGGCGGATGCCGTACGGCGCATCGAGCTTGAGGTCGTCCTTGATGAAACTGGCGACCCATGGGCCGGCGGCGTTGACCAGGGCGCGAGCACGAATGCTCTGCAGGGTGCCATCGGCATGCTGCAATTCGACCTGCCATACGCCGTCTACGCGCTCTGCGCGCAGGCAGCGGGTGCGGGTATGGATGTGCGCGCCATGCTCACGGGCGGCCATGGCATTGAGCACCACCAGCCGCGCGTCGTCCACTGCACAGTCGGCGTATTCGAAGCCGCGGGTGATCGCCGGCTTGAGCGGGTAACCCGGGCCAAAGCGCAGGCTGCGCGAGGCCCCCAGGCGCTTGCGTTTGCCCAGGTGGTCATACAGGAACAGGCCGGCGCGAATCATCCAGGCCGGGCGCAGGTGTGGGCGATGGGGCAGAACGAAACGCATCGGTTTGACGATGTGCGGTGCCTTGGCCAGCAGCACTTCGCGTTCAGCCAAGGCTTCGCGCACAAGGCGGAACTCGTAGTGCTCCAAGTAGCGCAAGCCACCGTGAATCAGCTTGCTGCTGGCCGACGAGGTGTGCTGCGCCAGATCGTCCTTTTCGCAAAGGAACACCTTCAAGCCGCGCCCGGCGGCGTCGGCAGCGATGCCCACGCCATTGATGCCACCGCCGATCACGGCGAGGTCATAGCAGTCAGCGAGTGGTGGCTGGGACGAAACGGGCTGGGACACGGGCAAGGCCTCCTGAGGCTGTTCACATCGAATATGAACATTTATGTTCGTTTCCGAAAATACTAGCGCAACAGAAAGCCCGTCGCCAGTCAGTCTTTATAGAAAAAACTGATCAGATGACAATAAAGTGAACATTTTCGAAAATTTCGGCGGTATGGTTTGAGGTTGGCGGGTGCATGCCGCAACATTTTTGGCGCCTGTGAGATCGAGCGCCGCCCGCGCGGCGCTCGATCTCACAGGCGCCAAAAATGTTGCGACAAGCACCCGTCAGCCCTCAAACCACCTCGAGGCGGATCTTGTACTGGTTCAGCAACTGAGTGAGGGTAGGGGTAGGCGCCTGGTCAGTCACCAGGCAGTCGACCAAGCTGATCGAGCCCAGACGCACCATGGCGTTGCGTCCGAATTTGCTGGAGTCCGCGGCAAGGATCACTTGCCGGGCATTGGCGATGATCGCCTGGGATACCCGCACTTCCTGGTAGTCGAAGTCGAGCAGGCTGCCGTCCTCGTCGATGCCGCTGATACCCACCAGGGCGAAATCCACCTTGAACTGGTTGATGAAGTCGACACTGGCCTGGCCGACCACACCGCCGTCGCGGCGCACCGTGCCACCCGCCACCAGCACTTCGAAATCGTCTTTGGCAGCCAGGATCGCCGCCACGTGCAAGTTGTTGGTGATGACCTTCAGGTGGTTGTGGTTGAGCAGTGCGCGGGCGATGGATTCGGTGGTGGTGCCGATGTTGATGAACACCGAGGCATGGTCAGGAATCTGCCGGGCCACGGCGTCGGCAATACGCTGCTTTTCATCGCGCATCTGGTCGGCACGCATGGCGTAGGCCGTGTTCTCGATACTGGAGTCATACGCCGCGCCACCGTGGTAACGGCGAAGCAGGTTGAGTTCGGCAAGCTGGTTGATATCACGACGGATGGTCTGGGGTGTCACGACGAACAGCTGCGCCATTTCTTCGATACTGACGTAACCGCGCTCGCGCACCAGTTCGAGGATTTGTTGTTGGCGGGGTGGCAGATTCATGGGCGGTCCTTTGGGGCAGCCGGACAAATTCTGCAATGATGCCGTAGGAAGGGGATGACGGCCAGTAGACGATGGGGGCCGCATGGCGGCCCCCATGTGCTTTACGCCTCGTGATCTTCCCAGTCACGGGTGCGTTCGACGGCCTTCTTCCAGCCGGCGTACAGCTTCTCTTTCTGCGTTTCATCCAGCTGCGGGCTGAACTCGCGCTCGATGATCGCCTTGTCGCGCAGTTCGTCCAGGCCGCTCCAGAAGCCGCAGGCCAGGCCGGCCAGGTAGGCAGCGCCCAAGGCCGTGGTTTCGCGCATTTGCGGGCGTTCTACGCACGTTCCGAGAATATCGGCCTGGAACTGCATGAGGAAGTTGTTGGCCACCGCGCCACCGTCCACACGCAGCTCGGACAGGCGCTGGCCGCAGTCCTGTTGCATGGCATCGAGCACATCGCGGGTCTGGTAGGCGATCGACTCCAGTGCAGCGCGGATGATGTGGTCCACCTTCACGCCGCGGGTCAGGCCGAACAGCGCACCACGGGCATAGGGGTCCCAGTACGGTGCACCCAGGCCAGTGAAGGCCGGCACCAGGTAGACGCCGTTGCTGTCCTTGACCTTGCTGGCGAAGTACTCGGTATCCAGGGCGTCGTTGACGATCTTCAGCTCATCACGCAGCCACTGCACGGTGGAACCACCGTTGAACACCGCGCCTTCCAGCGCATAGGCCACCTCGCCGCGCGGGCCGCAGGCGATGGTGGTGAGCAGGCCGTGGGACGATTTGACCGCCTGTTCGCCGGTGTTCATCAGCAGGAAGCAGCCAGTGCCGTAGGTGTTCTTGGCCTGGCCCGGCTCCACGCACATCTGGCCGAACAGTGCCGACTGCTGGTCACCCGCAATGCCGGCAATGGCAATCCCGCTCTTGGTATGGCCGTACACTTCGGAAGAAGAACGAACCTCGGGCAGCATCTGCCGCGGGATGCCGAGGATTTCCAGCAGCTTGTCGTCCCACTGCAGGCTATGGATGTTGAACATCAAGGTGCGCGAGGCATTGGTGTAGTCGGTGACGTGCACCTTGCCGCCCGAGAACTTCCAGATAAGCCAGGTATCGATGGTGCCGAACAACAGTTCGCCACGCTCGGCGCGTTCGCGGGCGCCCTCGACATTGTCGAGGATCCACTTCAGCTTGGTGCCGGAGAAGTATGGGTCGGTGACCAGGCCGGTGGTTTCGCGAATGTAGTCTTCATGGCCGTCACGCTTGAGCTGGGCGCAGATCTCGGTGCTGCGGCGGCACTGCCAGACGATGGCGTTGTAAACCGGGCGGCCGGTTTCCTTGTCCCATACCACGGTGGTTTCGCGTTGGTTGGTGATGCCGATTGCGGCGACCTGGGCATGACTGATGCCTGCCTGTGCCAAGGCCTCGACCATGGTCGCGCTCTGCGTGGCGAAGATTTCCATCGGGTCGTGCTCGACCCAGCCCGCCTGCGGATAGTGCTGGGCGAACTCGCGCTGGGAGGTGCCCACCACATTGGCGTCGCGGTCGAAAATGATGGCACGCGAACTGGTGGTGCCCTGGTCCAGGGCGATGATGTAGTTCTTGTCCTGGGTGTCTGTCATGGTCGTAGGCCTTGCAAGAATAGGAGGTCAGGGCTGTGCGTGTTGCCGGCATCAATTGGCTTGAGTATCGCCCTGGCGATTGTCATTTGTCTCAGGGTTCGCGGCAGGTGCCATTGGCAAGTTGCGGGCAATCAGGCCGCGATAGGTCGCGGCACCCAGGCAGGCGCCAAGGATCGGTGCGAACACCGGAACCAGGAAATACGGTATGTCCCGACCGCCAGTGAAGGCGATTTCACCCCAACCGGCCAGGAAGGTCATGAGTTTTGGCCCGAAATCGCGGGCAGGGTTCATGGCAAAACCGGTCAGCGGGCCCATGGCGCTGCCGATCACCGCGATCAGCAGGCCGATCAGCAGCGGAGCCATGGCGCCACGTGGCAGGCCGTTGTTGTCGTCAGTCAGGGCCATGATCACGGCCATCAGGATAGCAGTGATGACTACTTCAACCAGGAACGCCTGGCCGGTGGACAGCGACGGGTGCGGGTAGGTGGAGAACACCGAGGCCAGCTCCAGGCTGGCTTCGCTACCGCGCAACATCGCATGGGCCTGTTCGAAATCGAAGAACAGATTGCTGTACAGGGTGTAGACCAGCGCCGCGCCACAGAACGCGCCGCATACCTGGGCCAGCATGTAGAAGGGCAGCTTGCGCTTGTCGAAACCGGCGAACAGGGTGAGGGCGATGCTCACCGCCGGGTTCAGGTGCGCGCCGGAAATGCCGGCCGTGAGATAGATCGCCATGCTTACGCCGACGCCCCAGATGATGCTGATCTCCCAAAGGCCGAAACTGGCGCCGGCGACCTTGAGCGCGGCAACACAGCCGGTGCCGAAGAAGATGAGCAGGGCAGTGCCGAGAAACTCGGCCAGGCACTGGCTGGACAGCGTGGGTTGGCGTAGAGCAGTCGTCATGTATGACCTCGTTTTTTTTGTTGTGAGGCGCGTGGCGCTCGACAGCAAAGCCCGGTGTCGATCCCCATTGACCCCGGGCAGATACAGGAAACGCACCTTAAAAGTGCGCCATTTGTTCAGATGCGAAAAAATATAGACAAGAAACGCTGATGTCAAAGGTCGAAAGTGAACGACCAGTCACGAAATGGCCCGTAAAATCAGCCGCGGATGCCCGTACTAGAGGCGCGCGATTGTGGTGCGCTGGCTGGGATGTGGGATTTGTCCTAAAGTAGCCGCCGAGCCGTCCCAGACCGGAGCCTTTGCATGACCCCCGCCCTAGACCTGTTGAAGAAGCATCGCGCCGAACACCGTGTGCACAGTTACGAGCATGACCCCAAGTCGGCTTCTTACGGTCTGGAGGCAGCGGAAAAGCTTGGCCTGGACCCGCAGCAAGTGTTCAAGACCTTGTTGGCGAGCAGCGAGAAGGGGGAGTTGCTGGTAGCGGTGGTGCCTGTGGTGGGTACCCTGGACCTCAAAGCCCTGGCCCACGCTGCCGGGGTAAAGAAATGCGAGATGGCAGACCCGGCGGCGGCGCAGCGGGCTACGGGTTATCTGGTAGGTGGGATCAGCCCGTTGGGGCAGAAGAAGCGCCTGCGCACCTTTATTGATGACTCGGCGCAAAATTTTGCAACTATCCATGTCAGCGCCGGTAGGCGCGGGTTGGAAGTGGAGTTGGCGGCGGCGGTGCTGGCCGAGCATACCCAGGGCAAGTTTGCCGGGATCGGCAGAGGCTGAGATCTGGGCCGCAAAGCGGCCCAGGAATCTGCAATCAGGTCGCGGAACTGTACCGACGCACGCCATTCTCCTGCTGCGGCAACTGCGCCGCAACGCTGCCAGGCACCGGGAACAGCACCAGGTGATCAGCTTGCACCTCAATCCCCACATCCTCACCGACCTCATGGTCGTTATGGCTAGGGAAGATTGCTTCCAGCTGGCTGCCGGTCGGCAATTGCAGGCGGTACAGGGTCGATGCCCCCAGGAAGCTCTTGCCGATGATGTTCGCCTGCAGCGCGCTGCCGGGTGCATGCACGATATCGTCGGGGCGCAGCAGCACGTCCACCGAACTGCCGGGCGCCATGATGTAGGCACGGTTGCCGCGCAGTTCACCCAGCTCGGTATTGACGGCCTCGTGGCTGCTCATCTGGCCACGGATGAAGTAGCCCTGGCCAATGAAGCTGGCCACGAACGGCGTCTGTGGTTCGTGGTAAAGGTTGTAGGGCGTGTCCCACTGCTCCAGGCGCCCCTCCTTGAACACACCGACCTGATCGCTGACGGCAAAGGCTTCTTCCTGGTCATGGGTAACCAGGATGGCGCTGGTGCCACGGCTTTTGAGGATATCGCGAACCTCATGGCTCAGGCGCCGACGCAACTCCACGTCAAGGTTGGAGAACGGCTCGTCGAGCAGCAGCAACTGCGGTTCAGGCGCCAGCGCGCGGGCCAGGGCGACCCGTTGCTGCTGGCCACCAGACAGCTCATGCGGGTAACGCCCGCCCAGGCCCCCCAGCTTGACCAGTTCGAGCATCTCTTCGATGACGGCGGCCTGGCGTGGGTGCTTGGCGATGCCGAAGGCAATGTTCTGCGCCACGGTCAGGTGCGGGAACAGCGCGTAGTCCTGGAACACCATGCCGATGCGGCGCTTTTCCGGGGCCAGTGTGAAGCCAGCGCGGGAAATGACCTCGCCGGCCAACTGGATCTCGCCTTCATGCACCGGTTCGAAACCTGCAATGGCACGTAGCGTGGTTGTTTTCCCGCAACCGGATGAACCCAGCAGGCAACCGATGTCGCCTGCGTTCAGGTGCAGGTTGAGGTTCTGGACGATGCGCTGGTCGCCGTAGCCGCAGGCGAGGTTGCGCAGGTTGAGCAGTAGGGGTTGACTCATGCGTGGTGGTAAGCCGGTTCTACAAGAAATTCGAGAAGCGCCTTCTGTGCATGCAGGCGGTTTTCAGCCTCGTCCCAGGCGACCGAACGTGGGTCGTCGAGCAGGTCCTGGCTGATTTCCTCGCCACGGTGGGCGGGCAGGCAGTGCATGAAGAGGACATCGGGTGCCGCCAGGTCGAGCAGTTCGCGGGTGACCTGGTAAGGCGCGAAATGCGCCAGGCGCCGTGCAGTTTCCTCCTCCTGCCCCATGGAAGTCCAGACATCGGTAACCACAAGGTGTGCGCCACGCACGGCTTCCTTGGCATCACGGATGATCTGTACGCGGTCACCGCCCAGCGCCATGAAGCGCTGATCCGGCTCGTAGCCTTCTGGGCAGGCGATGCGCAGCTGGAAATCGAACTGCCTGGCGGCCTCGATGTAGGAGTTGCACATGTTGAAGCCATCGCCGATCCAGGTCACGGTCTTGCCCTGGATCGAGCCGCGGTGCTCGAGGAAGGTCTGCATGTCGGCCAGCAGTTGGCACGGGTGCGACTCGTCGGACAGGCCGTTGATCACCGGTACGCGCGATTTGGCGGCGAACTCGGTCAGGGTGCTGTGGGCGTGGGTACGAATCATCACCACATCGACCATGCTCGACAGCACGATGGCGCTGTCACCGATCGGCTCGCCACGGCCCAGCTGGGTGTCGCGTGGCGACAGGAAGATGGCCTGGCCGCCCAGCTGGATCATGCCAGCCTCGAACGACACGCGGGTACGGGTCGAGGATTTCTCGAAGATCATGCCCAGCACGCGGTTCTTCAGGGGCTCGAACAGCACGCCTCGTTTGCGCAGGTCCTTCAGCTCGATGCCGCGGCGGATCACCCCGAGCAATTCGTCGGTGGTGAAGTCCAGCAGGGAGAGAAAGTGCCTAGCGCTCATGATTGACTACCTTATCTGCAACGGTATGCAGGTCGACCGTATGGTTTTTTTTGACAACGGGATTGACCTGCGGCGTAAGCCGCACGGGGCGGACGAAAATAGGGAAAGGCGCAATACTATAAGTAAATGTCGCCTGAAGCCAAGGGGGAACAGCGGCCTGATTGCAAAGGGTGTCTTCACCCGGCGGCCTGTGCTGTTTTTTATTTGCTACACGAGGTTGTACAGGGCTTGCTGGCAATTTGGCAAATGGCTGTCGCAAATCGTGTGCCTGATGTCGGTGGATTCACGCGGCGAAGGGCGCTGGCGGGGGGCTGGGACCGGGCGCATAGTCACTGTTCGACAACAACAAGGCAGAGGCGGCCATGACCAAGACCCTGCATCACCGTGCCTGTCACCTGTGCGAAGCAATCTGCGGGTTGAACATCGAAGTCAGCCATGAAGCTGACGGGCAGGCGCTAATCAGCTCGATCAAGGGCGACCCCCAGGACCCGTTCAGCCGTGGCCACGTCTGCCCCAAGGCCGTCGCCTTGCAGGACATCCAGAACGACCCTGACCGCCTGCGCCAGCCCCACAAGCGGGTAGGGGAGCGTTGGCAGGCCATCGGCTGGGACGAGGCCTTTGCCCTGGCCGCCGAAAAGTTGTGGGCGGTCCAGCAGGCTCACGGGCGCAATGCCGTGGCGGTCTACCAGGGCAACCCAAGCGTGCACAACTACGGTTTGATGACCCACAGCAACTACTTCCTCGGCCTGCTCAAGACACGCAACCGTTTCTCGGCCACCTCGGTGGACCAGCTGCCACAACACCTGGTCAGCCACCTGATGTATGGCCATGGCCTGCTGCTGCCGATTCCGGATATCGACCACGCCGACTTCATGCTGATTCTTGGCGGCAACCCGCTGGCCTCCAACGGCAGCATCATGACCGTGCCCAATGTGGAAAAGCGCCTCAAGGCCCTGCTTGGCCGGGGCGGGCGCCTGGTGGTGGTGGACCCTCGGCGCAGCGAAACGGCGGCCATGGCCGATACCCACCTGTTTATCCGCCCGGGCGGAGATGCGGCCTTGTTGTGCGGCCTGCTCAACACCCTGTTCGAGGAAGGCCTGGCGCAAGGTTCGCACTTGCCGATCAACGGCCTGCAGCAGGTGCGCGAAGCGCTTGCACCGTTCAGCGCCGAAGCCATGAGCACGCACTGCGGTATTGCCGCCACGCAGATTCGCCAGCTGGCACGGGACTTCGCCGCGGCAGAAAAAGCCGTGTGCTATGGCCGCATGGGCGTTTCGACCCAAGCCTTCGGCACCCTCTGCCACTGGCTGGTGCAACTGATCAACCTGGTAACCGGCAACCTCGACCGTGAAGGCGGCGCTTTGTGCACCGAGCCCGCTGTCGACCTGGTGGCTGCCACCTCCGGCGGCCATTTCAACGCCTGGCAGAGCCGGGTGTCGGGCTTGCCCGAGTACGGCGGCGAGCTGCCTGTGGCGGCCCTGGCCGAAGAGCTGCTTACACCGGGCGAAGGGCAGGTTCGCGCCTTGGTGACAGTGGCTGGCAACCCGGTGCTGTCCACGCCTAACGGCCGTCAGCTGGATGCGGCACTGCAAGGCCTGGAGTTCATGCTCAGCATCGACCTCTACATCAACGAAACCACGCGCCATGCCGACCTCATCCTGCCGTCCACGTCGTCGCTGGAAAACGACCACTATGACAGCACCTTCAATTTGCTGGCCGTGCGCAACGTCACCCGCTTCAACCGGGCGATTCTGGCCAAGCCGGACGGGGCGTTGCACGACTGGGAGATCTTCGTCGGCCTGGCCCAGGCGTTTGCCAGGCGTGCCGGGCTTGAATTGAAGCCGACCTTGGCGCCTGCGCAGATGATCGATCTGGCCTTGCGCAAGGGGCGCTATGGCCAAGCAACACCTTGGCGCCTTTCCCTCGCAACACTGGACGATCATCCGCACGGCCTGGACCTGGGCCCTTTACGCAGCAATCTTGCTGCACGCCTGGCGACTGCCAGTCAGGCTGTCGAAGCCGCACCCCAGGTGTTGCTGGACGACCTGCGCCGCCTGACGCAACTGGCACCTCCTGTACCGGGTGAACTGCTGTTGATCGGCCGCCGCCATGTGCGTAGCAACAACTCGTGGATGCACAATTTCCACCGTCTGGTGAAAGGCAAACCACGGCATCAGCTGTTGATGCACCCGCAAGACTTGCAGCAACGGCAACTACAGGACGGCCAGCGGGTGCGTATCCGCTCGCGTACGGGTGATCTCGAAGTCGAGGTGCAAGCCTGCGAGGACATGATGCCCGGTGTGGTCAGCCTGCCCCATGGCTACGGTCATGCTCGTCAGGGTGTGCACCTGCAGATCGCCCAGGCGCAAGCCGGCGTGAGTGCCAACGACCTGACCGACGAGCGCTTTCGCGACCCGGTGTCCGGCAACGCTGCGCTCAATGGCGTACCTGTGCAGGTGGAGGCCGCGTAAGGAACAGTAAGGCCGAGCACGCTGCTCGGCTTTCCGTTACAATGCGCCACCGTGCCGACAACAGCGTCGCAAAGTTAAGCCGAGGTGCTACATGGATATCATCGAAACGATCAAAGAGCAGATTGCCAACAACACCATTCTGCTTTACATGAAAGGCTCGCCGAATGCCCCGCAGTGCGGGTTCTCGGCCAAGGCATCGCAAGCTGTGATGGGTTGTGGCGAGAAGTTCGCCTACGTCGACATCCTGCAGAACCCGGAAATCCGTGCCAACCTGCCCAAATATGCCAACTGGCCGACCTTCCCGCAGCTGTGGGTAGCCGGCGAGCTGGTTGGCGGTAGCGATATCATGCTGGAAATGTTCCAGAACGGCGAGCTGCAGACCCTGATCAAGGACGCTGCTGCCAAAGCCAAGGCTTCCGAAGCCTGATTTTCCGGCAAGCATAAAAAAACCCGCTGATCGCGGGTTTTTTTATGGGGCGAATATTTACTCTTCGCCCATCTGCGACTGCAGATAATTTTCGATGCCGATCTTGTCGATCAGACCCAGTTGGGTTTCCAGCCAGTCGATATGCTCTTCCTCGGATTCGAGGATATCTTCGAGCATGTCACGCGAGCCGAAGTCGCCAGCGGTTTCGCAATGGGCAATGGCTGCCTTCAGGTCGGCCAAGCCTTTCTTTTCGAGCTTCAGGTCGCACTCGAGCATTTCCTTGGTGTGCTCGCCGATCAGCAGCTTACCCAGGTCCTGAACGTTGGGGATGCCTTCAAGGAAGAGAATACGCTTGATCAATTTGTCAGCGTGCTTCATCTCATCGATGGATTCCTTGTACTCGTGCTTGCCGAGTTTGTTCAGGCCCCAATCTTCATACATGCGTGCGTGCAGGAAGTACTGGTTGATCGCGACCAGCTCGTTTCCGAGGATCTTGTTGAGATGCTGGATGACGCTTACGTCGCCTTTCATTTCGGGTTCCTGCCCTGTAGAAGTGTGCCAATACAGTGAAGTTTGAGCCCGATACTTAAGAGTGTCAAACCTAAGTTATTGAATAATAAGTGAAAATTAATAGGAATAAGAATGTTTGTGAACCGCGTTGGAGCGCTAACTTATTGAATTTAAGGCATAAAAAAACCGGACACAGGGTCCGGTTCTTGGAATCAGGGGCTTTCAGGCTGCGGTAAATTCCACGGGGTAGGGCAGGGCTGCCTGGCTGACCTGCAGCTCGGTCAGGGTCTCGCGGACCACTTCCTTGGCCAGGCAGGCGCATTTGCCACACTGGCTTGCGACATTGGTCGCGGCTCGCACTTCCTTGTAACTGCAGCATCCTTCATAGATCGCATCGCGGATCTGTCCGTCGGTGACGCCGACACAAAGACACACATACATAAGGGCTGACCATCGCGGGTTGAGTCGATGGATGGGAGCTTAATGTGAATGAGAATGCTTGTCAAAGTGCTTTCTAAAAAGGCCGTGCTTGAGCGACCGGTGGTTGTCTGCCTGATGGATTCGGCCTGTCATCAGAAGCCGTGTATGATGGTCGGCCTTTGTTGGATGTCGGGCAAGCCCGTCTGGCCCGGCAAACGGTTTTTCACCCTCATCAGGAGATTACAATGAGCGTACTCGTTGGTAAGAAAGCCCCCGATTTCACCGTTCCAGCCGTGCTGGGCAATGGCGAGATCGTCGACAGCTTCAACCTGGCTTCGGCCATCAAGGGCAAGTACGGCCTGGTGTTCTTCTACCCGCTGGACTTCACCTTCGTCTGCCCGTCCGAGCTGATCGCCCTGGACAACCGCATCCCTGACTTCCAGGCGCGCAATGTCGAAGTGATCGGCGTGTCGATCGACTCGCACTTCACTCACAACGCCTGGCGTAACACCCCGGTCAACAACGGCGGCATCGGTCAGGTGAAGTACACCCTGGCTGCCGACATGACCCACGAAATCTGCAAAGCCTACGACGTAGAGTCCGAAGGCGGCGTGGCCTTCCGTGGCGCCTTCCTGATCGACACCAACGGTGTTGTACGCTCGCAGATCATCAACGACCTGCCACTGGGCCGTAACATGGACGAGCTGCTGCGCTTGGTCGACGCCCTGCAGTTCCACGAAGAGCACGGCGAAGTCTGCCCTGCCAACTGGAAAAAAGGCGACAAAGGCATGAACGCTTCGCCAGAAGGCGTTGCTGCCTACCTGAGCGAGAACGCCGGCAAGCTGTAATTGCCGCTCGCATAAAAAAAACCGGCCCTCGTTGGCCGGTTTTTTTATGCCGTTCTGTGCCGGCCTCTTCACGGGCGCGCCCGCTCCCTCCGATTCTCTGCATGCCTGACGGCAAAGGTGAACCTGTGGGAGCGGGCATGCCCGCGAATGCTTTTGCAGCTCAATCGTTGAAGTCGCGCCAGCCGCCCATCTCTTTCCAGCGGTTGACGATGCCGCAGAACAGCTCGGCCGTCTTCTCGGTGTCATAACGCGCCGAGTGCGCCTCACGCCCGTCGAAGTCGATGTCCGCGCTCTGGCAGGCACGCGCCAGCACGGTCTGGCCATACGCCAAGCCCGCGAGGGTAGCGGTGTCGAAGCTCGAAAACGGGTGGAACGGATTGCGCTTCAGGTCGTTGCGCGCCACCGCCGCATTGAGGAAGCCCAGGTCGAAGCTGCTGTTGTGGCCGACCAGGATCGCCCGCTTGCAGCCATTGGCCTTGAGTGCCTTGCGTACACCGCGGAAGATATCGGTCAGCGCGCTTTCCTCGCTAACAGCCATGCGCAGCGGGTGGTCCAGCTTGATGCCGGTGAACTCCAGCGCGGCGGCTTCGATATTGGCGCCCTCGAACGGTTCCACTCGGTGGAAGTAGGTGTGCTCGGGGAACAGGAAGCCTTTCTCGTCCATGCCGATCGTGACGGCGGCAATTTCCAGCAGCGCATCGGTGGCGCTGTTGAAACCACCAGTCTCCACATCCACCACCACCGGCAGGTAGCCGCGGAAGCGCTCGGCCATCGGGTGGCGCGAACCGCTGCTGCCCTGGGTGTCCATGTCGTCTTCGTAGAGGTCTTCGCTCACGCGTTTTCCTCCAGCAGGCGCCAACGTAGTTTTTCACCGGCGCGCAGCGGGATCACGGTCTGCTCGCCAAACGGCAGGCTGTCCGGGGCGGTCCATTCTTCACGCACCAGGGTAATGGTGTCGGTGTTCGCTGGCAGGCCGTAGAAGGCAGGACCGTGCAAGCTGGCAAAGCCTTCGAGCTTGTCCAGCGCGTTACGCTGTTCGAACGCTTCGGCGTACATTTCGATGGCCGCGTATGCGGTGTAGCAACCGGCGCACCCGCAGGCGGCTTCCTTGGCGTGACGGGCGTGCGGTGCCGAGTCGGTGCCCAGGAAGAACTTCGGGTTGCCGCTGGTGGCCGCGTCCAGCAGCGCCACCTGATGGGTGTTGCGCTTGAGGATCGGCAGGCAGTAGAAGTGCGGGCGAATGCCGCCAACCAGCATGTGGTTGCGGTTGTACAGCAGGTGCTGTGCAGTGATGGTCGCGCCGACGTTGGCCGGGGCCTCGGTGACGAACTGAGCGGCATCGCCGGTGGTGATGTGTTCGAACACCACTTTCAGCGTCGGGAAGCGCTCGACCAGACGACGCATGTGCTCGTCAATGAAGCGCTTCTCGCGGTCGAACACGTCGATCTCGCTGCGGGTCACTTCGCCATGCACCAACAGTGGCATGCCGACTTCCGCCAGCGCCTCGATGGCCGGGAAGATGTTGTCGATGCTGGTCACGCCCGAGTCGGAGTTGGTAGTGGCGCCGGCCGGGTACAGTTTGGCGGCGTACACGATGCCGCTGGCCTTGGCCGCGCGGACATCCTCGGGGCTGGTGCGGTCGGTGAGGTACAGCACCATCAGCGGCTCGAAGCGGCTGCCGGCAGGGCGGGCGGCCAGGATGCGCTCACGGTAGGCACTGGCCTCGTCGGCATTACGCACCGGAGGAACCAGGTTTGGCATGATGATGGCACGGGCAAAAGTGCGCGCCACGTCGCCAACGGTGTGGGGCAGGACGGCACCATCGCGCAGATGGATGTGCCAGTCGTCGGGGCGCAGGAGGGTCAGGCGATCGGACATTGGGGATTCCAGGCGGGTCGAACTCAAGCCCCAATGCTACCGGAAAAGCCTGGGGCGAGCACGGCTATCAAGTTTTCCGGCCGGCGTCCGATAGCCTGCAGGTAAGCCGTCAGAATTTGTGGAGCCGCCCGTGCGCCAGCGTTACCTCACCCTGTTGACCCTGTTCGCCAGCCTGCCGGCCGGTGCACTGACTTTTCAGACGCGCATGGAAAATATTGCCTGGAAGGTCGAGGGCGACCCGTTCGAGTGCCGTCTGATCCAGCCGATAGAAGGTTTTGGTAGCGGTGAGTTCGTGCGTCGGGCAGGTGAACAGCCCGTTTTTCAGCTACGTTCGGACAACAATGTACTGGGTGCAGGTACAGCCAGCCTGCTGGCGGCGGCGGCGCCGTGGCAGCCTGGGCGGGGTGATATCAACCTGGGCAACGTGCGGATGGCCCGCACCGGTGTGCTGTTCAGTTCTTCCCAAGGCCAGGCCAGCCGCCTGATCAACGGCTTGCTCGACGGGCGTAGCACAGTGGTGCGCAACTACACCGGTGAGGCCGGAAGGCCAATTGAGGTACGCGTTCTGCCGGTCAGCTTCGCCAAGGCCTACAGCGACTATCTGGTCTGTGCCGGCAAGCTGCTGCCTATGAATTATGATCAGGTGCGCCAGACCCAGGTGGGTTTCCCCGGGGGCGGCACCGAGCTGGACGCGTCGGCGCGTGCACGGCTGGATGTGATCCTGGATTACATCAAAGCTGACCCGACGGTGAACCACATCGAGCTCGACGGCCACTCCGACAACAGTGGCAACCGCCTGACCAACCGAGACCTGTCGCGCCGTCGTGCGCTGGCTGTTGCTGATTACTTCAAGGCCCATGGATTGACTGAAGAACAGATCACGGTGCGCTTCCATGGCGAGCAGTACCCGTTGGTGAAGAACAACAGTGCGGCCAACCGGGCACGCAATCGCCGGGTAAACATCGAGCTGGATCGGGTTTCGGTGGTTGAGAAACCTGTGGAAAAACCGGCTGAGCCAGCGGCGCCTGCCGCCCCAGCACCAGCCAACCCGGCTGCTGCCGCGCCGGGGGCGAAGGCACCCTGAGATCGGGGGGGGCCTTCAGGTGTTTGCCACGACATTTCCAGCGCCTGTGAGATGGTCATGCATACCCCCGTCGCCCTTCCGACAGTTCTTGTCGCTTTGTCGTCAGAAGCTGTCGCCCCACTGTAAATTTTTCCGCAAGGCCGTTAGAATCGACCCCTTTCCGTACAACCCCGTGGAGTGATGGCATGGCGGACGTAAAAAAGGTCGTACTGGCGTATTCCGGCGGCCTTGATACTTCGGTGATTCTCAAGTGGCTGCAGGATACCTATAACTGCGAAGTGGTGACCTTCACCGCTGACCTGGGTCAGGGCGAAGAGGTCGAGCCGGCCCGTGCCAAGGCCCAGGCAATGGGTGTTAAAGAGATTTACATCGACGATCTGCGCGAAGAGTTCGTGCGTGATTTCGTGTTCCCGATGTTCCGCGCCAACACCGTCTACGAAGGTGAGTACCTGCTGGGTACTTCCATTGCCCGCCCGCTGATCGCCAAGCGCCTGATCGAAATCGCCAACGAAACCGGCGCTGACGCCATTTCCCATGGCGCTACTGGCAAAGGCAACGACCAGGTTCGTTTCGAACTGGGTGCATACGCCCTGAAACCAGGCGTCAAGGTTATCGCCCCGTGGCGTGAGTGGGACCTGCTGTCCCGCGAAAAACTGATGGACTACGCCGAAAAGCATGGCATTCCGATCGAGCGCCACGGCAAGAAGAAGTCGCCGTACTCGATGGACGCCAACCTGCTGCACATCTCCTACGAAGGCGGTGTCCTGGAAGATACCTGGACCGAGCACGAAGAAGACATGTGGCGCTGGAGCGTCTCGCCTGAGAATGCCCCGGACCAGGCCACCTACATCGAGCTGACCTACCGTAACGGTGACATCGTTGCCATCGACGGCGTCGACAAGAGCCCAGCCACCGTTCTGGCCGATCTGAACCGTATCGGTGGTGCCAACGGCATCGGCCGCCTGGACATCGTCGAGAACCGTTACGTCGGCATGAAGTCGCGTGGCTGCTACGAGACCCCTGGCGGTACCATCATGCTCAAGGCCCACCGTGCCATCGAGTCGATCACCCTGGACCGCGAAGTCGCTCACCTGAAAGATGAGCTGATGCCGAAGTACGCCAGCCTGATCTACACCGGTTACTGGTGGAGCCCGGAGCGTCTGATGCTGCAGCAGATGATCGACGCCTCCCAGGTCAACGTGAATGGCGTAGTGCGCCTGAAGCTGTACAAGGGCAACGTCACCGTGGTCGGCCGCAAGTCGGACGACTCGCTGTTCGATGCCAACATCGCCACCTTCGAAGAAGATGGCGGCGCGTACAACCAGGCGGACGCTGCCGGCTTTATCAAGCTGAACGCTTTGCGCATGCGCATTGCTGCCAACAAGGGCCGTTCGCTGCTCTGATTGCTGGCGCGTGTCTTGAAAACCCCGGCTTAGGCCGGGGTTTTTTATGTGCTCAGAAAAGTTTGGGCATTCAGTGCTCGTCGTTCACGACGTGGCCATCAAGTGCACTGATGGACAGCTGCGCACATTGACGTCTGTCCAGGTTGCAAAAGCGCCAGGTTCGCGCCGGTAGGGGAGGTTGGGCAAGTGCAGAAAGCAGTTGCTGCTCCATCATGCGATTGGCGTCGGGGCCGGAAAACATGAATGTGACAGGCTCCCCTTGAACTGCTTCGCGGGCACCGTCGGCCATTGCAGGCGTGGCCACGCTATTTTCAGCCAGCGTGGTGCCGTTCGCCGCCCTGTCGGATGATGGACTGTAGAACGACTTGTAGTTGAAATTGAGCGTCAGGAAGAACAGCGCAGTCAGAAAGAATGGGAAACCCACCAGAAACCAGGTGTAGAGCTTCTGGCTAGACTCGCTAAGAAACGGAAGTGTGGCAAGGGCAGAGGCTTCGATTATCCCCGCGAAGATGGCAATGATCGTCAGCGGGGCGACAGGTTGTGCTTGGGTCATTTGGGCCGTCTCCAGCAGTTTTAGCCATCTTTACCTACCGTTGCGCTCAACTAAATACCGGATTGATTTCCGGGCGAGGAATAATCGCCAAATAGCCTGATAGCTCCGACTTTTCACCTTTTTCGAATTGGCTCTTTCTTCAATTGAGCGTCAGTTTTCAACTGGTGCGCACCTGCAGCCCAATGCTACCGTCAGTTTGGGAATAAAGATTTTAGTTGTTACAACTATCGCCGTTATTTGTAGGAAATTTCTCTAACTTATGTAGGTTTCATCTGCTCATGAGTTTCGCCGAGAATTCGCCGCGCCATCGGGCGCCCTGTCGGTTATCGTGGCGTGCCAAAGCAAAAATAATGAATCAATGGATATCGCATGAATAAAGTGCTTATCGTGGATGATCATCCGGTCATACGCCTGGCCGTGCGCATGCTGATGGAGCGGCATGGGTACGACGTCGTGGCGGAGACCGACAATGGGGTGGCTGCACTGCAACTCACTCGGCAACACTTGCCGGATATCGTGGTGCTCGACATTGGAATCCCCAGGCTGGATGGCCTGGAGGTTATTGCGCGCATGGCCACTTTCAGCCCAGGCAGCAAGGTGCTGGTGCTGACGTCGCAGGCTCCCGGCAACTTCTCGATGCGCTGCATGCAGGCGGGGGCATCGGGTTACGTCTGCAAGCAGCAGGAACTCACCGAGCTCCTGAGCGCTATCAAGGCCGTGTTGTCGGGTTACAGCTACTTCCCCAATCAGGCCCTCCATGCGTCGCGTGGCAGGGGAGGGGGGAGCGAGACGGATATGGTAAACCGTCTCTCGGCGCGCGAGATGACGGTGTTGCAACAGCTGGCGCGGGGGCGCTCGAACAAGGAAATTGCCGACAGCATGTTCCTCAGCAACAAGACGGTCAGCACCTACAAGTCCCGCCTGTTGCTAAAGCTCAATGCGCGGTCGCTGGTTGACCTGATCGAGCTGGCGCAGCGGCAAGGGCTCAACTGACTGCCGGCCCGCAAAGCCTCCATTCAGGAGGCTTTGCCAGTGCTCCGCAGCCGCACTACAGGTCGTAGTCGAAATCGGCCAGCTGCTTTTGCAGGCGCCGTTCTTCCAGCATATTGTCGATGGTGCGGCGTTTGCTCAGGTTGGTCTTGGCGATCTCCACCTGGGGTTCCGCTTCATCTTCTGTGGCAACAAAATCATCTTCGATCGACAGTTCGTCTTTATCGGTGCTCATGAGTCGCTCCAAGCCAAGGGGCCATTGGCCGTCCTTATAACCAGAAAGCAGACGCCGGTAAAAAAGATTTTTTCAATCGCTCGAGTGGTTTCAAGCTATCGGCTCAATCGTCGCTGGTCTTATGCTTGTATTCGCACAAGTCCTCGATCCGGCAACTGCCACACCTTGGCTTGCGTGCCTGGCAGACATAGCGCCCGTGCAGGATCAACCAGTGATGGGCATCGAGCAGGTAATCCTTTGGCACGAACTTGACCAGTTTCTTCTCTACCTCCAGCACCGTCTTGCCTGGCGCAATGCCTGTGCGGTTGCTGACCCGGAAGATATGGGTATCCACGGCCATGGTTGGTTGGCGGAATGCAGTATTGAGCACCACGTTGGCGGTCTTGCGGCCAACGCCGGGCAGTGCCTCCAGGGCTTCGCGGGTCTGCGGCACCTGGCTGCCGTGCTGCTCTATCAGCATGCGGCAGGCTTCGATGACGTTCTTGGCCTTGCTGTTGTAAAGCCCGATGGTCTTGATGTATTCGCTCAGGCCCTCAACGCCCAGGGCATAGATGGCCTCCGGGGTGTTGGCGACAGGGAACAGGCGGGCGGTGGCCTTGTTGACGCCGACGTCGGTGGATTGCGCGGACAGCGTCACGGCGACCAGCAGTTCGAACGGCGTGGTGTAGGCCAGTTCGGTCTTCGGGTCGGGGTTGTCTTCGTGCAGCCTGCGAAAGATCTCCAGGCGTTTGGCGGCATTCATGAAATCAGCGCTTTCCTTGACGACGTGGGTGGGCGGGGCCCGGACGCAGGCGATTGTACAAGGCCAGCAGCAGTCCGAGCAGTAGCAGTGCGCCGGGGGCCAGGCTGGCCAGGTGCAGGCCGGCCAACTGGGCCAACCCTTGGCGGCTGGCACCGAGCAGCAGGCAGATGGCAAGCATGGCACCAAGGTGCCTGACCAGCAGGCGCCAGCGCCCCTGGCTGGGTAGCAGGTGGTCGTAAACCAGGCATTGCAGGCAAAGCAGCGCAGGATAGTGGCCCAGGGCAATGGCCAGTGGCAGTAGCCACGCACGCAGGGCCAGTTGCAGGCAACTGGCCAGGGCGGCCAACAGCAGCAGGCTTGCCAGCATGTACGCCCAGGTGGCCAGCCGCTGGCGCAAGGGTGCCAGCAGTAATTGGTGCAGCGTGCTCATCAGTATCGCGCACACGCCAATGGCGGCGCCCTCTCGCAGTGAGCCGGTGGCGCCAAGCACGGGCACAAGGCTTGCGGCCAGCCAGTAGACGCTATTCATGCGTGGGGGCCTCCAGCAGCAAGTTGCGCTGCTCATCGAAATAGCTCAGGCCTTCCTGCAACGCTGTGATCACTGCCCGTGAAGTCACGGTTGCGCCGGCCAGTTGGTCAAAGTCACCGTGGTCCCGCTTCAGCGCCCAGTGGTCGCCCAGCTGACGGTTGGCAAACTGCCCCAACCAGTGCACCTGCGGGTCTCCCAGGCGTGCGCCCAACCCTGGGGTTTCCTGCTGCTCGACCACTTGGCTACCGATCAGGCGGCCGTCTGTGCCGATGGCAATGCTCAGCACGATCGGCCCGGCATACCCTTGGGCTTGGGTGATCAGGATGATGGCGGTTGGCTCGCCTGCTCGCGTTGCGCGGTAAGCTGCCAGGATACGACTGTTTGGCCGCTGTGCGGCGGGCATGGCCAGGGGGGTGTCCAGTGGCTGGTTGTCGTAACTGCCTTCAGGCAGCACCGCCAGCCGCTGGCGGCTTTGCAGTTGCTTCTCGGCGCTGGCGACGGCAGTACTGGTCCATTGTCGCCATGCCAGCGTGACAGACACAGCCAGTGCCACGGTTAGCAGCAGCAGGCCTGCATCCCGCGCCAGGCGGCTCATCGGGTGGCCTGCTGATGCAGCAGGGCCAGGCGCTCAAGGCTCGGTGCCATGAGGTTCATCAGCAGGATGGCGAAAGCTGTGCCATCCGGGTAGCTGCCCCAAGTGCGAATCAGGTAGATCAGCAGCCCTGCTCCTAAGCCGAAGCCCAGCTTGGCCCACTCATTTTTTGGGCCGGAGACGGGCTCGGTGGCAATGAAGAACGCCGCCAGCATGGTCGACCCGGAGAACAGGTGCAGCAAAGGTGAGCCATTGGAATCCGACCCCGAACCGTTCCAGCCCAACAAACTGAACACGAACAGCCCTGCCAGCAAGCCCGCGGGCGCATGCCAGCTGATCACCTTGCGCTGCAGCAGGAACAGGCCGCCGAGCAGGAACGCCAGGTTGGCCCATTCGCTTTCCCTCCCGCCAATACTGCCAAAACCTGGGTGACTGGCGAATAGCTCATCAATGGTGAGGCTGCGGTTGTGGCGCAGGCCATCGAGCAGCGTAGGGCTGGCCCAGGCATCAATGTGCTCGCTACCCGCAAATGCCTGCTGCAGGCTTTCCATCAGGCCCGGTGCAGGCCCCGGCCAATGGTTCATGTGCAACGGGAAGCTCAGCAGTACAAAGGCATAACCGACCATGGCCGGGTTGAACAGGTTGCGGCCGACACCGCCAAAGGCCTGTTTGCCGATACCGATGGCAACGCTTGTGGCGACCACCGGCAACCACCATGGCGCCAGGGTAGGAAGTGCGCACGCCAGCAACACAGCGGTCACCAGAGCGCTGCAGTCGTCTAACGCCGGCTTCAGTGCTTGCCCGCGCATTGCCAGCAGCAGGGTTTCGCACAGCAAGGCGGCGCTGGTGCAGAGCAACAGGTTCACCAGAAAACCCCAGCCATGGAGCCACAGCAGCGTCAGCAGGCCAGGTACGCAGGCCAGCAAGACCAGGCCCATGCTGGTGCGTAGTCGCGGGTCAGGGCTGGTATTCATTGCGCAAACAACCCATTGAAACCGGAAAACGCCATGGCCATTACCCCGGCACCGATCAATTCGATGGGCAGGCCGCGCAGTACGCCGGGGATATCGGCATGGGCACTGCGCTGGCGCAGGTCGGCGAGCAAGGCCAGCGCCAGCCAGAAGCCGCCACCGCCCAGCAGGCCTAGCAGGAGTGTGGCTGGCCAGGTGCTGTCGTCGCTGGCCAGCCGCAGCGCCAGCCCCAACGCTGCGCTGTTACTCAAGAGCAGTGCTGGCAACCCCGTTACGGGCCAGTTCGGGCGCCATTTGGCCAGCAGCCATGGCACGCCCCAGGCGAGCAGCGCCAGCCAGGGCAACAATACGAAAAGGGCAAGGTCGTGGATGTGCAATGGAGCAAGCACCCCTCGCACCAGCAACTGAGCACCGATCACGCCCAGCGCAATGCATAGCGCGCAGGCCAGGCCATGCACATGCAGGTGCAGCCTGGAGACTGATGGTTGCAGCAGGCACAGGTGATTGACCAGCGCGGCGCTGATCAGGACCAGGATGTAGTCGCTCATGAGATGACGATAGCCGGGAATCATGGTGATTGTCCGGCAATCAAGGCGCAGAGGGAACTGCCCCGGCACAAAGGCCGGGGCAGGGCTGTTACTTGATGCGCTGGCCTGGCTTGGCGCCGCTGTCCGGGCTCAGCAGGTAGATTTCTTCACCGCCAGGGCCGGCCGCCATGACCATGCCTTCGGACACGCCAAAGCGCATCTTCCGTGGCTTGAGGTTGGCTACCATCATGGTCAGGCGGCCTTCCAGCTTGGACGGGTCAGGGTAAGCCGACTTGATACCGGAGAACACGTTACGGCGCTCGTCACCGATGTCCAGGGTCAGTTGCAGCAGCTTGTCGGCACCTGCCACCGCTTCGGCCTTGACGATCAGTGCCACGCGCAGGTCAACGGCAGCGAAGGTGTCGAATTCGATTTCTGCCGACAGTGGGTCCTTGCTCAGCTCGCCGTTACCCGCCGGGGCCTTGGCTTCGGCGGCCAGCAGGTCCTCCTTGCTGGCTGCGACCATGGCTTCGACCTTGGCCGGTTCGATGCGGCTCATCAGTGCCTTGAACGGGTTCAGCTGGTGGTTTTCCAGGCGCGACTGGTGGTCGTTCCAGGCCAGCGGGGCAACGTTGAGGAAAGCCTCGGCGTCGGCAGCCAGCACGGGCAGCACTGGCTTGAGGAAAATCACCAGCTGACGGAACAGGTTGATGCCCTGGGCGCAGATGGCCTGCACTTCATCCTGCTTGCCTTCCTGCTTGGCCAGCGACCACGGTGCTTTGTCGGCGATCCAGGCGTTGGCGCGGTCGGCCAGCGCCATGATCTCGCGCATGGCGCGGCCAAAATCGCGGCCTTCGTAGGCTTCGGCAATCGACGGGGCAGCGGCCAGGAAGGCCTCGGTCAGCTCCGGTGCGGCATCGCCGGCCACCATCACGCCTTCATTGCCTTTGTGGATGAAGCCGGCGCAGCGGCTGGCGATGTTGACCACCTTGCCCACCAGGTCGGAGTTGACCTTCTGCACGAAGTCTTCCAGGTTCAGGTCCAGGTCGTCGACGCCACGGCCCAGCTTGGCTGCGTAGTAGTAACGCAGGTATTCCGGCTGCAGGTGGTCAAGGTAGGTGCGGGCCTTGATGAAGGTGCCGCGGGACTTGGACATCTTGGCGCCGTTTACGGTCAGGTAGCCGTGCACGTTGACCGCAGTCGGCTTGCGGAAACCGGCGCCTTCGAGCATGGCGGGCCAGAACAGGGCGTGGAAGTTGACGATGTCCTTGCCGATGAAATGGTACAGCTCGGCCTTGGAGTCTTCTTTCCAGAAGGCGTCGAAGTCCAGCTCGGGGCGGCGTGCGCACAGGTTCTTGAAGCTGGCCATGTAGCCGATTGGCGCGTCCAGCCATACGTAGAAGTACTTGCCTGGTTCGCCCGGGATTTCGAAGCCGAAGTACGGCGCGTCACGGGAGATATCCCACTCCTGCAGGCCGGAGTCCAGCCATTCGGCGAGTTTGTTGGCCACGGCGTCCTGCAGGGTGCCGCTGCGGGTCCACTGCTGCAGCATCGCCTGGAAGTCTGGCAGCTTGAAGAAGAAGTGCTGTGAATCACGCAGTACCGGGGTGGCCCCGGAAATCGCCGACTTGGGGTTCTTCAGCTCGGTGGGCGCGTAGGTCGCGCCGCATTTTTCACAGTTGTCGCCGTACTGGTCTTCGGCCGCGCACTTGGGGCAGGTGCCCTTGATGAAGCGGTCGGCCAGGAACATGCCCTTTTCCGGGTCGAAGTACTGGGTTACCGAACGGGTGGCGATGTGCCCGGCTTCACGCAGGCGCGTGTAGATCAGGCTCGACAGTTCGCGGTTTTCTTCGCTGTGGGTGGAGTGGAAGTTGTCGAACTCCACCAAAAAGTCGGCGAAGTCGCCGCTGTGCTCGGCCTGGACGTTGGCGATCAGCTGTTCCGGCGTGATGCCTTCCTTTTCGGCACGCAGCATGATGGCCGAGCCGTGGGCGTCGTCGGCGCACACGTAGATACACTGGTTGCCGCGCATTTTCTGGAAGCGTACCCACATGTCTGTCTGGATGTACTCGAGCATATGGCCAAGATGGATGGATCCATTGGCATAGGGCAAGGCGCTGGTGACGAGAATCTGACGTGGCTCGGACATGGTGGCTCGGCTACTTATCTGGCGACGGGGTAAAAATAAGGATGATCGGCCACTATAAAGGGCTGGCGAAGATATTTCACCCCGCATGCGCATCTGCTGACGATTGACGGGTTAGGATAGGCGCCTGTTCTACATCAAGTTTGCCAATGGGAGTCTCCATGAGTGCCGTCACCCGTGCCGCCGTTGAAGGCGTGCTTCGCCAGTACACCGACCCCTATCTGAACCAGGACCCGGTCAGCGCCGGTTGCGTGCGCGCCATCGATATCCAGGGCGGTCAGGTCAGCGTGCAGTTGCAGTTGGGGTATGCCGCCGGGCTGTTCAAGAACGGCTGGGCCCAGGTGCTGCAGACCGCCATCGGCAACCTCGAGGGCGTCAGCAGCGCCCAGGTGTCGATCGATTGCCAGGTGGCCGCGCACAAGGCCCAGGCCCAGGTACCGGCCATGGCCAACGTCAAGAACATCGTCGCCGTGGCCTCGGGCAAGGGTGGGGTGGGCAAGTCGACCACCGCGGCCAACCTGGCCTTGGCCTTGGCCCGCGAAGGCGCGCGGGTGGGTATTCTCGATGCCGACATCTACGGCCCAAGCCAGGGCGTGATGTTCGGTATTGCTGAAGGCACCCGCCCACAGATCCGTGACCAGAAGTGGTTTGTGCCGATCAAGGCTCATGGTGTGGAAGTCATGTCCATGGCGTTCCTCACCGACGACAATACGCCGATGGTCTGGCGAGGCCCGATGGTCTCCGGTGCGCTGCTGCAACTGGTGACTCAAACCGCCTGGGACGACCTGGATTACCTGGTGATCGACATGCCGCCGGGTACCGGCGATATCCAGCTGACGCTGGCGCAGAAAGTGCCGGTGGCCGGCTCTGTGATCGTCACCACTCCGCAGGACCTGGCGTTGCTGGATGCCAAGAAGGGCGTGGAGATGTTCCGCAAGGTCAACATCCCGGTGCTCGGCGTGGTCGAGAACATGGCCGTGCATATCTGTTCAAACTGTGGTCATGCCGAGCATCTGTTCGGCGAAGGCGGTGGTGAGAAGCTGGCGAGCCAGTATGGCGTCGACCTGCTGGCCTCGCTGCCGTTGTCGATGCTGATCCGCGAGCAGGCCGACAGCGGTAAGCCCACGGCGATTGCCGAGCCGGAAAGCCAGATTGCCATGGTCTATCAGGAACTGGCCCGCCAGGTGGGTGCACGCATCGTACTGCAGGAAGCAGCCGCACCGGCGATGCCGAGCATTACCATCAGCGAAGACTGACGCATTTCCTGTGGGAGCGGCCTTGTGCCGCGAAAGGGCCGCAAAGCGGCCCCGGCAATATGTGGTTGGATCACCTATCTTGGGGGTGCTTCGCACCCCTTTCGCGACACAAGGCCGCTCCTGCACAGGCATAAAAAAACCCGCCAGAAGGCGGGTTTTTTTGAAAGCTAGGAAGCGAGATCGACTTAGGCGATCTGAACTTCTTCAGCCTGCATGCCTTTCTGGCCGCGGGTAGCGACGAAAGTAACAGCCTGGCCTTCTTTCAGGGTTTTGAAGCCGTCAGCTTGGATGGCTTTGAAGTGCACGAACAGGTCGTCACCCGACTGAGGGGTGATGAAGCCGTAGCCTTTCTCATCGTTGAACCACTTAACGGTACCGGATTGGCGATTGGACATTTTTCTGTCTCCTTGGACAATTTAATAACGGTCAGGAAAAACCCTGCCCGGGACTGAGCGCAAAGAGAGCAGAAAATTCAGCGATGGGCCGATCAGGATCGTGCATCAAACTAGAGATTCTCGGTGTCACGTGCAGCACAGTGGCGTCACCTTACCCCACTTTCCGCAACCTGCCAATGGTCTGGAGAAGCTTTAGGCAAATTCGGATCGACGGCGGCTGCAGCCTCCGCCCGGCGCGGGATGCGGCATAGAACTTTAACCTGCGCGCCGGGACCGGTAAGATGCGCCTCACGATTTTTACCACGCAACTCTTCAGGACACCCCCGCCATGAGCATCAAATCGGACAAGTGGATTCGCCGCATGGCGCAGGAACACGGCATGATCGAACCGTTCGTCGAGCGCCAGGTGCGCGGCGAACAGGACAGCCGGGTCATTTCCTTCGGTGTTTCCAGCTACGGCTACGACGTGCGCTGCGCCGACGAATTCAAGGTTTTCACCAATATCAATTCGGCCACCGTCGACCCCAAAAACTTCGACGCCGGCAGCTTTGTCGATATCAAGAGCGACGTGTGCATCATCCCGCCGAACTCCTTCGCCCTGGCCCGCACCGTCGAGTATTTCCGCATTCCGCGTGACGTGCTGACCATCTGCCTGGGCAAGAGCACCTACGCCCGCTGCGGCATCATCGTCAACGTCACCCCGCTCGAGCCCGAGTGGGAGGGCCACGTGACGCTGGAGTTCTCCAACACCACCACGCTGCCGGCGAAAATCTACGCCAACGAAGGCGTGGCACAGATGCTGTTCCTGCAGTCGGACGAAGAGTGTGAAGTGTCCTACAAGGACCGTGGCGGCAAATACCAAGGCCAGCGCGGCGTTACCCTGCCACGTACCTGAACCGACAAACGCGGGGAATTACCCGTGGCTTTGGCACTCCAACGCTGTAATGCCGATGCGCATGATGCGCATCGGCTTACGTCAGGAGCAGCCAATGAAACTCCATCCCGCAATCAGTGCCAAGCTGGCAGGCCTGCAGCCCAACCACGTCGGGTTGTTGCCCTGGTCACTGCTGGCGCACCCGCTGCCGATGCAGGCGGGGGGCGTGCCGCACCAGCCTGGTCCCGATACGCCACAGCCCCCGCAGCCAGGCGATACACCTCTTACGGAGCCAGGCGAACCCACCTTGCCTGACGAGCCGCCTCCGGCGCCTGTCGCCTGAGCGCATTTACACCGGCCAGACGCGCCCCGCGCCAGACAGGTAGATCTTGCTGGCGTCGGCTGGCGTAATTTCCCAGCCACCGGTGAATTCACCAAATGCCGGCAGCAGGCTCACGCGGGCATCGATCAGGAAGCAAGGCAGGCGCAGTCGTTGGCGAGCCTTGCCGCGCAGGACGAAGACCGGGTGAACATGGCCTGCCAGCACCGGATGGGTGGGGTGTGGTTGAGGTTCGTGCTGTAGCGCGAACGGTTCCAGTAGCCAAGGTTCATCTTGCACTTCAATGCGCAGCGAAGCGGGGGGATCGCCTGCGTTGCGATCATGGTTGCCGCGTATCAGGACTATTTGCAGATTTGCATGCCGTTCCCGCCAATCATGCACCTTGGCCAGTGTCGCCGGGGCGCGTGCCGTTCGGGCATGCAGAAAATCGCCCAGAATGATCAGCAGCTCACAGTCATAAGCCACCAGCAGGCTATCAAGCCGCGCGAGTGTGGCCTGTGTGGTGCCGCGTGGTACCGGCTGATGGAGGGCGCGGTAGCTGGCGGCCTTGCCGATGTGCACGTCTGCTACCAGCAGAGCGCGGCGGGCAGGCCAGTAGATGGCTTTGTCGGGGAGCAGCCAGAGCGTTTGGCCACAGAGGGTGATGGGCTGATGATTCATGGTTCAGTCGGGCCCATTGACGCAGCGCTTTCCAGCTCAGCCACCATTCGCGCAATACGGTCCGCCAGTTTTTCGGTGCTCAGCGTCTCGCGCATGCCTTCCACGAGCAACGCAAATGCCAACGGTCCCGGCCGCTTCAACATACGCAGGTCCAAGCGCAGGCTGCCCATTTTCAGCAATTGCTGATGCAGCCGGTCAATTTCCAGCTCCTCTCTCAGCACCTCGTCCCGCGCCTGGCCCAGTAGCAGGTTGTCAGCGTCATGCTTGCGGAAAACCTCGTAGAACAGCCCACTGGATGCCTGGATCTGCCGGGTACTTTTCTGTGCTGCCGGGTACCCGCCAAAAACCAGCCCGGCGATCTGGGCGATCTCACGAAAACGCCGCAACGCCATTTCTCCCGCATTCAGGCTGGCCAATACATCCTCCAGCAGGTGTTCGGTAGCAAGCGCCTGTGGCAAGTACGCTGCCCAGTCCACGGTGCCAGGGCTGAGCAGCTCGAACCCATAATCGTTGACGGCAATCGATACCGACAGCGGCTGCACGCGGCTGACCCGCCACGCAATCAGGTTGGCCAGGCCCAGATTGGCCATGCGCCCGGCAAACGGGTAAAGGAACAGGTGCCAACCCTGGCGGGATTTGAACGTCTCGGCCAGCAGCGTGCCTGTCGTGGGCAACGCCGACCATTGAGCCTGTAGCGCCAGCAGCGGGCGCACCGCGCGCATCTCTGGGCCCTCGAAGCGCTCATGGGCTGCGGCATCGAGTTGTTCAACCAGCGCGTCGGCCAGTTCGCTGGAGAGCGGCATGCGCCCGCCATTCCAGCGCGCCACCGCAGCCTTGCGCGCAGTACTGCGACGCACATAGGCCGTCATGTTTTCCACCCGTACCAGTTCCAGCACTCGCCCGCCAAATACCAGCGTATCGCCCGGGCGCAGGCGGGCGATGAACGCTTCTTCGACACTGCCCAGCGTTTTGCCCCCGCCGCCCTTGCTCCAGTATTTCAACTGCAGGTGGGCATCACTGACAATGGTGCCGATGCCCATGCGGTGACGGCGCGCCAGGCGTTCACTGGCCACGCGATAGGTGCCGTCCTCCTGGCGTTCAACACGCTGGTAATCAGGGTAGGCGCTGAGTGAGCCTCCGCCGTGGCAGACGAAGTCCAATGCCCATTGCCACTGGTTGTCGCGCAACTCGGCGAACGCCCAGGTGCTGCGCACTTCGGACAGCAATTGTTCTGCGCGAAAACCACTGCCCAAGGCCATGCTGACCAGGTGCTGCACCAGGACGTCCATGCACAGGCGTGGCGAGAAGCGCGCTTCAATGTGCCCGGCTGCCAGTGCCTGGCGGGCTGCTGCTGCTTCCACCAGTTCCAGGCTGTGAGTAGGCACCAGGGTTATTCGCGAGCGACGCCCCGGTGCATGACCGGAGCGACCGGCCCGCTGCATCAGGCGGGCAATACCCTTGGCCGAGCCGATCTGCAGCACCCGCTCCACCGGTAAAAAGTCCACGCCAAGGTCCAGGCTGGACGTACAGACCACTGCCTTCAGGCTGCCCTGCTTGAGGCTGCGCTCGACCCAGTCACGGGTGTCCCGGGCGAGCGAGGCATGGTGCAGGGCAATCAGCCCGGCCCAATCGGGGCGGGCGTCAAGCAGGGCCTGGTACCACAGTTCGGCCTGGGCACGGGTGTTGGTAAATACCAGGCAACTGGCACTGGCGTCGATCTCATGGCTGACCTGCTCGAGCATCTTGAGGCCCATGTGCCCGGCCCAGGGGAAGCGGTCAATCGCCGCCGGCAGCAGGGTATCAACCTGCAGCGCCTTGTCCTGGCGGCCCTGCACCAGCAGGCCACCTTGTGGCAGGAGTACCTCCAACGCGTGTTGCAGGTTGCCCAGCGTGGCAGAGAGACCCCAGGTGGGCAGCCCGGGGTGCCACCGGCGCAGGCGGGCGAGGGCCAGCTGCAGTTGTACCCCGCGTTTGTTGCCCAGCAGTTCGTGCCATTCATCCACCACCACCAGGCGCAGCGTGGCGAAGTCTTCGCGGGCCTGTGCCCGGGTCAATAGCAAGGTGAGGCTTTCGGGGGTGGTCACCAGTACACTGGGCAGGCGCCGTGCTTGCCGGGCGCGTTCGGCGCTGCCAGTGTCGCCGCTGCGCACCCCTATGCTCCAGGGCAGCTCGAGCTCATCAACGGGCGCTTGCAAGGCACGGGCAGTGTCGGCGGCCAGGGCTCGCATGGGTGTCACCCATACCACCTGCAGAGGTACAGGTTGGCGGCCCTGTGGCAGGGCCTTGAACGCACGTAGCGCGGCGAGCCATACCGCGTAGGTCTTGCCTGCGCCGGTACTGGCATGTAACAGGCCAGACTCGCCACGTTCCACGGCTGCCCAGACACGTCGCTGGAAAGCGAACGGCTTCCAGCCGCGTTTGGCGAACCAGGCATTGGCAAGGTCAGTGGCGGTGGGCATGAGGCAGTGGTCCGTCCAAGGTTGTGCTTCTACAGACCAGCCGCCAGTGGCAATGGTTTTACCGAATCAGTTGCCCAGCAGATAGCCGCTGCGGCATACCTGCTCGCCGGCCACATGGGCGATGACCATGCCCGCGGTTGCCATGCGCCGCACGCTGCGGGCGTACAACAGGCCTGGCTGGCTGTTGCGTACGGCGGTCACCCGGTCGCTGAGCGGGTCGATGATTTCTGCGATCAACTGACCGGCTTCCAGGTGCTGCCCTGGTTTGGCGTGATACACCAGCAAACCGCCCAGTGGCGTCGACACCGGCTCGACAGCAGCCAGCGCAGTGGCGGGGTTGAGCAAGGCCGGCAAGGCGGGGCTGGTGCCCTCGATAACACCCGCGTGGGTCAGGAAGTCGATTATCGCCTGGCAATCCTGGCTGGCCAGGTCATGGCTGACATCGGCCTGGCCACGCAGTTCGACAGTCACCGAGCAGCAGCCCAGCGGGATAGGGAAGCGCTTGCCGAAGCGTTGCTGCAACTGCCACCAGACCAGGCTGAAGCATTCGTCGAACGACTGCCCGCCCGAGTCGGTGGCCAGCAGGCTGGCCTGGGCGCCCAGGTAGCGGGCCAGCGGCTCGATCTGCTGCCAGGCGTCGGGCGTGGTGTACAGGTGCTCGACCGCCTCGAAATCGCAATGCAGGTCCAGCACCATGTCGGCGTCGCAGGCCAGGCGCTGCAGGATCAGGCGCTGGGCCTGCAGGGGCGTGCGGGCCGGGTGTGCCTCCAGCCCTCGGCGCAGGTATTCGCGAATCAGCGCAACGTTATGCACCGGGTCCTGAGTCAGGTGTGTTTCGATCTGGTCGCCAATGGTGTCCGACAGGTCGACGAAGTTGCGGTTGAAGTTTTCGCCGCTTTGCAGTTCGAAGCGCCCCAGTGGCGCATCCAGCAGCACTTGTTCCAGGCCGACCGGGTTGGCCACCGGTACCAGGACGATTTCACGCTGCAGGCGGCCCTGTTGTTCAAGTGCCATCAAGCGGTGTTTGAGGTGCCAGGCCACCAGCATGCCTGGCAGCTCGTCGGCGTGCAGCGAGGCCTGGATATAGACCTTGCCGCCACCACGGGGGCCGAAGTGAAAGCTGTGCAGTTGGCGGGTGATGCCCGGAACGGGTGAGAGCAGGTCGTGGGTTGAATGGTGCATGGCGGTCCTGGATGCGTGGCGAATACGGTCTGCGACACGGGTCGGCTCAAAGATAGAAGCATAATTTTTGGCCTTGCGCCTGCATCGCTTTCGCTCCGTTGATCGCGCTGGCTTCTTCGCGGGCCAGAATTGCCTCAGGCCAGCAATGCCTGCAAGGTTGCCAGGTCATCCGCCTCTTCCACCGGCTTGTCCAGCCGCCAACGCAGCATGCGTGGAAAGCGCACGGCGATGCCGCTTTTGTGGCGCTTCGATAAAGCGATGCCTTCAAAGCCCAGTTCGAACACCAGCGTCGGCGTCACGCTGCGCACCGGGCCGAAGGTTTCCACCGTGGTCTTGCGAATAATGGCGTCGACCTTGCGCATTTCTTCGTCACTGAGGCCGGAGTAGGCCTTGGCAAAGGGCACCAGTGCGCGGCCCGGTGTGCCGGCCGGTGCATCCCACACGGCAAAGGTATAGTCGCTGTACAGGCTGGCCCGCCGGCCGTGGCCGCGCTGGGCGTAGATCAGCACGGCATCGACGCTGAACGGGTCGATCTTCCACTTCCACCAGGTGCCCATGTCCTTGGTGCGCCCCACGCCGTACAGGGCTTCACGCTGCTTGAGCATCAGGCCCTCGACACCCAGGCTGCGTGATTGCTCGCGCTGGCGGGCGAGGTCAGCCCAGTCGGGGCCTTCGAGCAGGGGCGAAAGCAGCACCGGGGCCAGTGGGTGGTCTTGTACCAACTGTTCCAGCTGCCGGCGGCGTTCGTGCTGCGTCCGGTTGCGCCAGTCCTCGCCTTGCCACTCCAGCAGGTCGTAGGCTTGCAGTACCACCGGTGCATCGCTCAGCAATTTCTTGCCCAGCGTCTTGCGGCCGATGCGCTGCTGTAGCAAAGCAAAGGGCTGTACCGCCAGTTCAGCGGGGGTATCGCCTGGCTTCCATACCAGGATTTCACCATCCAGCACGACGCCGTCGGGTAACGTCTGCGCCAGGCTGTGCAGCTCGGGGAAGCGATCAGTGACCAGCTCCTCACCACGCGACCAGACCCACAGCTGGCCTTCTCGTTTGACCACTTGCGCGCGGATACCGTCCCATTTCCACTCGATTTGCCAGGCGCTTGGTGGCCCGAGCAGTGCGTCGAACTGTTCGGTTGGCGCTTGCAGCGGGTGCGCCAGGAAGAACGGGTAGGGCAGGCCGCCGCGCTGGCTGTGTTCATCGGCCGACTCGGCGGCAATCAGCTTTTCATAGCTGGCGGGCGTGGGGCGGTGGCTGATATCGGTGTAGCCGACCATCCGCTGGGCGACGCGTTTGGCGTCCAGCCCGGCCAGTTGCGCCAGGGCACGGGTGACCAGCAGCTTGGACACGCCTACGCGAAAACTGCCAGTGATCAGTTTCAGGCACAGCATCAGGCTGGGGCGGTCCAGCTGCGCCCACAGCGGCTGCAGGCGCTGTTGAGCCTGCTCTGGTGGTAGCCCGCGCAGGGGCAGCAAGTACTGCTCCACCCAGGTGGCAAGGCCTTCATCGCTGCCCTCGGCATGGATGGGCAACAACAGCGAAATGGTTTCGGCCAGGTCACCCACTGCCTGATAACTTTCTTCGAAGAGCCAGTCCGGTAACCCGGCCCTGGCCATTGCCTGTTCGCGCAACAGGCGAGTGGGCACCAGCTGGCGTGGGCGTCCGCCGGCCAGAAAGTACACGGCCCAGGCCGCATCTGCGGCGGGAGCACTGGCGAAATACTCGCGCAGCGCCTCTAGCTTGGCGTTGCTGGAAGTGGTCGCATCCAGGCGCAGGTACAACGTGGCGAAGGCTTTCATAGTGTGGGTTCGGTAGTGATAACGTCGTCCTCGTCGCCGTATTCGGTGGCGAAGGCGCGGGCATCAAGGCCTTGCTCGTTGAGGTAGCGCACCAGCACGTTGACCGAGCCGTGGGTGACCATCACCCGTTCGGCGCCCGTCTGGCCGATGGCCCACAGCAGGCCGGGCCAGTCGGCATGGTCCGAGAGCACGAAGCCCCGGTCTACGCCGCGGCGCCGGCGGGTGCCGCGCAGCAGCATCCAGCCACTGGCGAACGCATCGCTGTAGTCGCCGAAGCGGCGCATCCAGCTGCTGCCGCTGGCCGAGGGGGGCGCCAGGACCAGCGCCTGGCGCAGCAAAGGGTCGTTGCGCGGTATATCGCCGGCATAGCGCGTTTCTGGCAGGTGTACGCCGGCGTCCCGGTATACCCGGTTGAGGGGTTCGACGGCGCCATGAACGAGGATCGGGCCGAGGCTGGGGTCCAGCCCATGCAGAATCCGCTGGGCCTTGCCGAAGGCATAGCAAAATAGCACGCTGGCCTTGCCCTGTTCGCTGTTGGCCCGCCACCAGGCATTGATGCCGGCGAAGATGTCGGCCTGGCTGGGCCAGCGGTAGATTGGCAGGCCAAAAGTGGATTCGGTGATGAAGGTGTGGCACGGCACCGGTTCGAAGGGTGTACAGGTGGCATCGGGCTCAACCTTATAGTCACCTGAGGCGACCCAGACTTGGCCCTGATGCTCCAGGCGCACCTGCGCCGAGCCCAGCACATGCCCGGCCGGGTGCAGGCTCAGGGTCACGCCGTGGTGTACCAGGCGCTCGCCGTAAGGCAGGGTCTGCAAGTTGATGTCTTGGCCCAGGCGGCTACGCAGGATGCCGGCGCCGGGGCTGGCGGTCAGATAATGGCCATTGCCGGTGCGTGCATGGTCACCGTGGCCATGGGTGATCACGGCGCGGTCCACGGGCCGCCAAGGGTCTATGTAGAAATCACCGGGCGGGCAGTAGAGGCCTTCGGGGCGGGCGATGACGAGGTCCATGGCATGGGCGCCGGTTTGGAGTTACCAGTTAGGAGCCATGCTGGAGAGAGGAAGTTCGACCGAGAATGGTTGGGGCTGCCAAGCAGCCCCGAAAAAGGCGATGGCGTTTATTTGCCGGGCACCAACGTGAGCCGCGGGTTGCCATATGCCCTGCCAAAATTCTGCGGCTGTAGCGGCAGGTTCATGAAGCGCCCTTTGAACCACGCATCCAGCCCGTCACTGTAATGTGCGCTGGCCGGGTTGCCCGACTGCCCGCTGCTGGTCAGCACCTGCAAAGGTTCGGCCTGGCCGAAGTCGACGATCATCCGCGCCGAGGCCGGCAGGCGGGTGTCGAAGTCGCTGCCCCAGGCGTACGGCGTGAGTGCCAGGGTAGTGAGGTCGCCGCCTGCCGCCAGCGGCGAACGGCTGGTGGCATCGCCCAAACCATGATAGGCCGGTGCCGGCCAGCGGTATTGGTGCAGCTTGCCCCACTGCCAGGCGCGGCGGTCTGCGCCCAGTTGTGCGGTGCCGGCATCCACCGCGCCAGCCAGGCTGCGGGCGAGGATGGTGGGCTTGTCTTCTTTCTGCGGGGTGCTGCGGTCATCCCAGAACGGGCTGTCATCGCGACCGAGCAAGTGATCGGCCTGCGCCGAGAAGGACAACCGTGCATTGTTGACGAAGGCCTGCCAGGCCGGGCCGGACTCCGGGCCAAGGTCGTCGAGGAACGTCTGTCGTGCCACTTCCTGAAGGAACAGCTCATACAGCGCTGCATCAGCCGACACCGTGCTTAGACGGCCGTCGAACGCCTTGAGCCGGGCCAGCGCACCTTTGGCCTTGTCGCGCTGGGCGGCGGGCAGCGCATCGATCGCCTGCTTCAGTGGCTGGGCCATGCCGGGGGCATCGAACATCTGCTTGAGCTTGCCGGCCAGCAGGGTCACCTGGTCGTTCTGCATTGCCATCAGGCTGCGGCTGTCGTGGCGGCCATTGCCGGCCAGCTGGGCCAGGCGCTCAGCGCGTTCCGGGTAATACCAGGTGCTGGACAGCTGCATGCCATAGCCTCGCGGCAGGCTGCGCTGGTTGGCGTGGCCGATCCAGCCGGCAGGTGGGTCCTGGTCGTAGGGGTGCAGCATCGGGTCGGCATAGCCGTCCCAGTCATAGCGCCCGTCCCAGCCGGGCGAGGGCAGCAGGCCCTGGCCTTCACGGCGATTGGGGTAGCGGCCGCTGACCTGCCAGCCGATGTGTTCAGGTTCGGCGAAGACGAAATTGAGGGCAGCAGCAGTCACTTCACGGGTACTGTCGAAGGCGCGCTCCACGTTCTTGGCCCGGGTCAGGTCAAACAGCGCATCCAGGCTGCGGTCGCCCTTGAACTGCGGCAGGTTCAGCGCCAGGCCCAGGCCGGCGTTGTCGGGTTGGGCCAGCAGGGTGCCGTGGCGGGTGTCGTACATCACCTCGCGCAGCGGGCGCTGGCCACGGACAAAGAAAGTTTCGCTACGGGCGCGGGCCGGCAGCCATTTGCCATCGGCCAGGTAACTCAGCTGGTTGCCCTGACGTCGCAGTTGCTCCAGGTACAAGTCCTGGTTGTCGGCCATCACGGCGCTGCTGCTCCAGGCCAGCTTGCCGTTGTAGCCGGCCAGCACGATTGGCAGGCCGGGAAACGACAGGCCGGCGACCTGGTACTTGCCAGTGTGGATTTGCACCGGGCTCAGGGCCCAGGCGGCACGGCTGTCGCTGGCCAGCAGGCTCTTGCCACTGCGGCTGCGCTGCGGCCCCAGCGCCAGGTTGGCCGAGCCCGGGCTGCCGAGCAGGCCAAGGTCGGCCAGTTTCTGGCTGGCGGCCGCCAGTGCGTGAAGGCCCGGCAGCTGGCTGGCCAGGTTCAGGCCCTTGAGCTTGTCCACTTCGCCTTGAGCCAGTGGCTCATCCGGGGCGCCGGGCAGCAGCCAGGCCAGTTTGTCACTGCCGGCCTTCTCTGCCAGGGTCAGGGCGCTCAGTTCTTCCTGCAGGTTCACCGACTGGCTGAACGCGTACAGGCAGAAGATCAGCGCCGAGTCCTCAGGCTTCCAGTATTCGGGGCGATAGCCACTGTTGGCCAGACCGGCCGGCAACTTGTCGCGGTAGCGGAACAGGTAGGCGTTGACCCCGCGTGCATACACTTCGAAGAAGCGCTTGAGCCGTGGCGATGCGTCGGCGTATTGCTGGGCGGCGCTCTGCTTGAGGTTGGCAGCGCGCATCAGGCGGTCGATGTCCAGCGCGTCGCTGCCGGCCAGTTCGGCCAGGCGACCCTGGGCGAGCAGGCGCATGGCAACCATCTGTTCGATGCGGTCGCCGGCGTGCACATAGCCCAGACTGAACAGCGCATCATGGAAGCTGCTGCTTTCGATCAGCGGCGCGCCCATCGCGTTGCGGCGCACCGAGACGTTTTGCGCCAGGCCCTTGAGTGGCTGCACGCCGCTGGTCGGTGGCACGCTGTCCTGGTGGCCGCCCGTCTGGCAGCCGGCCAGCCCGAGCATACCGAGCAGCGTTGCGGCGGTTGCAAACCGCAGGCGTAAGGGAGGAAAGGCGGGGGCGGCCATGACAAGGGCTCCTGCAAGGCGAGGCGGGTTTCGAAAGGCGCTAAGGTAGTAAGCGCGCAGGCGCCATGCAAGGTCCTATGTCGGTTTATTTACCTGCGCAGGCTCAAACGTTGAAGTGGTCTGCCAGCGTGTCGGAAAAATGCGTGCAGTTGATGCGCGCATAGCGCCGGTAGTCACGGGTGACTGCGAACGCAGAGCCGGGCATCAGCAGGATCTTGTTCTGCTCCAGTTTGCGTACCAGAGGTTGCAGGTCTGGCAGGTCCGGGTGATAGACCCAGAGGAACATGCCCCCTTGCGGCGCGATCTCGAACTGCCAACCGCGCTCAAGCAACAAGCGTTGGGTCTGAACTTGTTGCCGTATCAGGCGCTGCTGCACATCCTTCATATGCCGGGCATAGGTGCCATCCGACAATATGGTGTTGACGAATCGCTCGCAAAACGCAGGCACGGCTACGCAGGTCAGCAGTTTCAGGCGGGTGAGGGGTTCTATCAGGTCTTGCGAGCAGGCGATGAAGCCCACGCGTAACGAGGCGGACAGGCATTTGGAAAAACTGCCGATGTAGATGACCCGGTCAAGGTTGTCCAGTTCGGCGAATGTCTGGCGCACGGCAGGGCTGAAGTCGCCATATACATCATCCTCGACCACGTAGAACTCGTGCTCCACTGCCAGGCGCAGCACGCTGAAGGCGTTGTGCGGGCTGATGTTGCTGCCGGTGGGGTTGTGGAAGGTGCTGTTGCAGAAAAACGCCTTGACCTTGTGCCTGGCCAGGTGGCTTCTCATTTCCTCCACGTCCGGCCCGTCCTGGGTCCGCCGAATGCCGACAACGTGCCCGCCCGCCAGCTGGATCAGCTTGATCAGGTTGCCGTTGCCCGGCTCATCGACGAAAACGTGGTCGCCTGGCTTGATCAGCAAGCGGGCGACCAGGTCCAGGCCTTGGGTAGCGCCTAGCGTCGTCAGCAACTGGTTGGGGCGGGCTTCGACACGGGTCAGCCGTTTCATGTGCACACACAGCTGTTTGCGCATGGGCAGGTAACCCTGGATATCGCCATATTCTGCCAGCGAACTTTGCTCCAGCCGCGCCGTGCGCCGGATCGCCTTGGCCAGCAGTTCGGTGTCCCGCCATGCGGGGGGCAACCAACCGCTGCCCAGTTTGGTGTAGTGCTGGCCGCCTTGCAGCAGACGGAACAGCGGGTCTCCGGCCATGCACTCGGGCTCGTGGATCACGCTGGTTTGCCGGGTGCGGTTTGCGACGAAGTAACCGCGACCGGGCGAGGCCGTCAATACACCTTCGCTGACCAGCTGGGCATAGGCCGATACCACGTCGTGGTAACTGAAGTCGACCGCTGCTGTCAGCTTGCGAATGGAGGGCATGCGTTGCCCGGGCAACCATTCGCCTGCATCCAGGCGTTGTTTTAACAGGTGATGAAGGCTGCAGGGGTTCATGGCAGGTCCGAAACCGTTAGAAAAAAAAGCCTAACAGTTAACGGAAATGCTTGTCGACTGTTCGTTTGCTAATGGCCAGTACATGCCACTATCCCCTTGTCGGAACTTTCGGCTGCCAGCAACGGCGGCACTTTTAACGTCTGTGCAGACCAGATAACTGGATATCAAGCCCATGCAGATTATGGACATGCAATCAGCCGTCATTGCCAGGCTTCCTGTGCCTGACGAACTGGCCTCATTCAAAGTTGTGAAAAACCTTGTGACCTCGGCGTTATTGGAGTGCTGCTCAATCGATGAGTTCGAGGCACTTGTTCAAACATCAGTGATTGAAAGTGTTTCAGAACAGGCGCATGCCGATTTACAGGCCTTTGCCCAGAAAGACCCGGCTGCTGGCCGTGACCTGGTGTTCATTGCAAGGACCTATACCTCTTATTCTGCAGTTCTGCATTATCGGCTTGCCCATTGGATATATAACAATACTGCTTCTACCTACGGCGCTGGTGGCCAATGCCTGGCCGCGATGATCTCCAGGCGCGGGAAAATGCTCTCGGGTGCGGAAATCCATTTCCGCAGCCGTATCGGTGCGCGTTTCATCATCGATCACGGCATGGGCACCGTCATTGGTGAAACCTCGACCATTGGTGACGATTGCTACGTGCTGGGCGGCGTCACGCTGGGCGCTCGCGGCATCAGCGACAACCCTTCGAGCCCTCGCCATCCAACCCTCGGCAACCGGGTCCAGATCGGCGCTTTCGCCAGTGTACTCGGCGCTATCCATGTGGGTGACGGCGCCTTTATAGGGCCTGGCTGCATTGTTACAAAAGACGTACCTGCGGCTGCCCGGGTGCAGGTTAAAACATCATTGCAGGTGGTACTGGAATCATGAATGCTCTGAACTATGAAGTGCTACGCAATACTGAAAAGCTGTATTACAAAGACCAGTATCTGGCGGGCGCAAGTACGCAAGTAACGCGGGTGCACAGTGACGGTATCGAGTTGCAAAGTACCGTGGCCTATCCAGAAGGTGGTGGCCAGGAGGCAGACGTCGGCACCATTGAACTACCGATCGGTACCGTGCGCTTTGTCTGGGTAAAAAAACTCTATGGCAGCCCTATTCGCCTGGAAGGTTTCAAGGGCGGAAAACTGGGCGGCATCATAATTCACAGCCTGCACCCTGATGACTTGCATCTGCTGGACGAAGTCACCGTTGGCATGCCGGCCCGCGTCACTATCGATACTGAACGGCGCGAACGGTTGACGCTGTCTCACAGTGCCAGTCACTTCCTGTATGCCGCGGCGATCAGCCTGCGAGAAGAATTGAAACAGTGGACCATCGGCTGCCACATCAAGGAAGGCTCTGCGCGGTTCGATTTTCTGGTTGAGGACGCCTTCACTGCCGAAGACGTGGTTGAGATAGAGCGGCGTGCAAATGAGCTGATCGCCTGCAATGCGCCCATCGAGCACTACGCGGTGCAGGGCCTGGAAGACGCGCGGTTGTGGACCTACAACGGCATCGAAATCCCGTGTGGCGGCACACACCTTGAGTCGCCTGGTCGCATCGGGCGCCTATCCGTGCGGCGCAAACGCCTGGGCAAGGGCAAAGAGCGGCTGATCTGTGTGTTCCCGGATGCCGAAATCGATCTGTCCACCTATCACGAGCCTGCGCTATGAACAGCACACTCCCGCGGCGGACTTACCTGTACTTCAGCGCACAGTCGATCAACCTGACGACCGCCGTCATGTCCGTGACCATGGCCGCCATTGTCGGTGCGGCATTGGCACCCGCTGCTGCGTGGTCCACCGTGCCCTACGGGTTCCAGTTCCTGTGCCTGATGCTGGCGACCTACCCCGTCTCCAGGTTGATGAGCCGTATCGGTCGCAAGAAGGCCTTCATGCTGGGGGCGATCCCTTTGGCGGCTTCTGGTATCAGCGGTTATCTGGCTGTGGAGTACCAGCAGTTCCAGCTGCTGGTGTTGAGCCATTCGGCGTTGGGCGTGTATATCGCCTTTGCCAACTTCAACCGCTTCGCGGCCACTGACAATCTGGCCCAGAGCCTCAAGCCCAAAGCCCTTTCACTGGTTGTGGCGGGGGGCGTGATTGCCGCAGTGGTGGGGCCGACACTGACCGAATGGCTCAGGGACGTTGGCGGGTACCCGCTGTTTTCGCTGTGTTATGCCTCGTTTGTTGGCCTGGCGGTGATTTCGCTGATGATTGCCGTTTGCCTGCCCAACGATGCCGGCACCGCCAAGGCTCGTCAGCACGCGGAAAAATCGGCCACTCCCCGCGCCGAACCGTTCAGCCCGGCCGTGAAAGTTGCCATGGCGGTGGCGGCACTGAGCTACGGGATCATGAACCTGCTCATGATTCAGGCATCGATGCACATGAAACACATGCATGAGGACTTCTCTGACGTGCGCCTGGCAATCCAGTGGCATGTGGTAGCCATGTTTGCACCGTCGTTTTTCACCGGCGCAATCATCCAGAAGCTGGGCATCAAGACCACCATCTGTGCCGGGTTGGCCCTGTTGATCGGATGCTCGGCGCTGAATATCTGGTCCCACAGCTACGCCATGATGACCCTGGCGCTGATTGCCCTCGGGCTGGGCTGGAACCTGACCTATGTGGGCGGCGGTGCATTGCTGGCCCAGGCGCTGCAGAACAGCCCGGCAGCGATGCAGATGCAGGGCAAGAACGACTTGGCCATTGCCATATTGGCAACCGTCGGTGCCTTCAGCCCTTCACTGTTGCTGAGCACGGTTGGCTGGGATGGCACCAACGCCATCTGCATGGCCCTTTGCATCGGTTTGCTTTTCGCCACTGCTGGCCTGCTGCAGAACAAGGCCTGCCTGCACACTTCCATGGAAGGTAGCCGCAAATGAGCGAACTCATCAGCGTCAGCGAACGCATCTACACCAAACTGGAAATGAACAACCCAGGCGGTAGCCACAAGTACCGGGCAGCCCGGCTCATCGTGGAACATGCCTTGCGCAATGGCGACATCATCCCAGGTGTGACGACGGTCATCGAAAAAACCGGTGGCAGTTTCGGTTTCGGCTTGCTGGCGGCCTGCCACAAATACCAGGTTGCCGTGGAGCTGGCGGTAGGGCTTGGCTTCAGCCAGACCAAACGGGACTTGCTGGAGTGTTTTGGTGCCAGGCTGATCGGCAAGGAAATGCTGGTGGCCGGTGCCACGCCCAAGGATGTCGTGATGCATCACCTGGATAACCAGGTCGCGCTGGGCAAGTCCTATTTCTATACCGATCAATTCAACAACCCGGTGGGCATTGAAGCCCATCGTTACCAGACGGCCAGCGAACTGGCCGTGCAATTGACCAACGTCGGGGCTGGGCGGGAAATCCTGTTTGTCGGCTGCGCCGGCACTGGTGCAAGTTTTACAGGTATTACCCTGGGGCTGAAGGACCACGGTTTTGACGTTTCGACGGTGTTGGTCGACCCCAGCGGTTGTGATTCAAGGGCGGGCGTGTTCACGGACCATCGCTTTGAAGGCATGGCGGTGGGTGTTTGCCCACCCTTCATGGACTGGTCGCTGGTGGACGAACGGGCTCAGGTGCAGCACGCCGAAATGCTGGCCGCACAGCGCTGGTTCTACATGCAAAGTGGCATTTTCGTGGGGAATACCGCCGCAGCCTGCCTCGCTGTTGCCCAGCGCATGGCACAGCACCCGCGGTATACCGCGACCACCCTGGTCACCATCGCCTATGACGCGGGGCTCTGGTACCAGGACTTGCTGGGGGCGACCCGGCGAAAGGCCGCGTAGCAGGTTTTTAATCGAGCCAGTCGATCAGGCGCCGTGGCACTTCTTGAACTTTTTCTCGCTACCGCACGGGCAAGGGTCGTTACGGCCAACGTCCTTCAGGGCGTTGCGTACCGGCTCCTGGTGGCCGTGGTTGCAGTGCGGGCCGTGTACATGGCCATGATCGTGGTGGTGGTCATGATCATGGTCGTGGTTGCAGTCAGGGCCATGAACGTGAGGTTGTTGGGACATTGCAGGGTTACTCCGGGATGTGATCGCCGGGGATTATCTCACCACTGCGCGATAAGTGCAGGTCCCGATGGATGAGCAGCCCGGTCGCCAGCTCGCCCTGCAGGGTGTAATGCAGCGGCTGCTTGCTTCTGAGCAGCTTGGCCAGTGGCTTGAGGTGCTGCCACAGGTTGGTTCGCGCGGTAATCTTGAAGGTGCGTCGGGCGTGCCCGCCCACGCTGCGCCATACGCTGGCTTCATCCTGTACCAGCAGCAGGTCGTTGAGGCGTATTGCATACGACAGGTTGCGGATGAACAGGCGGCTGTCATTGGGGTTGTCGACCCGCACGTGCAGCACGAACTCTTGCTCCAGCAACCTGGCCTTGACCGTTTCGACCTCGATCAGGTGCACTTCGGGTTCGCGCCAGTCGTCACCCCCCCAACTGGCGCAGCCCGCCAGCAACGCCAGGCATGCCATCAGGGTGCAGGGCATTAGCAGACGGGCGCGGGTCATCATGGTCAGCTCCCCACGTAACTGGCGCAGCATTTCTTGAACTTCTGCCCGCTGGCGCAAGGGCAAGGGTCGTTACGCCCGGCCTTCAGCCCGACCGTAGGGTCGATGAAGTACCAGCGCCCGGCATGCTGGACGAACGCCGAACGTTCACGGTGCTGGTGATCACCATCCTGGTCGTGCCAGCGTGCGGTGAAGGTGACAAACCCATGCTCCGGCTGGCCGCCCAGCACTTCGGCGCCTTCCACCTCCAGCCCCAGCCAGGTGCTCTGGGCGCTCCAGGCAGCCATGGCGGCTTTGTCCAGGTCGGCTTGCTGGGCCGGCAGGGTGGTGGCGACCAGGTAGTCGACCAGGCCCAGCACGTAGGCACTGTAGCGTGAGCGCATCAGCGCCTGGGCATCGGGTGCCGGGGTGCCGGCATGGTAATGCCCGCAACAGGCGTCGAGCAGGTTGCCACTGCCGCAAGGGCAGACCGAGACACTCATCATCACCACCAGTACTTGCCGAAGTTTTCAGGATTGGCCCAGAACCGGGCGTTGAGCCAGTCCGGGACCTGCTTGTAGTCATGTAGATCATAGGTGAACAGGCTCAATACCTGCTGGTCACGGCGGAATTTCTCGCTGGCCGACAGGGCCAGGGCAAAGAAGTCAGTATCTTGCCAGCCGCAGGCGGTCAGGTCGGTCAGCACCGCGACCCGGCTGGCATTGAGGTTGCGAATGCCGCCGAGCAGTTCCAGGCCGGTGCGCTTGGGCAGGTGTTCCAGGCAGTCCACCAGCACCGCCAGGTCAAAGCGTTGTGCCGCCAGTTCGGCCGGCAGCGGGCCCGGGGCTGCAGTGGCAATAGTCACCTGGGGGTGCGCCTGGGCGAAGGCATCCAGCGCCGGAAAGCGCGTGCCGACCAGCAGCAGGCGTTGTGGGGTGAAGCGTTCGAGCAGGGCCGCGAGGGCCTGCTGCGGGGTGCGTTGGGAAAAACCGTCGGTCATTGCCAATCCTCGTTCAAGTCGTCCAAGACTAGCGGGCTGCGGCGTGCGGGCAAAGAGGCTTGTGACCATGTCGTGGCTTATTGCTGGCAGGGTTCGAATGCCCGGTCTTTACTCCCAGAGATCGGCCTTATGCCGATTCCCCCTAGGAGAAGCAATGAAATGAGCATAGTACGCACAGCGTTACCCCTGGTACTGCTCACCAGTGTGTTGACTGGTTGTGCAGGTTTGCAGAAAACCGACTGGCCGAAATGTGCCGCCGTCGGGGGTGTAGGTGGCGCCGCATTGGGCGCTATTGAAAGTTCCAGCTGGGCTGGCTGGGGTGCGTTGTTGGGCGGTGGCCTGGCGGCGGGCTATTGCTGGGCCCATGGCGATGGTGACGAGGATGGCGACGGCGTGCCGGACAGCCGTGACAAGTGCCCGGGCACACCCCGTGGTGTGCAGGTCGATGCCAACGGCTGCCCGCCTGAGCCGGTAGCAGTGGTGGAGGAAGTGGTGGTGCAGAAGGAAGAGGTCATCGTCATCCGCGATGTGCACTTCGAGTTCGATTCTGCACGCCTGACCGCCCGTGACAAAGAGCGCCTCAACACCATTGCCACGCGCCTGAAGCAGGAAGCGCCCTCCGCCCGCCTGAGCGTCAGCGGCCATACCGACAGCGTTGGCTCCGATAGCTACAACCAGAAACTGTCCGAGCGTCGGGCCCACTCGGTGACCGATTACCTGGTCGAGAGCGGTGTATCGCGCAGCAGCTTCGTTTCGGTGGTCGGCGCTGGTGAAACCCAGCCGGTGGCGGACAATGCCACGGCCGAGGGGCGTGCCATGAACCGCCGTACCGAAATCAAGATCCAGCGGTAGACGGTGTGCGCCCGTGCCTTGAGCAGTGGCACGGGCGCGTCTTCATGCCGGTCAGCCGTTCGTGGCCAATGACACAGGAGCATTCAGCATGAGTGTGACGTCGAAGGCGGCGCTGCCGCTGTTGGTGGCTGCCAGCCTGCTCGCGGGCTGTGCAACCCACAGCGATGGTGGCGCGCCGCTCAACCAAAGGACCTGGCCCATCTGCAGCCTGCTGGGAGGCCTGGTCGGGGGCGGCCTGGGCGCTATTGAAAGCTCCACTTGGGCCGCAGGTGGCGGCGCTCTGGGCGCCATTGCCGGGGGGTTGATCTGTTACGCCCAGGACGGTGACGAAGATGGCGACGGCATTTTCGACCGCCGCGATCATTGCCCCGATACTCCCGCCAACACTGCAGTCGACCATATGGGTTGCCCGCTGAAGGAGTACCCCGCAGCGCCGCCTGCCACTGTACCTGAGCCCTCGCCGGAGGTGATCATCCTCGATGACAACGGCGCGGTGATGTTTGCCTTCGATTCCGCCGACCTGACCTCAGCGGCGCAGCAACGGCTGCAAGGCCTGGTGGCGAAACTCGACTCACCGACCATCGCCAAGGTGAGCGTGATCGGACACACCGACAACGTGGGTTCCGACAGCTACAACCAGGCGCTTTCCGAGCGCCGTGCCAGCAGCGTTGCCGAGTACCTTATCAGCCAGGGCCTGGAACCGGGCAAGGTCACCAGCCAGGGCCGTGGAGAAAGCGAGCCTGTCACTGATAACGAAAGCGAGGAGGGCCGCGCGCGCAACCGACGAGTGGAGCTGCACCTCAACTGAGCGGTGCTGGCGCCTGCCTTGGCATTGCAGTTAATGTTGGTCGCATGGCCCGCTCGAACGGGCTGTCTCGACAAAACAACAATTTATAGGGGCGGGGTATGAAGTTCATCCTGGGCCTGGGCAAGGTCCTGACGGTCGCTTTCTGGGGTGTGGTGTTGTTCAATCAATTGATGCCACAACCTTTGCCCTTCAATCTGTTGATCAATGCCGCCGGCATCGTCCTGTTCAGCTTGCACCTCCTCGAAGTGCTGTTCTTCAATGGCAGCTTGCGTGGGCGCAGCCACCGCTGGTTCGACCGTTTGCAGATCCTCTTGACGGGTATCTTCCATGTCATGTCCATTCCCCGTGCGCAGGAGGCGCCCCGAAATGCGTAATTTGATGTTGCTGGCCATGTTGGCCGCTCCCTTGGCCCAGGCTGAAAGCCTGGAGGTCGCCGCCAATTCCATGCTGCGCCTGCCCGACAAGTCGGCCAGCGTGCATTTCACGCACCTGCGTGTCGCCGATGCGGCAACCCTGCTGCTGCCAGCCTCGCTTGCGCAATTGACGGTCGATCACCTGGAACTGGGCCGTGATGCGCGTATCGCCATTGCACCCTCCGACAGCCCCCTGGTCATCGAGGCGCGTAGTGCGAGGTTGGGTGAAGGCAGTGAATTCAGTGCCCCCGGAGCGGCGGGTAGTTATCAGCGGGCAGCTCGGCCAGGCCGCAGCCTGGACCTGAAACTGGCTGAAGTGGATGCCGAGCGGGTGGCGATCGATGCCCGTGGTGGCGCGGGGGCGCCGGGTTATGTGGGCCTTGATGGTGGCAACGGGCAGGCGGGTGGTTGCACCTGGGGCCAGGCCAGCCGTGGTGCCAATGGCGATGACGGCGGCAACGGGCACGATGGTGCGCCGGGCGGGCGCATCCGCCTCAGCGTGCCGCAGGGGTTCGCGCAAGAGCGCGTTGTCGTGCGCCTGGAGGGTGGCGCCCCAGGCAAGCCCGGAGCGGCGGGCAAGGCGGGTAAAGGTGGGGCTAGCAAGGGTTGCCTGGTGTACAGCACCGATGCTGGCGCCAATGGCCGGCCAGGGCAGCCTGGGCAGCCCGGCCTGGCAGGCGCCGCAGGTGAGCTGATTCTGCAACACCTGTAAACCTTTTTGGCTGCGAAGTTCTCGCCAGGGAAATTGCAGCGCCTATGCGATCGAGCGCCGCCCGCGCGGCGCTCGATCTATCTCCAACGCATAACTCAGCTGTCAGATCATCAGGCGCGAGCTGGCCACAGCGACCACTGCCAGGCCCAGCAGCAGGTTGACCCCCACCATCCGCCGAATGCGCCCGAGCACCGCCGCCCCCGTCGGCCAGTCCTCGGCTTGGACCGCCGTCTTCAACTCCGGCAGCAGCAACGCCTGAATGCGCATGAACAAGGCAAACATGACGATGCCCCCACCGATCATCACCTGTACGTACTTCGGTGCAGTCTCGAAACCGCTGAAACGCAAGTGCAACATGCCGATACCACTTATCGCCAAGATCGCCACCGCCAGCCAGACCCAGCCAAAGAAGCGTCGGAAAACTTCCACCCACAGCCGCAGCCGCGCAGGCCCTTCAAGGGCCGCAACCGTTGCCGGGCGCAGCACCAGCCAGGCGAAGAACATGCCGCCGACCCATACCAGGGCAGCCAGAACATGCAGTGTGTAGGGCAGGGCAAAGGCGAGCATCCGGATCTCCATGCGGCATAAAGGGCAATAGCGGGGTATGATAGCCGCCCATGCGAAACACTGAAAATATATCCAGCCCTACGGGCGCCTGCAGACCATGATCAGCAACGAACTCAAAGCCACCATCCAGGGCGCCTACTCGCGTTTTCTCGAAGCCAAGAGCCTCAAGCCCCGCTATGGCCAGCGCCTGATGATCGCCGAAGTGGCCAAGGTACTGGGCGACATTGCCTGCGACGATGAAGGCCGCCGCGCCGGCGAGCCTGCCGTGGTTGCCGTCGAGGCGGGCACCGGTACCGGCAAGACGGTGGCCTATAGCCTCGCCGCCATCCCGGCCGCCAAGGCAGCCGGCAAGCGCCTGGTGATTGCCACCGCTACCGTGGCCCTTCAGGAGCAGATCGTCTTCAAGGACCTGCCCGACCTGATGCGCAACAGCGGGCTCAATTTCAGCTTCGCCCTGGCCAAAGGCCGTGGCCGCTATCTGTGCCTGTCCAAGCTCGACATCCTCCTGCAGGAGGGCCACGCCCAGTCGGCTACCGCTCAGCTGTTCGAGGAAGAAGGCTTCCGCATCGAAGTCGACGAGCGCAGCCAGAAGTTGTTCAACAGCATGATCGAGAAGCTTGCCGGCAACCGCTGGGACGGCGACCGTGACAGCTGGTCAGAAGCCCTGGAAGACCAGGACTGGGCCCGGCTGACCACCGACCATAGCCAGTGCACCGGCCGACACTGCCCGAATTTCCAGCAGTGCGTGTTCTACAAGGCCCGTGAAGGCATGGGCAAGGTCGACGTGATCGTTACCAACCATGACATGGTGCTGGCCGACCTGGCCCTGGGCGGCGGTGCGGTGCTGCCTGACCCGCGCGACACCGTGTATGTGTTCGACGAAGGCCATCACCTGCCAGACAAGGCCATCGGCCACTTCGCCCATTATTCCCGCCTGCGCTCCACCGCAGACTGGCTGGAGCAGACCGCCAAGAACCTGACCAAGCTGCTGGCCCAGCACCCGCTGCCCGGCGATCTGGGCAAGTACATCGAGCAGGTCCCAGAGCTGGCGCGGGAAGTGCGCACCCAGCAGCAGTTCATGTTCACCCTCTGCGAGCAGGTGGCCGACTTCCGTCCCAGTGAAGACACCGAGGGCCGTGAGCGCCCCCGCTATCGCTTCGAAGGCGGCGTCGTGCCGGAGCAGCTGCGCGAAGTGGGTATCGAGCTGAAGAAGGGTTTTGCCCGCCTCAACGATCTGTTCACCCGTCTGGCCGACCTGCTCAAGGAAGGCATGGACGGCGAGGTCAACATTGGCATCGCCAGCCACCAGGCCGAGGAGTGGTACCCGTTGTTCGGCAGCCTGGTCACCCGTGCCCAGGGGAACTGGGAACTGTGGACAGCCTTTACCGCCGAAGACCCGCAAGACAGCCCGCCCATGGCTCGCTGGCTGACGTTGGCCGAAAGCGGGGCGATGTTCGACATCGAAGTCAACGCCAGCCCCATCCTCGCTGCCGAAATGCTTCGCCGCAGCCTGTGGAGCGTTGCCCACGGCGCGTTGGTGACCTCGGCGACGTTGACCGCGCTGGGTAAATTCGACCGCTTCCGCATGCGCTCGGGTTTGCCGCGTGACGCGGTCACCTGTGTGGTGCCCAGCCCGTTCGTGCACGGCGACGCCGGTCTGTTGCGGGTGCCCGACCTCAAGGCCGACCCACGCGACGCAGCGGCGCACACCGCCGCCATCATCCGCGAGCTGCCGAACATCGTCGAAGATGCCCGCGGCGCACTGGTGCTGTTCTCCTCGCGCAAGCAGATGCAGGACGTGTTCGATGGCCTGGACCGTGACTGGCGCAAGCTGGTACTTATCCAGGGCAACCTGTCCAAGCAGGAAACCCTGAACAAGCACAAGGCGCGGGTCGACGATGGCCAGCACAGCGTGCTGTTCGGCCTGGCAAGCTTTGCCGAGGGTGTCGACCTGCCTGGCGCCTATTGCGAGCATGTGGTGATTGCCAAAATTCCGTTTGCCGTGCCCGATGACCCGGTCGAAGCCGCGCTGGCGGAGTGGATCGAGGCCCGTGGCGGCAACCCGTTCATGGAAATTGCCGTACCCGACGCCTCGCTGAAGCTGATCCAGGCCTGCGGTCGCCTGCTGCGTACCGAGCAGGATCGCGGTGTCATTACCTTGCTTGACCGGCGCCTGGTCACCCAGCGCTATGGCAAGGCTATTCTCAATGCGCTGCCGCCGTTCCGGCGGGAGATTTGCTGACCGCCGGGGCACTTGCTTCGGCACGTCGTACATTACTCAGTCCAGGGCCCGTGAGTGGCCTGAAGGAGAGCCCCAGCCTTATGGTCCGCCTCACCCTGCCCGCCGTTTTCGCCCTGCTGTTCAGCTCGCCCTTGCTGGCTGGGCAGCAGACGCTGTTCAGCTTCGTGCGCCCGGCCTCGGTGGTCAATGTGGCAACCGAGGATGCCGGCATGCCCCAGTACAACGCCGAGCAGACGGCCGAAGGCGAGGTGTTGCGGCGTGTGGTGTTCAACCCGGCCGAGCGGCCGACCCTGCGGCTGAGCCCGCAAGGTGGGGCGTGGGACTGGTCCGCCGGGCAGTTCCTCACCTTGCGCCTGCAGAGTGGTATGGACTGGGCGCTGACAGTGGATGTCACGGTGCAAGGCAGCGATGGCGGCACATTGACCAGCCGGATTGACCTGCCGGCCGGTCCCGCGCAAACCGTGATGGTGCCGCTGACGGCCACCTCGCCGCTGAGCCAGGGCATGCGCGCCGGCCCGCCCATGCCGTGGAGCCATGGCGGCCAGCGCTTGCTGCTGACCAGCAGCGCTGGCGCGGTGGACCTCAAACAGGTGGCCTCGGTCAGCCTGAGCATCCCCAACCCCAAGGTGGCGCAGAGCCTGCTGATCGAGCGGGTGGGGATCCAGGATGACGACCTGGCCTACAAGGCGGCGTACCAGGATCTGATCGATGCCTACGGCCAGTCCACTCGCGGCAATTGGCCCGAGAAGGTTGCCAATGACGAGCAGCTCAAGGCGGCCGATACGCGTGAACAGCAGCAGCTCAAGGGCTGGCTGGCTGAGCGGGGCAGGCAGCAACTGGACGGCTATGGCGGGCTGCTGGCCGGGCCGGCGTTCGAGGCCAAAGGTTTTTTTCGCACCGAAAAGCGTGATGGGCGCTGGTACCTGGTAACGCCGGAGGGCCACCCGTTCTATTCCCTGGGGGTGAATGCCGTCGCCGCAGACGGCGGGCGTACCTACGTCGCCGGCCGTGAAGGCATGTTCAAGGCGTTGCCGGGCGAGGGCGATGCGCTGGCCGCATTCTACGGCGAAGGCAACAACGACGATGGCAATGCCTCGTCTCAAGGGCGCAACTTCAAGCAAGGGCGTTGGTTCGATTTCTATGCCGCCAACCTGCAACGTACCTACGGCAAACCCTGCCCGCCGGCCGCTGAAGGGCAGCCCGTTAATTGCCCGCCACAGGTACTGGACGCTGCCCGCTGGCAAACGCATGCGCTCGACCGTTTGCAGGCCTGGGGTTTCAACACGGTCGGCAACTGGAGCGAGCCCGCTCTGGGCCAGGCCAAACGTATGCCCTACACCTTGCCGCTGTCGATCGTGGGTGATTACGCCAGCATCAGCACTGGCATGGACTGGTGGGGCAGCATGCCCGACCCGTTCGACCCGCGTTTTGCCATGGCCACCGAGCGCGCAGTGGCCATTGCTGCCCGAGATCACCGTGACGACCCTTGGCTGATCGGCTACTTCGCCGACAATGAACTGGCCTGGGCTGCCCCCGGCAGCGACCCTAAAGCACGGTATGGCCTGGCCTACGGCACTTTGCGCCTGACCACCGATGTACCGGCCAAGCGCGCCTTCCTCAAGCAGCTGCGCGACAAGTACCGTAACCAGCAAGGGCTGTCCAAGGCCTGGGGCATCGAACTGGCCGCCTGGGAACTCATGGAAGACCCGGGCTTCGAAGCACCGCTGCCCGACCCGGAACATCCGGAAATCGAGCGCGACTACCAGCACTTCCAGCAAGTGTTCGCCGAGACCTACTTCAAGACCATTGCCGACTCACTGAAGTGGCACGCCCCCAATCACCTGCTGCTCGGTGGTCGCTATGCGGTCAGCACGCCGGAGGCGGTCAAGGCCTGTGCCGAGTTCTGCGATGTGCTCAGCTTCAACTTCTATACCCTCAAGCCACAGGACGGCTACGATTTCGCCCGCCTGGCCGAACTGGACAAGCCGGTGCTGGTGTCCGAGTTCCAGTTCGGCTCGCGTGATCGCGGGCCATTCTGGCCGGGGCCGCTGGAGCTGGCGCGGGAAGAAGACCGCGGTCCGGCCTATGGCAACTTCCTCAAGGCGGCCCTGGCGCAGCCGATGATCGTTGGCGCGCACTGGTTCCAGTACCTCGACCAGCCAGCCAGTGGTCGGCTACTTGACGGCGAGAACGGCCACCTTGGGCTGGTGGCGATCACCGATGTGCCGTACCCGGGTTTTGTCGACGCCGTACGCAAGGGCAACCTGCAGGCGATGGGCCAATTGCGCACCCAGCTGGAAAAACAGGCGCCCTGAGCACAAGCTACCGTTCGTCGCGACCATTTGGCCCAAGCCAGTTTGCAAAACACCTAACTACTGAAACAATGCACACCTTTTTTGGACATGGTCGTACGGAGTACAGCGGGTGCAGATCCAGGGTCACTATGAGCTGAAGTTCGAAGCCGTGCGCGAAGCCTTTGCCGCGCTGTTCGAAGATCCCCAGGAGCGTGGCGCTGCGCTGTGCATCCAGGTCGGTGGCGAAACCGTCGTCGACCTGTGGGCCGGCAGTGCCGACAAGGATGGCCAGCAGGCCTGGCACAGCGACACCATCGCCAACCTGTTCTCCTGTACCAAAACGTTCACCGCCGTCACCGCCCTGCAACTGGTGGGCGAGGGCAAGTTGGCCCTCGATGCCCCTGTGGCCAACTACTGGCCCGAGTTCGCCCAGGCTGGTAAACAGTCGATCACCTTGCGCCAGCTGCTCAGCCACCGCGCCGGGTTGCCGGCCATCCGTGAGTTGTTGCCGGCCGAAGCCCTGTATGAATGGGGGACGATGGTCAATGCCCTGGCGGCTGAAACGCCATGGTGGACGCCGGGTCGCGAGCACGGTTATGCCGCCATCACCTACGGCTGGCTGATCGGCGAGCTGATTCGCCGCGCCGATGGCCGGGGCCCTGGCGACTCGATCGTGGCCCGTACCGCTCGCCCGTTGGGGTTGGACTTTCATGTTGGCCTGGCAGATGAGGAGTTCTACCGCGTGGCGCATATCGCCCGGGGCAAAGGCAACCAAGGGGATGCCGCAGCGCAGCGCCTGCTGCAGGTGACGATGCGCGAACCCGAGGCGCTGTCGACCCGTGCTTTCACCAACCCGCCGGCGATCCTGACCAGCACCAACAAACCGGAATGGCGGCGTATGCAACAGCCAGCGGCCAATGGCCATGGCAATGCCCGCAGCCTGGCGGGTTTCTATGCCGGGTTGCTGGACGGCAGCCTGCTCGAATCCGAACTGCTTGATGAACTGACCCGCGAGCACAGCATCGGACAGGACCGCACCTTGCTCACCCAGACCCGCTTTGGCCTGGGCTGCATGCTCGACCAGCCCGACGTATCCAATGCCACCTTTGGCCTGGGTGCCCGTGCCTTCGGCCACCCAGGGGCCGGTGGCTCGGTTGGTTTTGCCGACCCGGAGCATGACGTGGCCTTCGGTTTCGTGGTCAATACCCTCGGCCCGTATGTGCTCATGGATCCCCGAGCACAGAATCTGGTACGTGTCCTTGCCGACTGCCTTTGATCGGGTAATGCGGGTATTGCCCCACCCCTTTGACTATCCTCAATGCCAACGCCTCAAGTGTGTTGGCAAAATATCTTTCAATTTCATGGTGTATCGCTGATGTCTTCACATAAAACCTTAGCACTCGCCCTGTGCCTGACCGCCGTTACCGGCTGCGCCAGTCATTCCCCGGACGGCTCCAAGGAAGGTGGCTCCAGCTGGTGGCCTTTTGGTTCGGACAAGGTCGCCGAGCAGGAAGTGAAGGCAGCCGTCACTGAAAACGTGGCCAAGGCTGATGCCAAGTCCGATAGTGCCAGCCGCTGGTGGTGGCCGTTCGGCGGTGATGACAAGCAAGCCAAAGGGCCGGTTGTGCCGAAGATCGACCAGAAGGCCACCCAGGCCTGGCTGGACGAGTACGAGCCCAAGCTGCGCGAAGCCATCAAGGACAGCAAGCTGGAACTGGAGCGCCGCGACAATGTGCTGGCGGTCACCCTGCCGGTGGACAGCTCGTATAACCCCGATCGCCCGAACATGCTGCTGCCAATGACCCTTGGTCCGATCACCCGCGTGGCCAAGACTGTCGAAGGTGACCCCAAGACTGCCGTGCTGGTACTGGGCCATGCCGACACCAGCGGTGCTAGCGCTGCCAACCAGAAACTCAGCCTGGAGCGCGCCGCCTCGGTGTCGGCCATCTTCCGCCTCAGCGGCTTGCAGCGTGACCGCCTGACCCTCAAGGGCATGGGCTCGGTCATGCCACGTGCCGCCAACGACAGCCCCGAGGGCCGTGCCCTGAACCGCCGCGTGGAAATGCTGTTGACCCCGCAGAACACCATGGTCGCGCTGCTGGCCAAGTACCAGCAGGCCACTCCGGCACCTGCACCTGCCTCAATGGTTGCGGTGCAAGATGCCAAGGCTCCTGCCGCCAAGGCCGTCGACAGCAAGCCAGCAGCAAAGAAGCCTGCGGCGAAGAAACCCGTCGCCAAGGCCAAGGCCCCTGCCAAGACCACGGCCAAGAAGAAAGCCGCGCCGGCCAAGCCAGTCGCCAAGAAAGCTACCGCTGACAAGAAAGTAGCTGCCAACAGCCCTGCGAAGACCAACTGATCGTCAAGGAACGCAGCAATGACCCAATCCCTGGCCGATATGCGCCGCGACTACACCCGTGATGGCCTGGCAGAAGCCCAGGCACCGGGGGAGCCGTTTGCCCTGTTCCACCAGTGGTTTGCCGATGCGGTGAAAACCGAGCAGGTACCCGTGGAAGCCAACGCCATGACCCTGGCCACTGTGGACGGCGAAGGCCGCCCGCATTGCCGTGTACTGCTGCTGAAGGGGCTCGACGAGCAGGGTTTCACTTTCTTCACCAACTACGAAAGCGCCAAGGGCCAGCAACTGCAAGCCAACCCCTTTGCCGCCATGACGTTCTTCTGGCCGGCGCTGGAGCGCCAGGTGCGTATCGAAGGGCGAGTGGAAAAGGTCACCGCCAAGGAGTCGGACGACTACTACCAGGTGCGCCCGCTGGGCAGCCGCCTGGGGGCCTGGGCCTCGCCGCAAAGCCGGGTGATTGCCGGTCGTGAAGAGCTGGAAGGTTTGGTCAAGGCCACTGAAGCGCGCTTCTCCGACACCCAGCCGCACTGCCCTGAACATTGGGGTGGGTATCGCCTGTTGCCTGAGCGCATCGAGTTCTGGCAGGGGCGGGCGAGCCGCCTGCATGACCGGTTGAACTACCGGCTGGTGGATGGGCAATGGCTGCGCGAGCGGCTGGCACCCTGAGCATTTGGGGCCGCAAAGCGGCCCCAGTGATCCATCAGACTACCCCGGATACCCCGCCGCCTCCCGCTCCAACCACTCTGCCAGTTGCTTGCGCCCCACCTTCTCCTGCCGCGCCTGCGCCAACCTTTCCAGCATGTACTCACGCTTTTCAGGGTCAGCCCCCGCCAGCGACAACGCCAGGTCACGGTCCATCCAGCGGCGCATACGCACGTATAGCCACCCGTGGAAATAAAGCCCCGCAACGGTGGTGACCACGACGATGAAGTAATCCATGGCTATCCTTGGTCTCAATTGAAGAGCCTATGGCACAACCGCCCAGGCTGTACCCCGGCTGAATGAAACCAATTTTATTACGTTTGTACCGTGACAGCCGTCAACGTGCAGCGTCTAATGAGCACCTGAATTATGGAGACTTTACCCATGCGTAAATCCGCTTTGCTGGTGGCGACTTTTACCACCATGTCGTTGCTGCTGGGGGGCTGTGCCTCGAGCCTGACCGGTGACAGCTACTCCCGTGATGAAGCCCGCCGCGTGCAAACCGTGCGCATGGGCACCATCGAATCCCTGCGCCCGGTCAAGATCGAGGGTACCAAGACCCCGATCGGCGGTGGCGCTGGCGCCATCGTCGGTGGCGTGGCCGGCAGCGCCGTGGGCGGCGGCCGTGGCAGCATCGTTGCTGCCGTGATCGGTGCCGTGGCCGGTGGCCTGGCGGGTTCCGCTGCAGAGGAAGGCCTGACACGTACCCAAGGCGTCGAAATCACCGTGCGTGAGGACGATGGCAGCATGCGTGCCTATGTGCAGGCCGTGCAGGAGAATGAAATTTTCCGCGTCGGCGACCGTGTGCGCATCATGACAGTTGACGGTACCAGCCGCGTCTCGCACTGACCGTAGCGCAGCAAAAGAAAACCCCGACATGGCGGCTGCCAGTCGGGGTTTTTTTATGCCTCAGCCAAGTCAACCAGCACTGGTTTTTCGGCTGGCCAGGGCGGTAACGGCGTAGCCGATCACTGCGGCGAAGAACGAGCCGGTAAGGATCCCCATGCGATCCATGCCCGCGTAATCACTGCTGCCCGGGGCAAAGGCGAGTGAGCCAACAAACAGGCTCATGGTGAAGCCAATACCGCAGAGTATCGCCACCCCCAGTATCTGCCCCCAGCCAGCACCCGCAGGCAGCGCTGCCAGGCGCAGCTTGACCGCTACCCAAGTCAGGCCGAAAACGCCCACGGTCTTGCCCATCAGCAGGCCAATCGCAATGCCCATCGGCACCGGGTGGGTGAAGCTTTCCACGGTCATGCCTGCCAGTGAGACGCCAGCATTGGCGAAGGCAAACAGCGGCAGGATCGCATAGGCAACCCAAGGGTGCAGGGCATGCTCAAGGGACAATAGCGGCGAAGTCTCGGCGTTGCGTGTACGCAGCGGGATACACAAGGCCAGGGCGACACCGGCCAGCGTGGCGTGCACGCCGCTCTTGAGTACGCAGACCCACAGGATCAGGCCAACGATCATGTACGGCCCAAGCTTGACCACCCCAAGCCGGTTCATCGCGATCAGCACCACCAGGCAGGCCGCTGCCAGCAGCAGCGATACGCTCGACAAGGTGCCTGAGTAGAAAAGGGCGATGACGATGATTGCACCAAGGTCGTCAATGATCGCCAGGGTCATCAGGAACAGCTTGAGCGAAACCGGTACGCGTTTGCCCAACAGGGCCAGCACGCCGAGGGCGAAGGCGATGTCGGTGGCGGTGGGGATCGCCCAGCCGGCCACGGCCGCCGGGTTGTCACGGTTGATGAACCAGTAGATGAGCGCCGGCACCACCATGCCGCCCACAGCAGCAGTGGCGGGCAGGATCACCTGGGAGGGCTTGGACAGGTGACCATCGACCACCTCGCGTTTGACCTCCAGGCCAATGAGCAGGAAGAACAGGGCCATCAGGCCGTCATTGATCCACAGCAACAAAGGCTTGGCGATATTCAGCGCGCCGACCTGGACGGCGACGGGGACGTCGAGCAGGCCGCTGTACAGATAGGACAGGGGTGAGTTGTTGATGATCAGGGCCAGAACGGCGGCGGCGATCAGCAGCAGACCGCTGGCGGCTTCAAGCTGGAAGAATCGGGTAAACAGGCTACGCACGGGCTATAGGCTCTCCATGAGCAGTTTACGAAGGGTACGGGCGTACACCCTAGCCTGTGACGATATGCTTTCAAACAAAAACTATATTCGTTTTTGTTATATGGTGTTGCTGTCTGGGCTGAGTGAAGCCTAGATGCAGATGGGAGGAAAGGGGGGAGGGAAAGGCTGGTGTTTGGGTCGGATATTTCTGATCCCTGTCAGGGCCTCTTCGCGGGCTGGCCCGCTCCCACAGGTACTGCACAGTTTCAGAATACTGTGGAGTACCTGTGGGAGCGGGCGAGCCCGCGAAAGGGCCCTTGCAGGCGATACAAAATTACAGGCCGAGCATGTCCCGCGCTACCGCCTCGGCGATACGAATACCGTCCACACCCGCCGACAGGATCCCGCCCGCATACCCGGCGCCTTCACCCGCCGGGAACAGGCCTTTCAGGTTCAGGCTCTGGTAGTCCTCACCCCGGGTAATCCGCAGGGGCGACGAGGTACGCGTCTCGATCCCGGTCAACACTGCATCATGCAGGTTGTAGCCTTTGATCTGCCGGTCGAACGCTGGCAGGGCCTCTCGGATCGCTTCGATGGCGAAGTCCGGCAGGCTTGGTGCCAGGTCACCCAGGGTCACGCCCGGTTTGTAGGATGGCTCGACACTGCCCAGTGCGGTCGATGGCCGGCCGGCGACAAAGTCACCCACCAGCTGCGCCGGGGCCTGGTAGTTGCTGCCGCCCATTACGTAGGCGTGGGCTTCCAGACGCTCTTGCAGTTCAATACCGGCCAGCGGGCCGCCCGGGTAGTCGCGCTCGGGGTCAATGCCGACGACGATACCGGAGTTGGCGTTGCGCTCGTTACGTGAGTACTGGCTCATGCCGTTGGTCACCACGCGGCCCGGCTCGCTGGTAGCGGCGACCACGGTGCCACCCGGGCACATGCAGAAACTGTACACCGAGCGGCCATTCTTGGCGTGGTACACCAGCTTGTAGTCGGCGGCGCCGAGTTTCGGGTGGCCGGCGTATTTGCCAAGACGCGCCTTGTCGATCAGCGTCTGCGGGTGCTCGATACGGAAGCCGACCGAGAACGGCTTGGCTTCCATGTAGACGCCTTTGGCATGCAGCATACGGAAAGTGTCGCGGGCACTGTGGCCAAGGGCCAGGACTACATGGCGCGAGTGCAGTTGTTCGCCACTCTCCAGCACCACACCGGTCAGCTGACCGTCTTCGACCAGCAGGTCGGTGACCTTCTGCTGGAAGCGCACTTCTGCGCCGAGGGCGATCATGTCTTGGCGCATCTGCTCGACCATGCCGGTGAGGCGGAAGGTGCCGATGTGCGGTTTGTTGATGTACAGGATCTCGTCCGGCGCACCGGCCTTGACGAACTCTTCCAGCACTTTGCGGCCGTGGTGCTGCGGGTCCTTGATCTGGCTGTACAGCTTGCCGTCAGAGAAGGTGCCGGCGCCGCCTTCGCCGAACTGCACGTTGGACTCGGGGTTGAGCACGCTTTTGCGCCACAGGCCCCAGGTGTCCTTGGTGCGCTGGCGCACTTCCTTGCCACGTTCGAGGATGATCGGCTTGAAGCCCATCTGCGCCAGCAAAAGGCCGGCAAAGATGCCGCAGGGGCCGAAGCCGACCACGATAGGGCGTTCCTGGATGTCGGCCGGGGCGTGGCCGACGTATTTGTAAGTCACGTCCGGTGCCGGGCCGATGTTGTGATCGTCGGCGAACTTGCTGAGCAGTTCGGCTTCGTTGCTAACTTCGAGGTCGATGGTGTAGATGAACAGCAACTCGCTGTTCTTCTTGCGCGCATCGTAGCTGCGCTTGAACAGGTTGAAGCTGAGCAGTTGCTCGTCGCGGATGCCCAGGCGCTGGACGATGGCTTCACGCAGCGCTTCGTCGGGATGGTCCAGGGGCAGCTTGAGTTCGGTGATTCGTAGCATGGCAGGGTCCAGTATCCCGGCCATGGGCGGCCGGCGGCTTTACACAAACCGCCAAGTATAAGCTGTTAGCCGCCCCGACTGGCAGGATAAAAGTGCCCGACGATCAGTTGTCGCGTGCGCCGCCGTAGTAGCCGCAGCCCTGCAGGGTCTTGCCGTCGATGCGCAGTTCGGCACGCAGGTGGTGGACCGCGCCAGTGGCGCTGTCTACGCAGCGCTGCGGCGCGACCCACAGTTCCACGTGCTGGCCGTTGGCTTCGCTGGTGAGGGTCAAGCCGCCACCGGGTACTTCCTCTTCAAGGAACGGCAAGGGCAGGGGCTCCTGCCCGACTCGGCTGAGGACCATGCCCTTGCCGCTGGCCTTGATGTCCCAGTCCGGCTCGTGGCCATTGGCGCGCAGGGTCAACTGCTTGAAGTTGGGGTCTTCGCAGGCGCGGGTGGAAGGTTCCAGGCGGTACAGGCGGCGTACTTCCAGCTGGCCATCATTGTTGGCCTGCTTGCTGCCGGTAAGGCGCCCACGGACGTCGGCGAACAGCTTGTCGTTGGCGTCCTTGGCGAGGTTGGCGGCCTCCTGCAGGATGCCGGTAGCGCCGACGTCGTTGATCACGAACGTGCGGTTTTCGCTGCACGGCTTGAACAGCAGCTGGCCACCGGCCGCCCGCAGTTCGCCCTGCATGCGCGTGGTGCCGATGTTCGGGTCGCTTGGCGCTTCAGCCATGAGCTGGCAGCCGGCGAACAGGGGCAGCAGGGCAGTGAGCAGCAGGGTGGGGGTGAGGCGCATCGGGCGAACTCCGGGAATCTTTGGTAAAGAGCTGGCCACGTTACTCAGGCCGGCGGTGGATCTCAAGTTAATGGTTACCCGTGCGGGCCCCTTCGCGGGTAAACCCGCTCCCACAGGTACTGCACAGTTTCCAAAGGCCGTGGGTTTCCTGTGGGAGCGGGTTTACCCGCGAAAGGGCCGGCACTGGCAATGCATTTCTGGCAGGCATAAAAAAGGGCCCGAAGGCCCTTTCCCATTTAACCGCCGAGGTACGCGTCGCGCACCTTCGGGTCGGTCAGCAGTGCTTCACCCGTCCCTTGCATCACCACCCGACCGTTCTCCAGTACATACGCGCGGTCGGCGATCTTCAGCGCCTGGTTGGCATTCTGCTCCACCAGGAACACCGTCACGCCATCACGGCGCAGCTGTTCGATGATGTCGAAGATCTGCTGGATGATGATCGGCGCCAGGCCCAGTGAAGGTTCGTCGAGCAGCAGCAGCTTGGGCTTGCTCATCAGCGCACGGCCAATGGCAAGCATTTGTTGCTCGCCACCGGACATGGTGCCGCCGCGCTGGATGTAACGTTCCTTCAGGCGCGGGAACAGTTGCAACACCTTGTCCAGCTGCTCCTGGTAGTCGCCCTTGTCGGTGAAGAAACCGCCCATGGCCAGGTTTTCCTCGACGGTCAGGCGGGCGAACACGCGCCGCCCTTCCGGCACCACGGCAATGCTCTTGCGCATGATGTGCGAGGACGGCTGCCCGACCAGCTCTTCGCCCAGGTACTTGATGCTGCCACTGTGCGCCTGGGGCGAGCCGCACAGGGTCATCAGCAAGGTCGACTTGCCGGCGCCGTTGGCGCCGATCAGGGTGACGATCTCGCCCTGGTTGATCTCCACGTTGACGCTGTGCAGCGCCTGGATCTTGCCGTAGAAGGTGGAAACGTTTTCGAACTTCAGCATTTTACGCTTCCCCCAGGTAGGCTTTGATCACATCAGGGTTGTCGCGGATCTCTTCCGGTGTGCCGTGGGCCAGGGGGGTGCCCTGGTTGATCACCACGATATGGTCGGAAATGCTCATCACCAGCTTCATGTCGTGCTCGATCAGCAGCACGGTGACGTTGTGCGACTCACGCAGGTAGGCGATCAGTGCCTTGAGGTCTTCGGTTTCCTTCGGGTTCAGGCCCGCCGCAGGTTCGTCGAGCATGATGATGCGCGGCTGGGTCATCATGCAGCGGGCGATTTCCAGGCGGCGTTGCTGGCCGTAGGCGAGGGTGCCGGCGGTACGGTTGGCGAATTCGGTCAGGTTGACCTTTTCCAGCCAGTACTGCGCGCGTTCCATGGCCTCCTTCTCGCTGCGGCGGAAGCTCGGGGTCTTGAACAGGCCGGCGAAGAAGTTGGTGTTCAGGTGACGGTGCTGGGCGATCAGCAGGTTTTCCAGCGCGGTCATGTCCTTGAACAGGCGCACGTTCTGGAAGGTGCGCACCACGCCCTTGCGGGCGATCTGGTGGCCGGCCAGGCCCTGGATCGGCTGGCCATCGAGCAGGATGGTGCCGCCGCTGGGTTTGTAGAACCCGGTCAGGCAGTTGAACACCGTGGTCTTGCCGGCGCCGTTCGGGCCGATCAGCGCCACCACCTGTTTTTCCTTGACGGTCAGGGCCACGCCGTTGACCGCCAACAAGCCGCCGAAGCGCATGCTCAGGCCGCTGACTTGCAGAATTTCGCGGCTCATCGACGCAGCTCCATGTGTGGACGTTGCATAGGCAGCAGGCCTTGCGGACGCCAGATCATCATCAACACCATCAGCGCACCGAACATCAGCATCCGGTATTCGCTGAACTCACGCATCAGCTCGGGCAGCAGGATCATCACGATGGCCGCGAGGATCACGCCCAGTTGTGAGCCCATGCCGCCAAGCACGACGATGGCGAGGATGATTGCCGACTCGATGAAGGTGAACGACTCCGGTGTCACCAGGCCTTGGCGCGCTGCGAAGAAGCTGCCGGCGAAACCGGCGAAGCAGGCACCCAGGGTAAACGCCGAGAGCTTGATCACGGTCGGGTTCAGGCCCAGCGCACGGCAGGCGATCTCGTCTTCACGCAGGGCTTCCCAGGCGCGGCCGATTGGCATGCGCAGCAGGCGGTTGATGACGAACAGTGCCAGCAAGGCCAGCAGCAGTGCCACCAGGTAGAGGAAGATGACCTTGTTGATCGAGTTGTATTCCAGCCCGAAGAACTCGTGGAAGGTCTGCATGCCCTCGGCGGCACGGCGTTCGAAGGTCAGGCCGAAGAACTCTGGCTTGGGGATGTTGCTGATGCCGTTGGGGCCGCCGGTCCAGTCGGTGAGGTTGCGCAGGAACAGGCGGATGATCTCGCCGAAGCCGAGGGTCACGATCGCCAGGTAGTCACCGCGCAGGCGCAGCACCGGGAAGCCAAGCAGGAAGCCGAAGGTGGCGGCCATCAGGCCGGCAATCGGCAGACATACCCAGAAACTCCAGCCCAGGTAGTGCGAGAGCATGGCGTAGCTGTAGGCGCCGACGGCGTAGAAGCCGACGTAACCGAGGTCGAGCAGGCCCGCCAGGCCGACCACGATGTTCAGGCCCAGGCCCAGCAACACGTAGATCAGGATCAGCGTGGCGATATCGACCGCACCGCGCGAGCCGAAGAACGGCCACACCAGTGCCGCAACGATCAGACCAACGATCACATAGCGCTGGGTCTTGGGCAGGGTCAGGTAATTGCTGACGGCCGGCGGGATCAGCTTGCGATCCGAGCGGCGGTTCATCACCGAACTCCACTGCTTGTCGAACAGCACGCGCAGGAACATCAGCACCGAGCACACGGCGATGATGCTGATGGTGAACGAGCCCTGGCTGTGCACGACCAGGCTGATGCCGTCGATGCTCAGTTTCAGGCCCAGCACCGGGAAGGCCACCGCCCAGACCAGCAAGGCGCTGAAGAACGCCTGTTTGAGATTTTTGTTCATACTTTTTCAACCTCCGGGCGGCCCAGGATGCCGGTCGGCCGGAATAGCAGGACAAGCACCAACAAGCCGAATGCCACCACGTCCTTGTACTGGTCGCCGAAGATGTCGGCGCCAAACGCTTCGGCCACGCCCAGCACCAGCCCGCCGAGCATCGCGCCCGGAATGCTGCCGATGCCACCCAGCACCGCCGCGGTGAAGGCCTTGAGGCCTACCAGGAAACCGGCGTTGGGGTTGATCACTCCGTACTGCATGCTCAGCAGCACGGCCGCTACGGCGGCCAGGGCGGCACCGATGACGAAGGTGAGGGCGATGATGTTGTTGGTGTTGATGCCCAGCAGGTTGGCCATCTTGATGTCCTCGGCGCAGGCACGGCAGGCGCGGCCCAGACGGGAGCGAGAGATGAACAGGGTGAGCAGGGTCATGGCTACCAGAGTGACCACGAACACCAGGATCTGCATGTAGCTGATCAGAACTTCCTCCGCGCCGCCCGGCCCGAACGAGAAGCTTCCGGGGATCAGGTTGGGGATGGACTTGTCCTTGGAGTCTTGCGAAAGCAAGACGGTGTTCTGCAGGAAAATCGACATGCCGATGGCGGAAATCAGCGGGATCAGACGGTTGCTGTTGCGCAAGGGGCGGTAGGCAACCCGTTCGATACTGTAGCCATAGGCACTGGTGACGAAGATCGTCGCGACGAAGGCAACGGTCATCAGGATCGGCAGCGAATGGATACCCATCATGGCCAGGCCCGCGAGGGCGATGAAGGCCACATAGGAACCGATCATGTACACCTCGCCGTGAGCGAAGTTGATCATGCCAATGATGCCGTACACCATCGTGTAGCCGATGGCGATCAAGGCATAGGTGCTGCCGATGGTCAATCCATTAACCAGTTGTTGGAAGAAATGGTAGATCTCAGGCATTACAGCGCTCCTAAAAACCTGATTTGCATTTCGCTGGCGGGGGTATGCCAGGAAACCGCGGGTGACGGTTTTAAGATTTTCAGGTGGGCTAGCCCCCGGATCGCGGGGATCGGGCCCATGAACCTCATAAAACAAAGCCCACTGCTCGCACAGTGGGCTCGTAAGTCAGCTATTTAGTCACGCAGTTACTGAGGGGAGACTTCGGTCTTCGGCTTGCCGAAGTGCCATTCGTAGACCACGAACTTGAAGTCTTTCAGGTCGCCTTTCTCGTCATACGACAGGGTGCCGGTAGGGGTCTTGAAGGAGCCGGCATGGATGGCCGCTGCCACTTTGTCGGTATCTTCGGACTTGGCCGCCTTGATGCCTTGTGCGATCAGCTCGACAGCCGAGTAGGCAGGGAACACGAACGGACCGCTTGGGTCCTTGCCGTCAGCCTTGATGGCGTCGACGATCTTCTTGTTCTCCGGGTCGGCATCGAACGACTTCGGCAGGGTGACCAGCAGGCCTTCGGAGGCGTTCTGGGCGATCTGCGAGATCGAGTCGTTACCCACGCCCTCTGGGCCCATGAACTTGGCTTTCAGGCCTTTTTCCTGTGCCTGGCGCAGGATCAGACCCAGCTCTGGGTGGTAGCCGCCGTAGTACACGAAGTCGACATTGTTCTGCTTGAGCTTCTGGATGATCGAGGAGAAGTCCTTGTCACCCGCGTTCAGGCCTTCGAATACGGCAACCTTGGTACCCTTGCTTTCCAGGGTCTGCTTGACGGCGGTGGCGATGCCTTCACCGTACTGTTGCTTGTCGTGCAGGACGGCAACGACCTTCGGCTTGACGTGGTCGGCGATGTAGTTGCCGGCGGCCGGGCCCTGGGCGCTGTCCAGGCCAATGGTGCGGAAGATCAGCTTGTAGCCACGGGCGGTGATTTCCGGCGAGGTGGCGGCCGGGGTGATCATGATCACGCCTTCGTCTTCGTAGATGTCGGATGCAGGCTGGGTAGAGCTGGAGCACAGGTGGCCGATGACGAACTTGACGCCGTCGTTGACCACTTTGTTGGCGATTGCCACGGCCTGTTTAGGGTCGCATGCGTCGTCGTATTCCTTGGCTTCGAGCATCTTGCCATCGACGCCGCCCGCGGCGTTGATATCCTTGATGGCTTGCTTGGCGCCGATGAACTGCATGTCGCCGTACTGGGTCACAGGACCCGTCTTGGGACCGGCGATGCCGATCTTGATGGTATCGGCGGCAAACGAATGGCTGGCTACCCCGGCCAGTACCATTGCGGCGAACAGCTTGGAAATCTTGATCATAGTGCTCCACTCATTCTGTTGTAATTCTTATAGTCCTGGCGGCCAGGGCTACAGACCGGGCGGGATTTGCGGCGTGGCCATGCCAACGCGCAAGCCCACCTTCCCCCGGAACATGTCCCGGAACTGTACCGGTACAGTGTAGAGCGCTGTTCGAGCGCTTGAAAAGCGTTCAAAAAGTGCCTGTTTCCTGGGTTGTCGCTTGTTCGACAGAAAGATACAAAAAGGCGCCATCAAATTGCCTGTATCTGCGACCCCGCCCCACAAGTTCGGGGTCAATCGACCAAATTACATATTTGAAACCGGGTTTTTCTGCAAAAATGCCGACCTTTTTTATTGGCCGATTTTTGCGGATACCACCCATGACTGATCAAACAAGCACCCTCTATGCCAAATTGCTTGGCGAGACAGCAATCATCGAGTGGAAAGCGCTGGAGCGTTTCTGGGCCAAGGGTGACCTGATTTGGGTCGACCCCAGCTTGGACCTGATCACCGTTGCCGAGGCAATGGCCGAGAATCGCGGCGAAATCTTCGCCAAGTGGCGTAGTGATGGCACCGTTGGGCCGGTGTCGGCCGAGCAGGCGCTGGACCTGCAAAGCCGCGATCCAGAGATCTGGGCGGTGGTGGTTTCGCCGTTCATCGTGATCCAGGTGAAGCGTCCGGTTGAGGCGTGATCTTTTTTGGTGCGCAAAAATGCGCAGCAGCTCCGTTTTGGTGCTCGAAGGCGTTCAAGGCGGGTAGAGGTAAGTAACAATTCGGCGTGGCGGTAACAGTTTACGGGATGCGTAATATGCCCACCGTTCTGGCCAGCCTGGAAAACAATTCGAATAGTCAGGAGTCATTCATGAGCACTGCATTGCCTTCGCTTGGATTTGCCGGCATCGGCCTGATGGGCCTGCCCATGTGTCGACGCCTGTTAGCGGCTGGCTACCCGCTGACCGTGTGGAACCGCAGCCCGGACAAGTGCGCCGCGCTGGTCGCCGCCGGCGCGCGCCTGGCCAACAGCCCTGCCGAACTGTGCCAGGGCAGCGATATGGTATTGCTGTGCCTGGCCGATACGGCCGTGGTGCGTGAGGTGGTGTTCGGCGAGCAAGGGATTGCCCAGGGTGGGCGCAGCGGCCAGTTGCTGATCGATTTCTCCAGCCTGGAACCCACCGCCACCCGTGAAATGGCCGCCGAGCTCGCGGTACTGTGTGGCATGGCCTGGCTGGATGCTCCGGTGTCCGGCGGCACGCCAGGTGCCGAGGCCGGTACCCTGGCGATCATGGTTGGCGGTGAAGCGGCCGACCTGGAACGTGCACGGCCAGTGCTGCAGGTGCTGGGTCAGCGTGTGACGCACATGGGGGCGGTGGGGGCGGGGCAGGTGACCAAGGCCTGCAATCAGATGATCGTGGCATGCAATGCCCTGGTCATTGCCGAAGTGGTGGCGTTGGCCGAGCAATCCGGGGTGGACGCGACGCTGATCGCCGAAGCGCTGGCCGGTGGTTTTGCTGATTCCAAGCCGCTGCAGATCCTTGCGCCGCAAATGGCTGAAAGCCGCTTCGAGCCGATCAAGTGGCACGTGCGCACGCTGCTCAAGGACCTCGATGGCGCAGTGAAGTTTTCCCGTGAGCAGGGGGCGGCGACGCCGCTCAGCGGCCTCGCCGCGCAATTGATGCGCCTGCACGGTAGCCAGGGTTACTTGCAAAAAGATCCGGCGACCCTTGTAGAACTTTACCGCAACAAGGGATGAGTACCTGGCTTTGACGCTGCAGCCGCTCCAGTAGTGGCCGTAGCTCGGCCAGCGGTACCGGGCGGCCCAGCAGGTAGCCCTGCAGATAGTCACAGCCATGGTCTTGAAGGAAAGCCTGCTGTTCGGCGGTTTCCACGCCTTCGCTGACGACCTGCAAGTGCAGGGTATGCGCCATGACGATTATCGCCTGGACGATCTCGCGATCCTTCTGGCTGCCCGGCACATCCTGCAGGAAGCTGCGATCGATCTTCAGTACGTCCAGCGGCAGGCGCTTGAGGTAGGCCAGTGACGAGTAGCCAGTGCCGAAGTCGTCGATTGACAGCGCCACGCCCAAGGCACGAACGCGCTTGAGCAGGTTGACGGTACGCTGGATATCGCCCATCAGGGCATTTTCGGTCACTTCCAGCTCCAGGTGCCGGGGTGCGAGCCCTGTGTGGAACAGCGCTTTCTCCACTTCGTTGGGCAGCTCGTCGTGGCTCAAGGTTACTGCCGAGCAATTGACCGTCACCTTGATATCGCCATAACCGTGGCGGTGCAGGTGTGCCAGGTCGGCACAGGCGTGGCGCATTACCCAGAGGTCAAGGTCGATGATCAGGCCATTGGCTTCGGCAATGCCGATGAAACGGTCGGGCCCCAGCAAGCCGTGCTGCGGGTGATGCCAGCGCACCAGGGCCTCGAGCTTGGCCACCTGCCCGCTGCGCATGTCGAAGATGGGTTGGTAATGCACGCACAACCCACGTTCTTCGAGCAGGGCGATGCGCAGTTCTTCTTCGAGTTGCAAGGCGAGGGATGCCTGGTTTTTCAGGGTTTCGTTGAAAAAGTGCAGGCCGTTACGCCCACTGTCCTTGGACTGGTAAAGGGCCAGGTCGGCATGTTTGAGCAGTTCTTCGGCGCTGGTGCCGTCGTCGGGGAAGATGCTGATGCCAATACTGGTGGTCATGACCATGCGCCGACCACCCAGGTCGATGGGTTCTTTCATCCGTTGCATGATGCGTTGTGCCAGGTGGCGCGCTTCGTCGCAGTTGCTGAGGCTGGTGACCACGCAGAACTCGTCGCCGCCCAGGCGTGCGACCAGGTCTTGATGGCGGGTGGCGGCCTTGATGTGGCTGGCGATCACCTTGAGCAGTTCGTCTCCAGCGTCGTGGCCAAGGCTGTCGTTGATGCGCTTGAAGTGGTCGATGTCGAGGAACATGACTGCCAGGCGGTTTTCAGTGGCGTGGTGTTCGGCCAGGCGCTCTTCGAATACCTGGTTGAAGCCACGGCGGTTGACCAGGTTGGTCAGGGCATCGTAGTGCGCGGCCTGCTGCAGCGATGCACGGGCCTGGTCCAGTTGGCTGAGCAGCACGTTGACCCGGCGCAGATCGTGCTCCTTGCTCTGCAGCTTCTTGTCGGCCAGTGCGGCGCTGATGCTGGCGCCACTGATCAGCAGGGTGATGAAGCCGATGCCCAGCCCCAGTTGCAGGCTGTTGTCGGCGGAGGGCAGGCGCAGCGCGGTGTCGGGCGGGATCACCAGGGTCATGGCCGACATCGCGGTGAAATGGGTGGCGACGATGCCACCGGCCATCAGCAGACTGGCGCCGTACTTCATTGCCTGGTGCAGGGTGCCGCTGCCATTGCTGAAGTACCGGGCCAGGTATAACGCAGCCAGGCCGGTGAGCAGGGCAATGGTGGCAGAGGCCAGCAGCAGGCCAGTCTGGTAATACTGCTGGGCGCCGGTGTCCATCGCAGCCATGCCGACAAAGTGCATCAGGATAATGCCCATGCCGATCAGTACGGCGCTTTGCAGGAAGTGCTGCACGCGCATCTGGCTGCGGTCGAGGCTGCGCATGGTCACCCAGGCGACGGCCAGGGCGATGAGTAGCGAAAGAATGGTCAGGGAAACGTCGTAGTGCACCTCTATCGGTGCCTGGAAGGCCAGCATGCTGATGAAGTGCATGGCCCAGATGCCACCGGCCAGGCAGCAGGCGCCAAGCATGTGCCATTGTCGGTGGGCAGTGGGGTCTTCGCTGTGGGACTGGCGCTCGGCCATGTCCAGGGTCGCGAAGCAAGCCGCGCAGGCAACGAAGTAGGCGAGCAGGACCAGAAACGGTTCATGGCGGCAATCGATAACGATGTGCCCGAATGCCGGAAGGTCGGCGAACAGTTGCAGCCCCAGCCATTCCATTGATTGCCCCATGATCGAGTTTTCACTCGTCTGCGCTACAGCCCTGTGCAGACTGTCCAGAGGCAGTATAGGAAGAGGTGTTTAAGCCTTCCTGAATAATGGCAGTTTGATTTCTACGATTTGGTTATCAACCCAATCGCCAGCAGGCATAAAGAGGGACATATAGGTGTAGGCGCAGCCTTGTGCTGCGAAGAGGCCGTATGCCTCACAACAATCTTGTGGGGCATACGGCCTCTTCGCAGCACAAGGC
>NZ_JBNRIK010000012.1:0-5430 GCF_053557975.1 Pseudomonas sp. XP2
GCCAGTCATGGCCTGCGTCAGCAGGTGCTGTTGGCGGCGCGGGAGGCGAATGCCGAGAAGGCGTTGGGGCTGTTGGCGGAACGCTACCGGATCACCGAGCAGGCCATCACGGAAAATCCATTTAGCCAGGAGGTACAGAAGTATTTGAAGAGCGGCATGGCGCAGGTTGAGGAAATGAAACAACTGCGCATCTCGGGGAACCGAACGGTTTCGATCGAACTGACCACGACCGCGCGAGTGAAGCCCAACTTTCTCGGGTTGCTCACCTCGGGCGGTGGGGGTGGTTTGAACGCGGGGATGCTGTGGTTCAACATCTTATCGCTGAAGACGGCCTATAACAGCCTGCAAAAGAACGATGCACCGGAATACACCTTGGGCTTTGCTTCATCGATTTTTGGGGTGATCGGTGCAGCGGCGGCGACGATGGTCAGCGTGCGGGCAACGCAGAAGGCTGTAATGCTGAGGTTAAGTTCGACTGCACCAGGGATGGGATTTGGCAATGGAATCATCAAATTTCTAAGCAGTAATCTGTTTGCGCGTTTGGCTGGTTATCCGGCAATAGCATTTAGTTTTTTCGCGGACAGTGCTAAGGCGCTGCGACAGCATAACAACGGTAACCTAACTGCAGCCAGTTACACGATGGCTGGTGGATTCACCATGGCTATTGGTTCCGCTGTCGCCCTTGAAGCAGGACTGGCCGTTGCTGGCGTGACATCAGTTGTGCCATTTGCCGGATGGGCGGCAGCGGCTCTTGTTCTAGTAGGCGTGGCCATCATTGCTGGAGGCCTTTACCTACACGCCAAGGCCCATGAGCACCTGCACAGCCCTATTGAGTTGTGGGCAGCACGCAGCGTCTTCGGTAATCGAATCAATGATGGGGAAGTGCACCCTGACATTACCTTGGACTATGAGCAGAAACTTCCTGCTTTCGTGTCGCTACAAACTGAAGTCAAAGCTTGGCACAACGAGCATTACGGACCAAAACTACTATCCGCCGAGCAGGCCCTGTCACTTGGTATAACTAAAGTCGACACTAAATGGCATCGGAATGACCACTGGTCTCCGCCCAACTGGACTGCCTTCACCCATAACGAAGTGGCCACACCTCAACCCACCGTTGAGTTCACCGTGCTGCTGCCTGGCTTTGTGCCTGGGGTAAGCGAATGGTCAGGAAGTTTGAGCACCCTACATGACGACCAAGGAATGCACGTATTCCCAGCCGCCCCGACCGGCCATATCGTAGGTGGTGGTTTGGTTCTTCATTTCGAGAACACACTGGCCAACCAAAGTCATGTCTCACTGCATTTATCTTACAGCGCCAATCAAGGTTTGGACGAAGATAATGAGACCCAATCAGTCTTTCATCTGAAGCGTTAATTATGGCAACCACCTGGATATTCAATTCAACGTCAGACTCTGGACACAAACCTGCAATTGGGGGACAGCTGGCAAACGCATCCGAAAATATCTTATGCCTGCGAAACCCATGGGTAACAGACTCCGTATTCATGGGAAAACTGTACTGCGCAATAACAGTCATATCACTCATCGGATTTTACCCTCAAATCCTCCCAATCACCTTAGACCTCTACAATAAAAATGCTGCATTAATGCTTTTGTTCTTAATCTCTCCATTTCCTTTCGTTCCATTTCTAATTTATCGTATCTATTTTATAAAAAACCTATCAAACTTTTGCCTCAACCGCTCAACCCAAAAAATCTACTACCAACGCTTGAGCAAAGTATTAGTCTTCGAGTGGAGCAATACCGGAGGGGGCATATTCAAACGCACCGAATACGGCGGCTCATCCTTCAGCACCAGCTATGCCCTCGCCTTCGCCCCTCGCCGAGCGGATGGCAGTCTCCACCAAAAAGACTGCCTCTGGATCGACAGCAACGAACCCACCGAACCCGGCGTAAAGCACGTCGCTGAAGTCTGGGAATACCTCCGACACTTCATGGCCCACGGCCCGGACAAGCTCCCCCCACCCGGCGAACCCAACTGGTGGTACAAACCGCTGCACGCCATCTGCCTGACGCCGGCAGAAGCCTGGCAACACTACGCCCCCTGGCGAACCGGCGAGCCCGGTGAAATGCAGGGCAAAAAGAACTGGCAACTGCCGTTCTGGGCCGTGCTGTTCCCCTACAACCTCACCGTTGCCATCTGCTGGTACTTCATCTGCAAACTTTTCAACGTCCGAGCAGCACCACCGCCCCCAGCAGCCTTCGAAGAACCCCCCGTTCAACTCCGCAAAAGGAAGCGCAAATGAAACCCATCGTACTGGTAGGCCATCGCCATAGCTGCCCGCTCCATGGCGAAGGCACTGTGGAAACCGGCGCAAGCGCAACATTCGTGGATGGCAGGGCCGTCGCACGCGTGGGCGACCGCATCAGTTGTGGCGCAGTCATCGAAACCGGCGCTGCATGCACGATTATCGAGGGCCAACCCGCAGCGAGGGAGGGAGACACTACCAGCCACGGAGGGGCTCTGATCGAGGGGGACCAGGGTTGGCTCATTGATTGAAAGCAAAACCGGCACTGAGCCGAATGCGGTAAACCCCAGCGTTAAAACCAAACCTCTCCCTCGGTTTTGAAGCCGGTCAATCAATTGATTGGGCCGTTCTTCGGTGCGCTCACAGGCACAGTACCCCATGGTAATTGATGATATTATAATAGCCTCCAGCGTGGGAATATTCTTACACAGGGCACTTAGAACTAAACAGCCCACGCTCAACACAGCCCCATGGGTTATCAAGAAAAATCCATCAAATTATTTCACCGCTTGCATTTACGCCCGACAACCAATAACACTTATCTCATCGCCCGATGGAGATAAGCCATGTCCCGCCTCGCCGAATTCCGTGCCCTCGAACGACTGCTTACGGCAAAGCCCGAACTTTCCTTCATTAAAATCGACCCCAACCTCATCCGTGACTTCGAATTTGAAAGCAAACTCCACATGCTGCTTGCCGAATATCAATTCAATCTGTCCCATGTCCTGGCCATCATCGAGAGTGAATGCACGACCAACATTGACGAGGTCTATCAGCAATGCCGTCCTGTCGCACCGCCCCGACTTTATAGAGCCCGGCAAAGCAAATACTATATAAACCCACACACAGGGCAGGAAGTTGAAGCAAAGAGCACCCTGCACAAAACCGTGCGGTTGTGGATTCAGCAGTACGGCCGGGAGGAGGTCGAAAGCTGGGCAACTGCATGGTCTGTGAACACGCCCAAATCTGACCAGTAGCCCCCCTGACCCTGCCAGGCACGACCACCACAGCCTGTCCTTCCCTTCTGGACCTGCGCCCCATCAGGCAACCAGGTTGAAAGCCTTCTACCCTTTATTGGCGTGAATCCCTGCCGCGCCCGCAAGCCAACGCAACCGTTCGGTAACCGAACAGTAGCCCGTCTCTCGAATTGACGCTGCCGCCTTCACTGCTCACCATGCACCGGCCTTGCGTGCCCCCCCTGCCTGGGACTTGGTCACGTACCGTAGCACCGCAGCTGAATACAATTTCAAGAAACGAGCAGTTTATGAACCACACCAAGACCACCCCCGCCGCGCCCCGGATGCACCAGGGTTCGATTGGCGACAAGCTTCGCGGCGCCTTCGGCGTCGGCAAGACCCGCTGGGGCATGCTCGCCCTGGTGTTCTTCGCCACCACCCTGAACTACATCGACCGCGCCGCCCTTGGCATCATGCAGCCCGTGCTGGCCAAGGAGATGAGCTGGACGGCGATGGACTACGCCAACATCAACTTCTGGTTCCAGGTTGGCTATGCCATCGGCTTTCTGCTGCAGGGCCGGCTGATCGACAAGGTTGGCGTAAAACGCGCCTTCTTCTTCGCCGTGCTGCTGTGGAGCCTGGCCACCGGCGCCCATGGCCTGGCCACTTCAGCAGCCGGCTTCATGGTCTGCCGGTTCATCCTGGGCCTGACCGAGGCCGCCAACTACCCGGCCTGCGTGAAGACCGTGCGGTTGTGGTTCCCGGCGGGTGAGCGGGCGATCGCTACCGGCCTGTTCAACGCCGGCACCAACGTCGGCGCCATGGTCACGCCGGCCCTGCTGCCGCTGATCCTCGCTGTGTGGGGCTGGCAGGCCGCGTTTATCGCCATGGGCTGCCTGGGCCTGGTGTGGGTGGTGCTGTGGGTGTTGAAGTACTACAACCCTGAAGACCATCCCAGCGTGCGCCAGAGCGAGGTGCAGTACATCCAGCAGGATGACGAGCCAGAGCCGACCCGCGTGCCGTTCAGCCGTATTCTGCGCCTGCGCGGCACCTGGGCTTTTGCGGTGGCCTATGCGATTACGGCGCCGGTGTTCTGGTTCTACCTGTACTGGCTGCCGCCGTTTCTCAACCAGCAATACAGCCTGGGCATCAACGTGACCCAGATGGGCATCCCGCTGATCATCATCTGGCTGACGGCGGACTTCGGCAGCATCGGTGGCGGCATCCTGTCGTCCTGGCTGATTGGCCGAGGCGTGCGGGCCACCACCGCGCGACTGGTGTCGATGCTGATCTTTGCCTGCACCATGGTCAGCGTCGTCTTTGCCGCCAACGCCAGTGGCCTATGGGTCGCCGTGGCAGCCATTTCGCTGGCGGTAGGCGCCCACCAGGCGTGGACGGCAAATATCTGGAGCCTGGTGATGGACTACACACCCAAGCACCTGGTGAGCACGGTGTTCGGCTTCGGCAGCATGTGCGCGGCGATTGGCGGGATGTTCATGACGCAGATCGTCGGCAGCGTGCTGACCGCCACCAACAACAACTATGCCGTGTTGTTCACGATGATCCCGGCCATGTATTTCCTGGCGCTGGTGTGGATGTACTTCATGGCACCACGCAAGGTCGAGAGCGCCTGAGGGCGCTAGCCACTTACCTCTACGGGGCCCTTGCGGGCCCTTTTTTTTCGGTGATCACACGGAGAATGGCACCGGCTCCGCCGGTGTTCGCGGGGCAAGCCCGCTCCCACAGTGACCGCGCTAGCTCTCGGGTGTTGTGCAAGACAGTTGTCACCACAGGTACTGCATAAGCCTGAAGCCTGCTCGGTACCTGTGGAAGCGGGCGTGCCCGCGAAGAATCCAACACGGTGAATGGCACCGGCTCCGCCGGTTTTCGCGGGGCAAGCCCGCTCCCACAATGATCACGCTAGCTCTCAGGTGTTGTGCAAGACAGTTGTCACCACAAGTACTGCATATGCCTGAAGCCTGCGCGATTACCTGTGGGAGCGGGCGTGCCCGCGAAGAATCTAGCGCGGTGGATGGCACCGGCTTTGCCGGTGTTCGCGGGGCAAGCCCGCTCCCACAGTGATCGCGCTGGCGTTTAGGCGTTGTGCAAGACAGTTGTCCCCACAGGTACTGCATAAGCCTGAAGCCTGCGCGATTACCTGTGGGAGCGGGTTTACCCGCGAAGAATCCAACACGGTGAAT
>NZ_JBNRIK010000012.1:5440-5620 GCF_053557975.1 Pseudomonas sp. XP2
CAACACGGTGAATGGCACCGGCTCCGCCGGTGTTCGCGGGGCAAGCCCGCTCCCACAATGATCGCGCTAGCTCTCAGGTGTTGTGCAAGACAGTTGTCCCCACTGGTACTGCATAAGCCTGAAGCCTGCGCGATTACCTGTGGGAGCGGGTTTACCCGCGAAGAATCCAACACGGTGAAT
>NZ_JBNRIK010000012.1:5630-102577 GCF_053557975.1 Pseudomonas sp. XP2
TAAGCCCGGTCCCACTGTGATCGTGCAAACTTCATCGTGTGAGCAAGACGGTTGCTCCCGCAAAGCCACATTGCCGGTCGAATCAGGCTGTGGCCAATACCGCCATGGCTTTCTCCAGCGCCATACGCGCGCGCTGTTCGCCGCTGATGCCCTGCTCAAGCAACTGCCGAGTGGGGATTTCCAGGCTTAGCGGCACGGTTGGCGGCAAGCCGCGCAGCAAGCTGACCAGGTCGGCATCGCCGTCACCAGGGAAGCGCCGCTCGTTACGCGCCTGGCGCAGGATTTCGTCCATGTCGGCCGGTACCGGGCCGGCGACGTCGCACAGCTGGGCGTAGCGCATGCGCTGCGGCGCCAGTTGTGCCAGGTCGTCCAGCGAAGACCGGGAGCGATTGAAGTGGAAGGCATCCACCAGTACGCAGCCATTGCTGCGGTCGGCGTTGGCCACCACCCGCATGGCCTGGCTCAGGTCGCGCACATCAGTCCAGGGCATGAACTCCAGATGCGGGTAAATGCCATACCCCGCTGCCAGGTCACACAACGCGGCAAAGCGCTCGGTCAGACGGGCTTCATCCGGGTCGTTGCCAGCCACCAGCAGCTCTGTGCCACCCAGCTCGGCGCCTACCGCCAGAATAGGCTCGAAATCGGCCACGCAGGTTTCGGGCTTCAGGCGCAGTATCTCCAGGTCGAGCACCTTGATACCGGTGTCGCGCAGGCGCGCCTGGGTGTGCCGGCGCAGGTCGGCGTCGGCCACCAGCGGGAAATGCTGCTCCTGTTCGGTGGCCGGCACCAGGCGCAGGCCAACGTGGCTGTAACCGGCGCGGGCAGCTGCCTCGACCATGTCCGGCGGGGACAGTTCGAGGACCGTCAGGGCGGCGAGGGAGAAAATTCGATCAGTCATTGTTCGTCACCAAAAATAAGTCAAGGTCGGCTTAGGCAATCTGCTCGGGCGCACAGGCTCGGCCGCTTTGTGAGGCCTGGCGAATGGCTTCGACCAGCGCCAGGGTGCGGCCAGCGTCGGCAGCGTCGATCAGCGGCGCCTGCTCACCCCGGGCTACCCGCACGAAATGCTGTAACTGAAGGGTCAACGCCTCGCCGTCAGGAATGGTTTCTTCGCTCTGCAGCAGCGGCGTGTGCCAGCCCGCCCCCGCCTCGGCGTAGTGCCAGCGCTTGAGCTGGGGGATGCTGAGCGCCCCTTGGGTGCCGGCCAGCAGGTAGCATGGCTGGCCATCCTGGCGCGGGTACATCGGGCTTTCGCCAGAGTCCAGCTCCCAGCTCCAGGGCGCGGCTACCGCATCGGAGCCGGTGAGGCTGCCCAGCGCACCGTTGGCGAACTGCAAAAGCACCGCCGCGCTGTCTTCGTTGGCAAAACCGCGTACGTCGTTACGGGTGAATCCCTGCACCTGCACCACCTCGCCGCACAGATGGCGCAGCAGGTCGAGGTCATGGATCAGGTTGGTCAGCAAGAAGCCAGCCCCCGGCTCGCGACGCCATGGGGTGTCGAAGTAGCTGTCAGGTTTTTGCAGCTGCCACAGTGCGGTGACGTTGATCAGCCGGCCCAGCTTGCCGTCGGCAATCACCTGGTGCGCCTTGGTGATCAGTGGATTGTGCCGCCGGTGATGGCCAACCAGCACCGGTACACCCCGGCTGCGCGATGCCTCTACCAACGCACGGACTTCATCCAGGTGCACACCCACCGGTTTCTCGACCAGCACTGGCACGCCAGCCTCGATGCAATCCAGCGCGGTCGCCACATGCAGGTTGTTCGGGTTGGCAACGATCACTGCCTCGGGGCGCACACGCTCCAGCATCTGTCGGTGGTCGGCAAAACAGGGCACACCCCATTCGGCGGCAAAAACTTCAGCCTGCGGACCGGGGTCGGCTATCGCACACAGTTGGGCTTGCGGCACATTACGCAAGTGCTGGTAGTGCTGGCGGCCCATGATGCCGGCGCCGATCAGGGCAATACGAAGGGGTGCGTTCAACAGCCTGTCCTCTTGTGATTGTTGTTGTGCTGATTCTGAAACCAGATTCCAGAATCAGTACTCGACAATTTAGAACCATGTTCAGTTTTTCAAAAGAACCGGCAGAACAGACTGTGCGGTAATCGACCAGTAATGTGCCTTCAGGCGAATAATTCGCTTGCCCGGCTAGCAGCGGACAGCTCTTGCGCCGCCGCCAGCAACAGAGGCGCCAGTTCTGCCAGGCGGCTTTGCGCCATCCGTGCGCTGGGGCCGGCAATGCTTAATACGCCGATCACCTCGTCAGTTTGCGGGCGACGCACCACCGCCGCCAAGGCCGAGGTCCCGACGGCCGAGGTTTCCTCCACCCAGGCATATCCCAGCTCCCGGGCACGGTGCAGGTAGGCGAGCAGCGCGTCGGTGGAGCGTGGCGCGTTCGGGCCGAACTGTGAAGGGTCGGCAATGCCCTGGCGCAACACCATCTGCAGCGCCTGCTCATCGTCCAGGCTGGCCAGCCAGGCGTGCCCGGAGGCGGTGTAGAACAGCGGCGCATCGCGGCCCATGTCCGGGTCGTAGCGCAGCCCGGAGCGGGCGCCTTGGGACTTGGCGATCCAGGTCTGCCGGGCACCGTCGATCACCCCAAGGCGCACCAGCTCACCGCTGTCTTGGGCCAGGCGGTCGAGAATCGGCTGGATGATGTCGGCGCCGTTGCTGGACAGGTAACGAAACCCAAGCGCCACCAGCTTTGCCGTTAACTGGTAGCGGCTGTTGTCGCGGTTCTGCCGCACATAGCCCAGCCGCACCAGCTCGGTGAGCATGCGGTGGGCTGCGCTCTTGGGAATGTCCAGGCGCTCGGCCAGGGTTTGCAATGGCAGCCCCTGAGGTTCACCGGTAAGGCTTTCTACAAGACTGAAGGCGCGTTCGATCTGACTACCAGCCATGACACAGGTCCCTGAATTTTTTGCGGATTCTAGAAGATGATTCCACATCAGCGGTAGAGGGCGCAGCCAGGACGCGGTGAAATGTCCGGTTATCGCCCAGTAGTTGCCTTACCAAGCGGCTATGCCCTTGCAGGCACAGGCGCTGCGGACAAAAATATGGAACCTTGTTCTAATAACAAAACAGGAACGCCGCAATGCCTTCTGCTGCTCTTGATACCGAATACGATGTACTGGTCATAGGCTCCGGCGCCGCCGGGCTGGCTGCGGCCGTGACGGCTGCGTGGCATGGGCAGAAGGTGATTGTGCTAGAGAAGGAGCCCGTGTTTGGCGGTGCCACCGCCTGGTCTGGCGGCTGGGCATGGGTGCCACGCAACCCCTTGGCACAGCGGGCGGGCATTGTGGAAGACATCGAGCAGCCACGCACCTACCTGCGCAATGAGCTGGGGGCGTATTACAACGCCGAGCGCGTGGATGCCTTCCTCGAGGCCTGCCCGCATATGGTGGCGTTCTTCGAGAAGCACACAGCCCTGCAGTTTGCCGACGGCAACGGTATTCCGGACATGCATGGCGACACGCCAGGTGCCGCCCAGGGCGGGCACCAGGTGATCGCTGCGCCGTACGATGCCCGCCAGGTTGGCGCCTTGCTGCCACGCCTGCGCAAGACCCTTCGCGAAACCTCGTTCATGGGCATGCCGATCATGGCCGGCGCCGACCTTGCCGCCTTCCTCAACATGACCCGGTCGCCCAAGGCCTTGCTGCACGTGTGCAAACGTTTTGGCCGGCACCTGTATCACCTGGCCCGGTATGGCCGGGCGATGCACCTGGTCAATGGTGTGGCGCTGGTGGCGCGCCTGGCCAAGTCGGCACAAGACCTGGGCGTGCACCTGCAGGAATCGGCGCCGGCCAAACGCCTGCTGGTCGAAGATGGCCAGGTGCGAGGGGTGCTGGTGAGCACACCGAAAGGTGATCGGCAGATCCGGGCCAGGGCCGTGGTACTCGCGGCAGGTGGCTTCCCCAACGACAACGTCCGGCGCCGGCAGCTTTTCCCGCGTGATGCCAGCGGCTACGACAACCTCGCCCTGCCGCCACAGGGTTGTTCCGGTGACGGGCTGCGCCTGGGTGAGTCGGCCGGTGGCGTGGTCGCCACCGACCTCAAATCGCCTGTGGCCTGGGCACCGGTTTCGCAAGTGCCGCACCGCGATGGCAGCGTCGGCCACTTCCCGCACATCATCGAGCGCGGCAAGCCCGGCATCATAGGCGTGTTGGCCAACGGCAAGCGTTTTGTCAATGAAGCGCATGGCTATTACGACTATGTGTCTGCCATGGTCGCGGCGGTGCCGCCGGATGAGGAAGTGTGCTCATGGCTGGTCTGCGACCATCGCTTCTTGCGCCGCTATGGCCTGGGCCATGCCCGCCCGGCACCGCTGCCGGTATGGCCGCATGTGCGCAATGGCTACCTCAAACGTGGCGCCACGCTGGAACAACTTGCCCAGGCCTGTGGGATCGACCCGTCCGGGTTACGCGCCACGGTGGATGACTTCAACACCCATGCCCGCAAAGGCCAGGACCCGGCATTTGGCCGTGGCTCTACACCGTTCAACCGCAAACAGGGCGACCCGCTGTACAAAGGGCCCAACCCTTGTGTAGCGCCCATCGAGCATGGTCCGTTCTATGCGGTGAAGGTGAAGCCTGGCTGCTTTGGCACCTTTGCCGGGCTGCGCACCGATGGCAGTGCCCGCGTGCTGGATGAGGCCGGGCAGCCGATCCCGGGGCTGTATGCGGCGGGTACAGACATGGCCAGCGTGTTTGGTGGCTGGTACCCGTCGGGTGGCATCAACCTGGGCCCGGCGCTTACCTTTGGTTATGTGGCCGGGCGGCACATTGCCGGGGTGCAAGGGTACGAGTGAGGTACGCCGAAAGGTTTGCAGCGTTTGCAAGATCGAGCGCCGCGCGGGCGGCGCTCGATCTTACAGGCGCTGAAACTGCTGCGGCGGACATAACTGTCAGCCTGATCTGATTTTTTGTCGCCCGATGCTTGCATCAGGTGGCAGGCATTCCTGCGCTCGAAGTTGTCGGCAATCGCCATCACCCGTTCGGCAATGCCGGGTGCTCTGCGAACCTCAGCCGCGCAACTGGTACCAGGTAGTCTTTAGCTGCGAATACTTGTCGAACGAATGCAGCGACAGGTCGGGCCCGAACCCCGACTGCTTGCCACCGCCGAAGGGCACCGTCACATCCAGCGCATCGACCGTGTTCACCGACACGGTGCCGGCTTTCAACGCCCTCGCTACCCGGTGCACCTGGTTGAAGTCATCGCTCCACACCGATGCCGCCAGCCCATAGATGCTGTCGTTGGCCAGGCGCACCGCTTCTTCTTCCGTGTCGAAGGCGCTGACTGCCAGCACTGGCCCGAACACTTCCTCCTGCGCCAGGCTGATGCGGGCATCCACACCAGCAAAAATGGTCGGCTCGATGTAGTTGTCAGAGCCTTCGATGCTCAGGCGCCGACCGCCACACACCAACCGTGCGCCCTCTTGCCCGGCGCGCGCAATGGCGGCTTCGATGCGGCCGGTTTGTTCGGCATCGACAATGGCACCAGCACGGCTCGCCGGGTCCAGCGGGTTGCCGGGCAACCACTGGCGGGCTTTGGCTTGCAGGCGCTCGACAAATTCGTCATGGATGGAGCGCTGCACGTACAGCCGTGAGTTGGCCGAACACACCTCGCCCTGGTTGAAGAAAATACCGAATGCGGCCTTTTCCGCCGCCAGGTCCAGGTCCTGGCAGTTTTCGAACACCAGGTTGGGGCTCTTGCCGCCGCACTCCAGCCACACCTGCTTGAGGTTGGACTGCGCCGAGTACTGCATGAAGTACTTGCCCACCTGGGTGGAACCGGTGAACACCAGGCAGTCCACATCCGGGTGCAGGCCCAGCGCCTGCCCGGCCTGCTCGCCCAGGCCCGGCACCACGTTCAGCACCCCTTCCGGCACGCCGGCTTCCAGCGCCAGCTGGGCCAGGCGCAGCGCCGAGAATGGTGATTGTTCGGCAGGTTTGAGCACCACGCTGTTGCCAGCTGCCAGCGCCGGAGCAAGCTTCCAGGCGGCCATGTCGAGCGGGAAGTTCCATGGCACCACGGCGGCAACCACGCCGAGTGCTTCCCGGGTGATGGTGGCGAGTGCATTGGGCGCAGTGGGTGCCACCTGATCGTAGAGCTTGTCCAGTGCCTCGCCGTACCAGGCAAACACATGGGCCGAGCCCGGCACGTCGATGTTGTAGGCGTCCATCACCGGCTTGCCCATGTTCAGCGAGTCCAGCAACGCCAGTTCTTCGCGATGGGCCATGATCAGCTCGGCCAGGCGCAGCAGCACCTTCTTGCGCTCGCCGGGGGCCATGCGCGGCCAGGGGCCATGTTCGAACGCGCGCCGGGCGCTGGCCACTGCAAGATCGACCTCGGCCTGGCCGCAGGCGGCGACCTGGGCCAGTACGGTGTTGGTGGCGGGGTTGATGGCGGCGAAGGTGTTGCGATCCTGTGCGTCGACGGGTTTGCCATTGATCAGCGCTTTGGATGGCAGGTAGAGGTCAGAGGCACGTTGTTGCCAGCATTCGAGGGTGTACATTTGTACTCCAGGCGACCGCAGTGGCGATCATTTTGCGGAAGTAACAGGTACCGCACAGTCCGCAAGCGCGCCGTGCTCCCCCTTGTGGGAGCGGGCGTGCCCGCGAATCAGGCGACACGGAGGATGGCACCGGCTTGGCCGGTGTTCGCGGGCATGCCCGCTCCCACAGGGGAAACCGGTTGCCCTTGGCAACGGCTTAGAGCTTGCCAACCAACCGAGCGGTGCGGTCCACGGCAATGCGGGTTTTCTCCACCAGCTCATCCAGCTCGCTGTGGTTGGCGATCAGGGCCGGCGCCATGATCATCCGGCCCAAGGTTGAGCGAATGATCACCCCCTCCTCGAAACCAAAGGTGCGACATTGCCAGGCCAGGTCATTCTCGTTGGCAAAGCGTTTGCGCGTCGGTTTGTGCTCGGCGAATTGCAACGCCGCCACCAAGCCGGCGCCCTGTACCTGGCCAATCAATGGATGGTCGGCGAACACTTCGCGCAGGATGCGCTGCAGGTACGGCCCGGTGTCATCCTTCACCTGGGCCACGATGCCTTCGTCGCGCAGCGCCTTCAGGTTGGCAATCGCCACCGCCGCCGCCACCGGGTGGCCGGAATAGGTCAGGCCGTGGGCAAACACCCCGCCGCGTTCCACCAGTGCCTCGGCAATGCGCTTGCTCAGTACCAGGCCACCCATCGGCACATAGCCGCTGGTCAGGCCCTTGGCAATCGACAGGGTGTCGGGCTCGAAGCCGAAGTATTCGTGTGCGAACCACTCCCCGGTGCGGCCAAAGCCGCCAATCACCTCATCGGCGCACAACAGCACATCGTACTGGCGGCAGATGCGCTGGATTTCCGGCCAGTAGCTTTCCGGCGGGAAAATCATGCCGCCTGCGCCCTGGAACGGCTCGGCGATAAAGCCGGCGACATTCTCGGCCCCCAGTTCCAGGATCTTTTCTTCCAGCTGCAAGGCACAGCGGCGGCCGAACTCGGAAGGGGTCAGCTCGCCACCCTCTGCGTACCAGTACGGCTCATCGATGTGCGCAACATCCGGGATCAGCCCGCCCATTTCGTGCATGAACTTCATGCCGCCCAGCGCCGTAGCCGCCAGGGTCGAGCCGTGGTAACCGTTCCAGCGGCCGATCATGACCTTCTTGTTCGGCTGGCCGACCACCTGCCAATAGCGGCGCACCGTGCGGATCAGCACTTCGTTGGCCTCGGAGCCGGAGTTGGTGTAAATGGCGTGGCTGTAGTGCCCGGGCAGCAGGCTGAACAGCAGCTCGGACAGTTCGATCACCGCCGGGTGGGTGGTGTGGAAGAACATGTTGTAGTAGGCCAGCTGGTCCATCTGCGTGGCCGCGGCGACAGTCAGGTCGCGACGGCCATAGCCGAGCTGGGTGCACCACAGGCCAGACATGCCATCCAGGTAGCGCTTGCCCTCGCTGTCCCACAGGTGTAGGCGTTCGCCACCGACGATCACCCGCGGCCCTTCGGCATTCAGCGCTTTCTGGTCGAGGAAGGCATGGATATGGTGCGCGGCATCGGCTGCCTGGTAGTCGCGGGTCTGGCGTTGCGGGGCGAAAGGCGCATTCATTGTTGGTTTTCCTTTGCGGTGGGGTTGCAGGGTGGCTGGCGCTCAGCGCAGCTTGCCCATGTAGCTTTCCAGCGGGTCCTTGCCCAGCACGCCCTGGGCATTGGCCAGCGCGTCGATGAACAGGGAGAACAGCTCGGACTGGGTGCCGATGTCGAGCTTGGCGTAGACGTTCTTGCGGTGCGACTTGATGGTGTCTTCCGACACCCCCAGGCGCTCGGCCAGCGACCTGGTCGAGTGGCCACGCAGGATCAGCTGGGCGATACGGCACTCACGCTCGGTCAGCAGCGAGCTGCCGAAGTTGTTCAGCGCGGCGTGGATGCGTTGTTCGAGGATGTTCTCGAAGCGCCCGGTACGGCTGTCCAGGCCGGCGAAGTGCTTGCTCAGCACCGCCAGCACCCAGGGCGTGATACGCCCGAACAGCTCGCGGGTGTGCGCATCCAGCTTGTCGGTAAACGCCAGCGACACCGCCAGGCTCTGCCCCGGCGCGACCTGCAAGATGTAGTTGAGCTCATCCTCCAGGTGCGAGTGGCGGTAGAACGACTGGTAGTACTCGCTGACCTCGAAATGGTCGGGTGCCACTTCGAACAACCCATAGCACCCCGACGCTACCTGTTCCACACAGGCACCGTAGAACGGGTCGAGCAAGTAAAAGCCAGACAAGTAGCGGCTGACATTGCCCTCGGGCTGCCAGGGTGCCTTGTCGTCCTGCTCGAACAGCGCACAAGGCATGCCGTCGTGCGGGTACAGGTACACCGTGGTCGCCTGGATCGGCCGGATCACGCCAAGTGCGGCAAACAGGTTGGCGGCAAAGCCCGGCCGGCCGATTGCCTCGGTGACCTTGGCCAGGTGCTCGAACCACTGTTCTGAAAGCAATTGATTAGTCACTGTGGGCCTGCCGTTCCTATTCAGTGACACCGCCGCCAGTGCGGTGCGTTGTTGACCAGATACTCCCACGCCACCGCCGCCGCCGAAATCACCCTTTGGGGTGAGCCGGGCAAGGGCTGTTCCCGCTCACCCCAAAGGGTGATTCCGGGTACCTGCAGGGTGTGGGAGCATCAACCCGCCCCAGCGCTGCGAGCCTTCCGCTCGACCTCCTTGCACTTCACCCACCGGTAACGAGCCTGCTCGCGTACTGCGGTGTCCTGCATCCTTTTCCAGGAGTTAGCAATGCATACAACAACAAGTACAGCCCATAGCCCCGCCCATGACACCGCCGCGCACCCCGGCGCCAATACCGGCCGTTTCCGCAAGTCCATGGGGCTGACTGCCCTGGTACTGTTCGGCCTGGCCTACATGGTGCCCCTGGCCGTATTCACCACGTACGGGCTGGTCACCCAGATGACCAAAGGGCACCTGCCCACCGCCTACCTGCTCACCCTTGCCGCCATGCTGCTGACCGCCTACAGCTATGGCCGCATGGTCCAGGCCCACCCCTACTCCGGCTCGGTCTACACCTACACGCGCAAGGCCTTCGGCAGCCATATCGGCTTCATTACCGGCTGGACACTGCTGCTCGACTATATATTCCTGCCGCTGCTCAGCTACCTGCTGATCGGCATCTACATGTCGGAGTACTTTCCGGCCATTCACGCCTGGGTGTGGGTGGCAGGCTCCATCGCCCTGGTCACTTTCCTCAACCTGATCGGCATCGAGTCCATCACCCGGGTGAACTGGATCCTGGTGGTCATGCAACTGGTGTTCATCATTGTGTTTGTCGCCCTGTCCATTCTGAAGCTCAGCGGACAGGCGGAGCCGGTATCGCTGCTGGCGCCCTTCCACCACGAAGGCTTCAGCGCGCCGCTGATCATGACCGGCGCCGCGGTGCTGTGCCTGTCTTTCCTGGGGTTCGACGCCGTCTCGACCATGGCCGAAGAAACGACCAACCCGACCTACCGCATACCGGTGGCGATCCTGGCCGTTTCGCTGATCGGTGGCTTGCTGTTCCTGGTGGTGTCGTACTGCGCGCAGATGGTGTTCCCAGACTGGGGCAGCTTCGTTGACCCGGATTCGGCCTCTGTGGATGTGATGCGCCGTGTCGGCGGCGAACTGCTGGTAACCGCTTTCACTGCCACCTACGTGGCCGGCTGCTTCGCCTCGGCCATGGTGTCCCAGGCCAGCGTGTCACGCGTGCTGTTCGCCATGGGCCGCGACGGCGCATTGCCGCGGGCGTTCGGCCAACTGATGACGAAAAAGCGCGTGCCGGCCACCGCCATCCTGGTGGTCAGCCTGCTGTCGCTGATCGCCTTGGTGATCACCCTCGACACCGTGGCCAACATGATCAGCTTTGGCGCGCTGTTCGCCTTCTCGGCGGTGAACCTGGCGGTGGTCAAGCACTATCTGGTCGACCAGAAACTGCGCGGTGGCCGCAACTACCTGCTATATGGTGCCATTCCTGGTCTGGGCTTTCTCAGCACGCTGTGGCTGTGGAGCAGCCTGACCAGCCTGTCGTTCACTATCGGCCTGTGCTGGATGGGCATGGGCCTGGTGGTGCTGATGGGGCTGACTCGCGCGTTCCGGGTGAAGCTGCCGGAGTTGCAGATGGCGGAGTGACGCAAAACTCGGGGTGATAACTGGTCGTTATCACCCGATCCGCATTAATCATTATTCAGCCCCCCGTTCGCGCCCTACAGTCTCAGCGCAACGACTGTCATTGCCAACGGGAAACGAAATGTCCATCGAACATCGCCTGAACCATATCGCCGGCCAACTCAGCGGCAACGGTGACGTACTGCTGAACAGCGTCGACGCCCGCACCGGTGAGCCGCTGCCATACGCCTTCCACCAGGCGACCGGCGACGAAGTAGAGGCCGCCGTGCAGGCCGCCGAGGCCGCCTACCCGGCTTACCGCAGCACCAGCCCGGCCCAGCGTTCCGCCTTCCTCGACGCCATTGCCAACGAGCTGGACGCACTGGGTGACGATTTCATCCAGCATGTGATGCGCGAAACCGCGCTGCCCGAAGCCCGCATCCGTGGCGAACGCAGCCGCACCAGCAACCAGCTGCGGCTGTTTGCCGAGGTGGTTCGCCGTGGCGATTTCTACGCCGCACGCATCGACCGTGCCCTGCCCCAGCGTACCCCGCTGCCGCGCCCGGACTTGCGCCAGTACCGAATCGGCGTGGGCCCGGTGGCCGTGTTCGGCGCTAGCAACTTCCCGCTGGCGTTCTCCACCGCTGGCGGTGACACCGCCTCGGCGCTGGCCGCTGGCTGCCCGGTGGTATTCAAGGCACACAGCGGGCACATGCTCACTGCCGCCCATGTGGCTGCCGCCATTGACCGCGCAGTAGCCAGCAGCGGCGTGCCGGCAGGCGTGTTCAACCTGATCTACGGTGCCGGTGTGGGCGAGGCGCTGGTCAAGCACCCGGCCATTCAGGCGGTCGGTTTTACCGGCTCGCTGCGCGGTGGCCGCGCCCTGTGCGACATGGCGGCAGCACGCCCGCAGCCAATTCCGGTGTTTGCCGAAATGAGCAGCATCAACCCGGTGATCGTACTGCCCCAGGCGCTGCAAGCCCGAGGCGAGCAAATAGCCGGCGAACTGGCCGCCTCGGTGGTGATGGGCTGCGGGCAGTTCTGCACCAACCCAGGCCTGGTGGTGGGCATCCGGTCGCCGCAGTTCGAGCATTTCGTGCAAACGCTGGCTGCACGCATGGCCGACCAAGGCCCGCAGACCATGCTCAACGCCGGCACCCTGCGCAGCTACCAGAGCGGTGTACAGCATCTGCTGGCGCACCCGGGTATCCAGCACCTGGCCGGGCAGCCACACACCGGCAACCAGGCCCAGCCGCAGCTGTTCAAGGCAGACGTAAGCCTGCTGCTGAACGGCGACCCGCTGCTGCAGGAAGAAGTGTTCGGCCCCACCACCGTAGTGGTGGAGGTCGCCGATGCCAAGCAACTGGCCGAAGCGCTGAACCACCTGCAGGGCCAGCTGACCGCCACCCTGATTGCCGAGCCTGACGACCTGGCGGCCTATGCCTCGCTGGTGCCGCTGCTGGAGCGCAAGGCCGGGCGCCTGCTGCTCAACGGCTACCCGACCGGGGTGGAGGTGTCGGATGCGATGGTGCATGGCGGGCCTTACCCGGCCACCTCCGACGCACGCGGCACCTCGGTCGGTACCTTGGCCATCGACCGCTTCCTGCGCCCGGTGTGCTTCCAGAACTACCCCGATGCACTGCTGCCGGATGCGTTGAAAAACGGTAACCCGCTGGGGATTGCGCGCTTGCTCGATGGCGTGAACAGCCGCGACGCGGTGTGACACGGCGGATGCTGAGCAGGCACGGTGCAACCTAGCCGTGCCAGGCTTGCAGGCAACGCTGAAACGACGCAATGACCTGGCTGCACTGCCGATCCGCCAGGCAATACAGGTAAGTCTCTGTGTACACCGGGTCGTGTGCAATGCGGATCACCTTCAAGCGCGGGTCGGCAATGTATTCCGCCTCGGACACCGCACCAATGCCGATGCCACGGATCACCGCCTCGCGCAGCGCCTCGCGGCTGCCGATTTCCATGGCGATGCGCGGTGTTACCTGCGCCGCTTCCAGCGCGTTGTCCAGCGCCAGCCGCGTAGTCGAACCCTGCTCACGGCGCAGCAACGGCTGCCCCTGCAGCGCTTGCAGCGGCACCTGATCGTGGCGGGCGAAGGGGTGATCGGCGCGGGCGAACAGGATGACCGGGTGCCTGGCATAACGTTGTGCGACAAACGCCGGGTCATGGTGCAGCCCCGCCAACACACCGATATCGGTCACATAGCCCTGCAGGTCGGCCAGCACTGACGCCGAGTTGCCCACGCGGATGGACACGTCGATCTGTGGGTACGCCTGCCGGTAGCGGTCGACCATTTCGATCACATGAAACGGCCCCACTGCACCGATCTTCAGCTCACCCCGGTTGAGCTGGCCGCTGTCGCGCAGCAGGCTGGTCGCCTCGGCTTCGAGCATCGACATCTGCTGGGCAATGGGCAGCAAGGCACGGCCAACTGCGGTCAGCTCGATGCGCCGACCGCGGCGGTGGAACAACTCGACATCAAATTCGCGTTCCAGCCCCTGGATCTGGTTGGTCGCGGTCGGCTGGCTGAGGCCGATGGCCCTGGCCCCAGCGCTGAAGCTGGCGTGCCGGGCCACGGCAAGAAAGGTGCGCAGGCGAGCGGTAGACATCCATAGATCCTTTGAATGGTTGGCTGGCCAAACGCATATTGAATTGATGCTGTGACTGTCACATGACAGCCCTAACGTTGGCGCTACCGACAACAACCACTCCGGTACTGCCATGACGCCCTTCCCGAAACTGTTGCGCTGTGCCCGCCTCGCCCTGCTGCCACTGCTGCTCGCCCCCGCCGTGCAGGCGCAGCAGGTGCTGACCGTCGGCCTGATCCCGTCGGAAGACTCCCAGGCCATGATCAAGAGCAGCCAGCAGGTGCTCGACCAGTTGCAGGCGCGCCTGGGCATGCCGATCAAGCCATTCGTCGCGACTGACTACAACGGGGTGATCGAAGCCCTGCGCGCCGGCAAGCTGGACGTCGCCTATCTCGGCCCGTTTTCCTACGTACTGGCCAACCAGGTCGCGGGGGCCGAAGCCTTTGCCGTGGCGGTGACCAAAAAGACCGCCAGCAGCGCCTACCACAGCCTGATCATCGCCCGCCGGGACAGCGGCATTCGTACGCTCGACGACCTCAAGGGCCACACCTTCGCCTTCGTCGACCCCAGCTCGGCCTCCGGCCACCTGTTCCCCAAGGCCGGCCTGGAGCACGCTGGCCATGATCCGAAAACCCTGTTCTCACGGGTGATCTTCTCCGGCTCGCACGATGCCAGCATTCTCGCCGTGGCAAACCGCAAAGTTGATGCGGCGGCCGTGGCCGACCGTATCCTGGCCGGGGCTGTGAACAACGGGCAGGTTCAGCAACAGGACTTCCAGGTGGTGTGGACCTCACCGGACATTCCCGAGTCACCGATGGTCTGGCGCAACAACCTCGACCCCGAACTGCAGGTCAAACTGCGCACCGCCTTTGCCGGGATCAAGGACGTGCCATGGGGCGACCAAGGCATGCTCAATGGCTTCCAGCCGACCACTGACGCGGCCTACAACGTGGTTCGTGACACCGCCAAAGTGCTCGACCTCGACCTGCGGAGCCTGAAATGATCCGCATCCGCCAGCTGACCAAGGGCTACGCCGACAACCCGGTACTGCGCGGCATCGATCTGGATGTTCAGGCCGGTGAATTCGTGGTGATCCTCGGCCAGTCCGGCGCCGGCAAGTCGACCCTGCTGCGCTGCATGAACCGGCTGGCCCAGGCCGACACCGGGGAGCTGCAAGTGGCCGGGGTAAACGCCATGCGTGCAGCCGACCAACGCGCGCTGCGCCGGCAGGTCGCGATGATCTTCCAGCATCACAACGTGGTGCCGCGGCTGTCGGTGCTCAAGAACGTGCTGACCGGCCGTCTTGGCCACTGCAGCACCCTCGCCTCGCTGCTGCAGCTGTTCCGCCGTGACGACGTGACACTGGCCCTTGATTGCCTGCGCCGGGTCGAGCTTGAGCACAAGGCCGGGTCGCGCACCGATGCGCTGTCTGGCGGGCAGATGCAGCGGGTGGGTATCGCCCGTGCGCTCGCCCAGCGACCACAGGTGATTTTGGCCGACGAACCGGTGGCCAGCCTCGACCCGAACACCGCACATGTGGTGATGCAGTACCTGCGCGAAACCAGCCGCACGCTCGGCATTACCGTGGTGTGCAACCTGCACCAGGTGGAACTGGCGCGGGCATTCGCCGACCGCATCGTCGGCCTGGCCAACGGGCGCCTGGTATTCGACGGCCAACCCGGTCAGTTGGACGAAGCCGCACTGCAGCACATCTATCACACCCCATCAGCCAATGAGCCTGCGCAGGCAATGGCTGCACCACGGCCAATGCTGGCCACGGGCACAGGAGCCTCGGCATGAACACGCAGAGCCATCAATGGCTGGTCAACACACCCACTCGCGCCCGTGGCTGGCTGGGCACTGGCGCGCTGTTAGTGGCGATCGTCCTGGTGCTGCAGTGGAGCGCTGAAGGGGCACAGCTAAGCTGGGGCGAGCTGGCCAACGGGCTGCCACAGATCGGGGATTTCCTTGGCCGCTCGCTGCCGCCAGACCTGAGCATAATGCCCAGTCTGTGGCGCCCGGCCCTGGAAACCCTGCAGATCGCGCTGTGGGGCACCCTGCTGGGGATCGTGCTCGCCGTGCCGCTGGGCTTTCTGGCCGCGCGTAACCTGCATGGCAACCGCTGGCTGTACCAGGGCACCCGGCAGCTGCTGAACGTGATTCGCAGCATCAACGAGCTGATCCTGGCCCTGGTGTTTGTCTCGGCGGTAGGCCTGGGACCCTTTCCTGGCGTGCTGGCCCTGGCGCTGCATGGTGTGGGCATGCTCGGCAAGTTCTTTGCCGAAAGCATCGAGGAAATCGACCAAGGGCCCATTGAAGCGCTACAGGCCACCGGTGCGCGGCCACTGCAGGTGATCGCCTTTGGCGTGCTGCCGCAAGTGATCACCGCCTGGATCGCCGTGGTGCTGTATCGCTTCGAGGTGAACCTGCGTTCGGCTACGGTGCTGGGCATGGTCGGTGCCGGTGGCCTGGGCTTCGAACTGGTCAGCAGCCTGAAGCTGTTCAAGTACCAGGAAACCGCCACTTGCATCTTGGTCATCACCCTGATGGTGGTGCTCGCCGATCTGCTCTCCAACCGCCTGCGGCACGCCATTCAGGGCAACGCCCGCCACTGACGCGTCGCCCAACCACCCCTTGCCGCGTGCGCCCGGTTGGCGCGCGACGGGCAGACCATGCCTGGAGTTCAAGCCCATGCCCCTTGCACCAGCTATCGGCTCAACCGATAGCCCCCTGCAATCAATCGATTGGATCGAAACCTGCCCGCCGACGAGCATGGCTGCACCTTCCAACAACAATAAGGAACTGCCCATGCCTGCCTGCTTCCACAACCCGGTCACCACCATTTTTGGCGGTGGCAGCCTGGATCAGATCGCCCAACACTGCCCCGGCAAGGTCGCCCTGGTCACCTTCCCCGAGGCCGAACAGCTCGGACTGGTCGCGCGGGTACGCAGCCTGCTGGGCGAGCGACTGGTGTGTGTGATCGACAAGGTGCAACCCAACCCGGATGTCGCCTGGCTGCGGGGTGTGCACGAAGCGTTCTGGGCACGGCACGGCGACTGCGATACGGTGCTGGCGCTGGGCGGAGGCAGCGCCATCGATACCGCAAAGGCGCTGATCGTCGGTACCGCTTCTGGCCACTTCGATGAACTGCTCGAGCTGCTGGCCAGCGGCAAACCGTTCACCCCGGCGCGACACAAGACCCTGGTAGCAGCACCCACCACCGCTGGCACCGGCAGCGAGGTGACGCCATGGGCCACCTTGTGGGACGCCGGCCAGCAGAAGAAGTACTCGCTGCACCTGACCTGTACATGGCCCAGCGTGGCGCTGATCGACCCGGAACTGATGCTCAGCGTCCCGGCCGGGGTGACGGTATCCACCGGGCTGGATGCCTTGTCCCACGCGCTGGAATCGATCTGGAACCACAACGCCAATCCGCTTTCCGACACCTTCGCCCTGTCGGCCATCGACGATATTCTCGACTGCCTGCCACGCCTGCAGCAGGACCTGGGCAACCGCGAGCTGCGGGCACGCATGGCGTTGGCTGCACTGAAGGCCGGGCTGGCCTTTTCCAACACCAAGACCGCTTTGGCTCACTCCATTTCCTACGAAATGACCTTGCGCCATGGCCTGCCCCACGGCATCGCCTGCTCCTTCACCCTGCCGTTGGTGCTGGGCCTGGCCTGGGGCCGTGATGCCGAGCGTGACCAGACCTTGCAGAAGGCCTTCGGCCGCGACCTGGCAGCGGCCCAACAGCGCTTGCGAGCATTTCTCCATCAGCTGGGCGTGCGCACTGAATTTGCAGACTATGGCGTGACAGCCGCCGAGGCCGAGGCGATGATCGACGCCGCAATGCAGGGCGCCCGCGGGCGCAATTTCATCGGCGCGCAAGCCGCCGGGCATTTCGCGTTTTTCCTGTAGCACCTTTCAAGAGTGCCGACTCGCCGTGCCCCGTGGGCCGGCGCCAGAGAACAAAAGGAAACCGTCATGAACCGTGCACAAACCCTGACTGGCGCGCTGCCCAGCACAATGCCGTTTCGCCTCGCGCAATGGCGCGCTACCCGCAAATCGAACTGGAGACGTCGTTCGGCAGCGAAGCCGGGACACTGGAGCGGGTGTACAACTTCGACATCGACCTGGCCATCTTGGCCCTGTTGGAGTTCGACCAGCGCCTGAGCACCCGGCTTTACCGCAACTACCCGATTCTGGCCATGGTTAACCGGGCTGGCGCGTGGAGAAATGCCGCAGGGCAGTTGAACCTGACGGCATGGCCCGGTTTGCCTGCGAACAACGCGTCATCTGTTTCGCGGGCAAACCTGCTGCTGCACGAAGGGCTGATACACATACGCCATTGATGAAATTTCCTTGTCAGCATTCAATATGCTCCACTGACAATGGAAATAAATTCATCAAAAAGGCCGGTCATGCACTCCTCCGAACGCCTCAAAGGCATTGATGTATTCGTTGCCGTCGCTGATCTGGGCAGCTTCACGGCAGCCGCAGAGCGGCTCAGCCTCACCAGTTCGGCCATCAGCAAAAGCGTGGCCCGGCTCGAGGCCCGCCTGGGGGCACGCCTGTTCAACCGCACCACACGCACCTTGTCGCTCAGCGAGGCTGGCGTCATCTTCTACCGCACCTGCACCTCGGTCCTGGCCGACCTGGAAGAGGTTGAGCACGCGCTGGTCACCCGCGACAACGAACCCCATGGCAAAGTCCGCATAGAACTGCCAGCCTCATACGGCCGCCTGCATGTGCTGCCGCTGATCCTTGACTTCATTCGCCTGCACCCTTTGCTGCAGCCGCACGTGTCGTTTTCTGACCGCTTCGTCGACCCGGTACACGAGGGCATCGATATCGTGGTGCGCATCGGTGGCCCGGATGCCTGGCCGGCGGCGCTCGGCCACCAGTATTTTGGCGCCCAGCGCCTGATGTTCTGTGCCGCACCCGCCTACCTGGAAAAGCACGGCGTACCGCAAGACGAACGCGACCTTGAACACCACCACTGCGTCGGCTACGGGCATACCGACGGCAGGGTCAGCCCCTGGTTCTTCAAGGGCCGCCAAGCTGGCGAAATGGAACGCCGCACCGTACAGCCGCGCATCGCGGTAGGCGACGGCGAAGGGGAAGTTGCAGCGGTGCTGGCCGGTCATGGCATTGGCCAGCTACCTACCTGGCTGACCCAGCAACACCTCGATCAAGGGCGCCTGGTCGAAGTGTTGCCCGCGCTGGCCACCGACGGCCTGCCGATGAACCTGGTGTGGCTCAAAAGCCGCGAGGGGCTACCCAAGGTCCGCGCGCTGCTGGACTACCTGCTGCCTCGGCTGGCGCCTCATGGTACGCGGGCAAGCGATGCGCGCTGATGCGCAAGGCTGGCGACCAGCGGCACAAGCCCCAGCGCTACCAGCGCCACGCCTGCGGCAACATAGCCCAGGTATTCGATACCCAGGCCAGGGATGGTCAAGCCACCGAGTACAGCGCCCAAGCCAATCCCCGCATTGGCCGCGGACACATTGGTGCTACCGGCCAAGGCTTGGGCATGCGTCACAGCACCCATCACCCGCACCTGGCTGACGGGGTACAGCGCCGTGTTGGCCACACCCCACACCCCCAGTGCCAGGCAGAACACCAGACCTGCATGGGCCAACGGCACGATTGCCGCCATGCCGATGGCCAGCAGCACCAGAAACAGCGCCGTCGCCCTGAGCGGTGAACGGTCCACCGCCCGCCCACCCATCCAGTTGCCGAGCAGGCCCACCGCGCCAAAGCCCATCAGCCACCAACCGGTGTGCGCGGGTGGTACACCCGCCACCCGCTGCAGCAGCTCGGCCAGGTAGCTGTAACCTGTGAACATCGCGGTGAACACCACCACCGAAAGCAGCACATTGGCGAGGAAAAAGCGCTCTTTGAAAATACGTGCCTGCTGCATGAAGTCGACTTTTGCCGCGCGTGCAACGTGCGGCATCCACACCCACATGGCCAGTGCCATCAGCAACGACAGGGCGGCCAGTACCCAGAATGCGCCACGCCAACCCACGGCATTGGACGCCACGGTGCCCAGCGGAATACCCAGCAACATCGCCGCCGAGATGCCCAGGTACACCTTGGAAATGGCTTGCCCTGCTTTATCAGGCTCGGCCAACTGGCCGGCCGTTTCACTGGCCGTGCCCCAGAACACCGGCAACGCCAGTGCCGGCACGACCCGCGCGATGGCCAGCACCCAGAAACTGGTCGAGGCCGCAGCCAATGCATTGGCTGCGGCAAATACCAGCAGAATGGTGATGAATAACCGCTTGCGGTCCAGGTGCGCCAATGCCGCCGTCAGGAATGGGCCGGCTAGCATCACAGTAAAGGCAAACAGCGTGACCAACTGGCCCGCCATCGAAATGGAAACCCCCAGGTCCTGGCTGAGCGCGGGCAACAAGCCGACAATCAGGAACTCGGTGGTGACGATCAAAAAGGCCGAAAAGGCAAGGATCGCGACGCTGATTGCAGCAGTACGGCCAGTGGCAGTAGCCCCAAGGCGGGGTTCAAAAGCAGACATCAAAACAGGCTCCAGAAAAGATGCTGCCAGTCTATTGGTAAATAAAATTCCTATTTTTGGTTATTTTTCACGAATTGAATGAATCAAGATCATCAATTGCAGTTGAATGTATACAACTTACAGGTTTCCTGATTACATTATCCCTCGCCTACGACCTCGGTAATCGCCAAGGCGTATTGCAACGGGCTTAAGCCATGTTATCTGCAACCGGTAAGAAAACCCTCCTCGTCAAAAACGCCGCACTTCTGGTCACCATGGACGGCGAACGCCGCGAGATCAAGAATGGCGGCCTGTACATCGAAGACAACCTGATCACCCAGGTCGGCCCCACCGACACCCTGCCACAACAGGCCGACGTGGTCCTCGACATGGCCGGCAAAGTGGTCATCCCAGGCCTGGTCAACACCCACCACCACATGTATCAGAGCCTCACTCGCGTGGTGCCGGCAGCCCAGGACGGTGAGCTGTTCAACTGGCTGACCAACCTGTACCCGATCTGGGCGCGCCTGACCCCTGAGATGATCGCGGTGTCGACCCAGACCGCCATGGCCGAACTGATCCTGTCGGGCTGCACCACCTCCAGCGACCACCTGTACATCTACCCCAACGGCTGCAAGCTGGACGACAGCATCCACGCCGCCGCCGAGATCGGCATGCGCTTCCACGCCGCGCGCGGCAGCATGAGCGTGGGCCAGAGCCAGGGCGGCCTGCCGCCGGACGCGGTGGTGGAAAAGGAAGCTGACATCCTCAAGGAATCCCAACGCCTGATCGAGGACTACCACGATGCCAGCCACGGCTCGATGCGCCGCATCGTGGTAGCACCCTGCTCACCCTTCTCGGTCAGCCGTGACCTGATGCGCGAAGCCGCCGTGCTGGCACGCCACTATGGCGTGTCGCTGCACACTCACTTGGCTGAGAACGTGAACGACATCGCCTACAGCCGCGAAAAGTTCGGCATGACCCCTGCCGAGTACGCCGAGGACCTCGGCTGGGTCGGTCACGACGTATGGCATGCCCACTGCGTGCAGCTCGACCAGCACGGCATCGAGCTGTTCGCCCGCACCGGCACCGGCGTCGCCCACTGCCCATGCTCGAACATGCGCCTGGCCTCGGGCATTGCCCCGATACGCAAGATGCGCGACCACGGCGTACCGGTGGGCCTTGGGGTCGACGGCTCTGCCTCCAACGACGGCGCCAGCATGATCGGTGAAGTGCGCCAGGCCCTGCTGCTGCAGCGGGTAGGCTTCGGCCCCGACGCCATGACCGCCCGCGAAGCACTGGAAATCGCCACCCTCGGCGGCGCCAAGGTGCTCAACCGCAACGACATCGGCGCCCTGGCCCCGGGCATGGTCGCCGACTTCGTCGCCTTCGACCTCGGCCACGTCGCCTATGCCGGTGGCCACCACGACCCGCTGGCGGCACTGGTGTTCTGCACCCCGACCCAGGTGCACACCAGCGTGATCAACGGCCGCGTCGTGGTGAAAGACGGCCAGTTGGCCACCGTCGACCTGCCACGCGTGCTGGAGCGCCACAACCAGCTGGCACACCAGTTGGTCAGCGGCAACTGATGGACCCGGGCTGCTGCGGCCAAGACCGGTTGCAGTAGCCCACGCCTCCCACTCAAAACTCAACGAATGCGACTGAGACCGTGCTGTTAGACGCATAAAACAATAAAGCGAGCTACTCACCATGACTTCTCCCGCTTCCCCTCGTCCCGAAGACGAGAACCTCGGCGTGGGCGCCAACCTGGCCTATGGCCTGCAACATGTGCTGACCATGTACGGCGGCATGATCGCCGTACCGCTGATCATCGGCCAGGCCGCAGGCCTCAGCGCTGGCGATGTCGGCCTGCTGATTGCCGCCTCGTTGTTCGCCGGTGGCCTGGCGACATTGCTGCAGACCTTGGGCATTCCCTTCTTCGGCTGCCGCTTGCCGCTGGTGCAGGGGGTTTCCTTTGCCAGCGTCGCCACCATGGTTGCGATCATCGGCAATGACGGCACCGGCGGCATGCAGGTGGTGTTCGGCGCGGTAATCGTGTCATCACTGGTCGGCCTGCTGATCACGCCGCTGTTCTCGCGCATCATCAAGTACTTCCCACCGCTGGTGACAGGCATCGTCATCACCACCATCGGCCTGACCCTGATGCCGGTTACCGCGCGCTGGGCCATGGGCGGCAACAGCCAGGCCGCCGACTTCGGCAGCCCGGCAAACATCGGCCTGGCGGCGTTCACCCTGGCCTCGGTACTGCTGCTGAGCAAGCTGGGCAGTGCCAGCCTGTCGCGCCTGTCGATCTTGCTGGCAATCGTGATCGGCACGCTGGCCGCGATGGCCACCGGCATGGCCGATTTCTCCCAGGCGCTGCAAGGGCCGTGGGTGGCCATGCCCGAAGTGCTGCACTTTGGCGCCCCGCAGTTCCAGGTAGCAGCGATACTGTCGATGCTTATCGTCATTGTGGTGACCATGGTGGAGACTTCGGCAGACATCCTGGCCGTAGGTGAAATCATCGGCACCCCGGTGGACTCCAAACGGCTGGGCAATGGCCTGCGGGCCGACATGATCTCCAGCGCCTTGGCACCGTTGTTCGGCTCGTTCACGCAAAGTGCCTTCGCGCAGAACGTCGGCCTGGTCGCCGTGACAGGGGTCAAGAGCCGCTACGTGGTGGCCAGCGCCGGCCTGATCCTGGTCACGCTGGGGCTGCTGCCGGTCATGGGCAGACTGGTGGCCGCGGTACCTACCGCCGTACTCGGTGGTGCCGGGCTGGTGCTGTTCGGCACGGTCGCAGCCAGCGGCATCCGCACCCTGGCCCAGGTGGACTACCGCAACAACATGAACCTGATCATTGTCGCCACCTCGATCGGCTTTGGCATGATCCCGATCGCGGCCCCGGGCTTCTATCACCACTTCCCGACCTGGTTCGAGACCATTTTCCACTCCGGCATCAGCTCGGCGGCGATCATGGCGATTCTGCTCAACTTGCTGTTCAACCACCTGCGCGCCGGCAACTCCGACCAACAGTCGGTCTTCGTCGCTGCCAGCGAACGCACCCTGCGCTACCGGGATATCGCCGGGCTGAATGAAGGTGATGTGTTCCGTGATGGCAAGCTGTATGACCGCCATGGCAACGAGGTGCCGATCATGGAGCCTGATGAGGGGCATTTGAAACCGGTCAAGGTGCCAGTGGCGCACATGCACTGACAGCACATCTCTAAAGCCTGGCGCGGCCTTATGTCGCGATCGGGCCAGTCATTGCTGCTGGCGGGTAGCGCACACCACGATTTCGCGGATGCACACGGACTGTGGCTGGCCATAGGCGAAACCGATGGTCTCGGCAATGGTCTCGGCCGTGAGCACCCCGCCCATCTCCTGCTTCCAGTCGTTGTAGCCTGCCTTGATGGCGGCATCGGTCGTGTGGCTGAGCAGTTCGGTGTCGACTGCGCCCGGCTCGATGGTGATTACCCGCACGTTGCTCGGGGCCAGTTCTTCACGCAGGTTTTCCGACAGGCCGGTAACGGCGAACTTGGTCCCGACATAGGCGACATGGTTGGGGAAGGCCTTGCGCCCGGCCACGGAACTCACGTTGATGATGGTGCCCTGCCCGCGCTCGACCATGCCACTGGCGACCGCATGGATCCCGTTGAGCAGGCCACGCACGTTGACGTCGAGCATACGGTCCCACTGCTCTGGGTCCTGGGTAGCGATATTGCCCAGCAGCATCACGCCGGCATTGTTGATGATCGCGTCTACCGGGCCGAAGCGCGTCTCGGCTTCAGCAACGGCTGCCAGCACAGCCGCGCGGTCGGTGACATCGACCGCCAGCGCCAGGCTGTTGGGCAGCTGCAGTTGTTGCATGGGTGCCAGACGGCGGGACAGCAGCAACAGGGCGTGGCCACGGCTGGACAGCAGCTTGGCGGTGGCCAGGCCGATGCCGGAGCTGGCACCGGTAATGACTACCAAAGGTTTATGGGTGTGGGTCATGGTCGCCATCCTGTTATCCGATTTGCCTATGGGTTAGAAGTAGAGCAAGTATAAAAGCTGCTTTTTCTTGCGAAAAATGGGAAATTCTTTTCGCAGCCATCGGCATCACTTATGGGTACCTCATGGATTATCGCCAGCTTCGCGCCTTCATCGCCGTGTTCGAAGAACGCAACATCACCGCCGCCGCGCGTTCGATACACCTCAGCCAACCGGCGCTTTCCGGTAGCATCAGGGCACTGGAGCAGGCGCTGGGCACCACGCTGTTCGTGCGCCAGGCCCGCGGCGTCGAGGTGACCGAGGATGCCCGCGCGCTGTACCCCGAAGCGCAGCGCATGGTCGCCGACGCCAACCGCCTGCTCGGCCGTTTCAAAGGCGATCGTGAACGTGCGCCGTTGCAGATCGGTGTGGAGCAGGACGTGAGTGCCGCTGTGCTGGGCCAGGTGGTGCTGGCAGCGGCGGGCATTCAGCCCCCGGTGCGCCTGCAACTGGTGAGCGGCTGCATGGGCGAGGTGCGGCTGGCCAGCGAAGAATTGCGCTGTGAAGATGAGTTGTTTCTGCCGCTGCACAGCGACCCGTTCGTGCTCGCGGTTGCGCGCCAAACAACAACTACTCAAGCGCGCTGGGTCACCTGCCCCGCACAGCCCAGCCATCAGCGCCTGCAACCTTTCTACAGCGGTATTCTGGTCGCAGAAGCAGACACCTTTGCCCTGGCTCTGGAGCTGGTTGCCGCAGGCGTGGGTGCCGCGATCGTGCCGGACTCACTTGCCACCGAACACCGCGGTGTGCGCATCGAGCCAATGCCGCAGCTCGACCTGCGCCGGCGTATCGGCCTGTGCTACTCGGCCCAGGCGCTGACGCTTGACGGCGTCATTCAGTTGCGCGATGCCTTGCAGGGTTGAGTGACCGGTACCGGCCCTGTCGCTGGTCTCAGGTGCGCAGCACCTGTTCCCCGGCGTTGCGCGGCAAGCGAATGGCATCGGCCAATGCCACACAGGCAATCAAGGCAACGCCAATCAACGCCCAGTGGAAGTCGCTGACCGTCAACCCGCCTTCGCCGCCCCGCACCATCATCGCCACACGCAGCAGCAATGCCACCACCGCAACACCCAACGCCATCGCCAGCTGGAAGCACATGCTGAATAACGTCGACGCCTCGCCCATCTGCTGCTTGGGCACTTCGGCAAAGCCGACGGCGTTGTAGGTGGTGAACTGCATCGAGCGCGAAAGCCCGCCCACGAACAACACCACAGCCATCCCGTACCACGGCATGCCTTGCTGCAAGCCCAGGCAAGCCAGAATGCAACCAACGCCAATCAGCCCGTTGACCAGCAACACGCGGCGGAAACCATAGCGGCGCAGCAAGCCGGTGGTAAACGGCTTCATCGCCAGGTTGCCAGCGAAGATCGCCAGTACCAGCAGCCCGGCATCCACCGGCGACAAGCCGAAACCAATCTGCAGCAGCAACGGGATAAGGAACGGCAAGGCACTGATCGAGAGGCGGAACAAGGTCCCACCCACGATGCTGACCCTGAACGTGGGGATAGACAAGGTATCCAGTGGCAAAAGCGGCGATGGATGCCGCTGACAATGGCGAATCGCCAACCAGGTAAGCAAGCCGCCCAGCGACACCAGTGCCAGCCCGGCGCCCAGGCTACCCCCCGCCAGAGAGCCAAGCATTTCCAGGCCGACCAGCCACGCTGCACATGCCGACGCCAGGCAAACGAACCCCAGCGTGTCGAAGCGGCGCTTTTCAGCTGACCGCGCATCAGGAATCAGTAGCCAGGCCGCCGCAATGGCCAGCAACCCGAGGGGGATGTTCAGGTAAAAGATCCAGGGCCACGACCAATGCGTGACGATCAGGCCGCCAAGCGGTGGGCCCAATACTGGCGCCACCAGGCCAGGCCAGGTGATTACCGCGAGCATTCTCACCAGGTCTTTTTTCTCGGTTGTGCGCAGCACCACCAACCGGCCCACCGGCACCATCAGCGCACCTCCAATGCCCTGCAGTACCCGAGCCCCGACAAAGGTTTCCAGGCTGGGGGCCATACCGCACAGCAACGAAGCCACGGTAAACAGCCCGATGGCGCCAGCAAAAACCCGTCGCGGGCCATAACGGTCGGCCACCCAGCCACTGAGTGGGATGAACACCGCAACGGCCAGCAAGTAGGCACTGATGCCGATATTCAGGCTGACCGCGCTTTCACCGAAGTCACTGGCCATTTGCGGCAGTGCCGTGGCAATCACGGTGGCGTCGAGGTTTTCCATGAAGAAGGTGATAGCGACCAGCAAGGCAATGCAGGTAGCGTGGCGGGAGGTATTGGTCACTGCCGGGCTAGACACGGTAGAGCTCCTTCGGGTCGGTGATGCATCATGGGCTTTTGAGCGCACCCTGTGGGCACGGACATGCCCACGCCCACAAAAGTCGATGCCTTGGCTCAAAGCATGCGCATGGCCGCACGCAACGCCAGCAGGTAGGTCTCTACGCCAAAGCCACAGATCTGCCCCCGCACCACGTCGGCAAACACCGAATGGTGCCGGAACGGCTCCCTGGCATGGATATTGGACATATGTACTTCTACCACCGGCGCTTCGAGAATGGCCAGTGCGTCGCGAATACCATAGCTGTAATGCGTCCACGCCCCGGCATTGATCAGCACCGCATCCACCCGTTCTACAAACGCCTGGTGGATTCGCTCGCACATGGCGCCTTCAAAGTTGGTCTGGAAGCTCTCGACCCGCGCCCCCAGTTCCTCGCCCAGCGCCCGCAAGGCCTGGTCGACATCGGCCAGCGTGGCCGTACCGTACTGGCGCGGGTCGCGTTTGCCGAACATGTTGTGGTTGATGCCGTGCAGCATCAGGACATTGGCGACCATGCCTTACTCCAGCGGGATCGTCAGGCGATCAATCACCGCACGCGTATCGGGCCGCACCCCGCGCCACCAGGCAAACGCTTCTGCCGCCTGTTCGACCAGCATGCCCACGCCGTCGGCCAGGTGTGTCACACCCCGCTCCCCGGCCAGGCGCAGGAAAGGCGTGAGGCCTTTGCCATACGCCAGTTCGTAGGCCAGCCGCGTGCCGCCAAGTACCCCGCCAGGTAACGGCGGCTGTTCACCGACAAGGCTGGCAGAAGTGGCATTGATCACGATGTCGAACGTTTGCCCTTCCAGCGCTTCGTAACGGCTGATACGCAACCTTGGGTGATCCAGCTCGTTGCGCAGCGCCAGGGCTTTGCTCATGTCGCGATTGGCAAGTACCAGCTCGCTGGGCCCAGCCTGCAGGAAGGGCAGTAACGCGCCACGAACCGCACCACCGGCGCCGAGCATCAGCACCCGCCGGTTGCGCAGCGGCTCACCGAGGTTCTCTTCGATATCCCGCAGCAAGCCGATGCCATCGAAGTTCTCGGCGAAGATATGGCCATCCTCGAACTTTAGCGCATTGGCCGCCCGCGCCAGCTCAGCCCGCTCGCTGCGCCGGTCGGCAAGCTCGAAGGCGCGCAGCTTGAATGGCGCTGTGATATTCATGCCCCGCCCGCCAGCACTGCAAAATTGCAGCACCTGGGTCTCGAAACCCTCGAGCTCGCCCTCGATCGCGCCGTACTCCAGGGTCTGACCGCTGGCCTGGGCAAACAGGCCGTGGATCAACGGGGATTTAGTGTGGTTGATCGGTCGGCCAATCACTGCATAGCGGTCGCTCATCGTGCATCTCCGTGGGTGAACAGCACACCGGCCGCTTGCATGGCGGTGATTTCTTCGGGACTGAAGCCAAGCCCCGCAGCGACCTCGGCATTGTGCTGGCCAAGGTCCGGGGCAACCTGATGGATCGTGGTATCGCAGTCAGAAAAGCGGAACGGCAGATTGGGCAGGCGCAAGGTGCCGTAGCGCGGGTGCTGCTGTTCGATGACCATGTTGCGAGCCTGAATCTGCGGATCGGCCAGCACTTCATCAATGCGTTGCACTTTGGCGCTGGGAATGTCGATGCCATCGAGCAGCTGCAAGATGTCGGCGACCCGACGCACACCGACCCAATCCCGGACTACCGCCAGAATCGCCTCGCGGTGTGCATTGCGGCCATTGAGCTTATGGTAGCGGCCATCGCTACCGAACCCAGGCGGGCCGCCATTGGCCTCGACCATGGCGGCGAAGCGCTGCCAGGCGTCGTCGACCTGAGCGGCGATGACCAGGTCGCCATCGGCTGCGCGGAAGACGCCATACAGGGTCGAGGTCGGCATGTCATGGCCGGTCTGCTCGGGTAGCACTGTGCCCTGCGACAACGTGTAGCACTGCACCGCATACTCGTGCATCGACACCAGCGTGTCGTACAGGGCCATGTCGATATGTTGTCCGCGTCCAGAGCTGACCCTGCCCAGCAGCGCCGCGTTGATCGCCGCTACAGCATGGATACCGGTGTACATGTCGCCAAGGGAAATGCGCAGCAACGGCGGCGCTTCGCCCGGCACGCCAACCATCTGCATGATGCCGCTCTTGGCTTCGGCGATCAGCCCGAAGCCGGCGCGGTGGGCATCAGGCCCGGTGTGGCCGTAGGCGGAGATCGAGCAGTAAACCAGACGCGGGTTACGCGCCGACAGCTCGGCATAACCAAGGCCAAGCTTGTCCAGGGCACCTGGACGATAGTTCTCGATGAACACGTCGGCCGAATCGGTCAGGCGTTGCATGAAGGCTTTGCCACGCGGGTCCTTCATGTTGACGCTGACGCCCAGCTTGCCCATGTTCAACTGCAGGAAGTAGCCGCTCTGCTGCTCGTCCAGGGTAAACGCATGCTGGCGCCCGGCATCGCCGCTGCCCGGCCGTTCGACCTTGATCACCTCGGCACCCAGCGCGGCCAGGCAGCGGCCCACATAAGGGCCGGCGAGGAAGTGGCTGTAGTCGATGACGCGGATACCCGCCAAAGGCAACGCCTGGCTCATGCCTCTGCCCTCCTTGGCACCATCAGGCGGTGCTCACCGCGCTGCACGACTTCGCCATTCTGGTTGATCAGTTCCGACGGCAGAACCACGATGCCCCAGCCCGGGCGACTTTTGCTGGGACGCATCGACCCCACGCGCATGCGTACCTGCAGCACATCGTTGACCTTGATCGGCAGTACGAAATCCCACATCCAACCCAGCGACATGCCTGGCACGAAGCGGTATTGGCATTGGGTCTTCAAGCCATCGGCGATCGACAACCCGAACAAGCCGTGGGCGACCAGGCAGCCGAAATGGCTGGCATTGGCGTATTCCTCATCGACATGGACCGGGGTGTGGTCGCCGGTAAGGGCGGCGTAAGCCAGGATGCGCTCGCGGGTTACCGTGTAGGTGGGGCTGAGGCATTCATCGCCTTCGCGGGCATCGTCCCAGAATTTCTCCACTACGCTCATGCCGATACCTCCGCACGCGGGTCGATGGCCAGTGCCTGGGCGACGCAAGTGGCCGGCGAGGCCTGGATGAACTCAACCGCCAGACCGTCCGGCAGGCGCAGCCAGTTGCGGCCCTGAGGCATTTCGCTGACGCCGAAGCGCTGGGCTGCGGCAAGGGCTGCTTCGAGGTCCTCGCACATGATGCCCAGGTGGGCCATGCGCCCCTCCGGCCCGGCGAAGTCAGGCTGGTGAATGAACTGCAGGCCGCCCAGCGTCCAGTATTGCGTGCGCTGCTCGACATCGCCCTGCGCTTCTCGCAGGGCCATACCGCACACTTCGTTGAAGAAACGGATATGCCACTGAATGTCGCGCACCCAGAAGGCAACGTGTTCGAGGTAGGCTTTCGGCTGGCTCATGGGTTATCCCTTTTCTGGTGATCGGCCATCGCGCGTTCAATGCCCTTGATACAGGCCACCAAGGTCGCGTTGACGGGGGTGGCAACGCCATGGCGCTGGCCCCAGCGCACGACGGAGCCGTTGATGAAGTCGATTTCGGTGATCGAGCCTTTTTCCAGGCTCTGCAGCATCGAGGTACGGAAGCTTGCCGGCAGGCCCTCGGCGGCCAGTGCCCATGCCGCATCTGGGCTGGTAAGGCCCAGCCTGATACCGGCCCGTTGTGCAACGGCCATTGCCTCGGCCACGGCAGCCTTGGCGGTGCTCTCGAGCAACGGTTCGCTGTACAGCTGGCCATAACTGAGCATGGTGATACCGCTGAGCGCGCCGGTTGCGACATTCACCAGTAACTTGTCCCACATGGTGCCGAGGATATTGTCACTGACCGTGGTGGCCAGCCCCGCAGCATTGAAGGCCTCGGCGATGGCCTGCACGCGAGGCGTCAGTTGCCCGTCCAGTTCACCGATGTAAGTGTGCTTACCCGCCACGCCAGCTCGGATCGAACCCGGTGCCAACAACACACCGCCGACATAGGTTTTGCCCGCCAGTACTCGCGCTCTGCCGACGACCTCGGCCAGAATGTCTTCATGCCCGAGACCGTTCTGCAGCGACAGTACCAGCGTCTGCGGCCCGAGCAGGGCCGTGGCACCGCCCATCGCTTCAGCGGTGTGGAACGACTTCACCAACACTACGACCAGGTCAACCACGCCCACGTCGTTGGCAGCGGTGGTGGCATTGACACGTACTTGCCGCTCGCCGTGTTCGTCCTGTACCTGCAAACCGTGCAGGTTGATGGCTTCGACATGCTCACGGCCACGGTTGAGCAGCCAGGTTTGGTGCCCGGCCTCACTCAGCGCCGCGCCAATAGCGCAGCCCAGGGCACCGGCACCCAGAATGCAGATTTTCAAATCGCAGACCTCCTGTGGTTTGCGATTACCTTATGCAGCGTCTCCCGATCGGGCTATACAATGGCCTCAATACACCTATTGAGAATTGCAATAATGAGTGCCGCCGATGCCCTGCCCGAGCCCAAGTTGCTGCAACTGTTCGACCTGCTGTATCACTGCCGCAGCGTTACGCGTGCCGCAGAGCAGCTGGGCCAAAGCCAGCCAACCATCAGCATCTGGCTGGCCCGCCTGCGTCAGCAACTGAACGACCCGTTATTTGTCCGCACCCCCGGTGGCATGGCCCCGACTCCGCGCGCCGACCAGTTGATCGGGCCCTGCCGCGAAGTACTCGAATCGCTGCGTCGGCTGACGGCGTGGGAACCGCAATTCACACCCGCCACCGCGCAAAGACACTTTCGCCTGTGTGTCAGCGATGCCAGCCATATCACCTTGCTGCCGAGCATCCTCAACTACCTGCGCAGCCATGCCCCCGGCATTCGCCTGGAGGCGGCGCGCATCGACGGCAATAGCGAAAGTGCCCTGGAGTCGGGCGAGGCCGACCTGGCCATTGGTTTTGTGCCCTGGCTGGGAGGCGGGATGTATCAGCAGGTATTGTTCGATCAGGACTGGGTGTGCCTGAGCAATCGCCAGCACCCGCGCCTCGCCCATGGCATGAATGTGGCCCGCTACCAAGCCGAAGGCCATGTACAGATCAGCGCAGGCACCGGCCAGAAGTTGCTGGAGGCGGGGCTGGCCCGGGCGGGTATAGAGCGCCGGATCGTGCTGGATCTCCCGGCGTTCCTGGGGCTGGGGATGATCGTTGGCAGCACCGACCTGGTCGCCACCCTACCAAGGCATATCGGCCAGACCCTTGCCGACATGCACGACCTGCAAGTGCACGACTGCCCATTCGCTGTGGAGGGCTTCACCGTGAAACAGCACTGGCATGCGCGCTATCACCAAGACAGTGGCAACCGCTGGCTCAGGGAAATGATCCACGGTCTTTTCGGTCGATCGGCCTGATCCTGGCCCATGGATTACAGCGCGAGGATCATTTCATGCCAGGCCATGCCGCCATGGTCCGAAGGCGACGGTTTGACGTACTGATATCCCATCTTCTGGTACAGCGCCACATGCTGCTGCTTGCACATCAGGTGAATGGCCTGTTTGCCTGACGCCTTCATGCGGGCGATGAATTCGTCCATCAACCGCTTGGCGTAACCGTTGCCCTGGTGCGCAGGGTCCACCACCACCGACATGATCACCACGTTCGGTGCTGCCGGGTCATGGCCGACCAGTTCCTTGAAGTCTTCATCAGACATGACCACTTCGTAGGCGCAACCGCTATTGATGAAGCCGACGATTTCACCCATGTTTTCCAGGATGAGGAAGCCGTGCGGATACTGCGCGATGCGGGTGCGGATTTTTTCCAGCGTGGCCGCTTCATCTCCTTCATAGGCGCCGATTTCAATGGCGTAGCAGCGCTCGGCGTCTGCAACGGTGGGGGTACGGAACTGTAGGGTACTCATGACTGGCTCCTGGGGAACTTGAATGCGTCAGCCATGTTAAATCAGTCGCGGGCAAGCCGCTCCTATAGCCCAAGGGCTGGTGTTTTTTCGACCCACCGACGTGCGGGGCTCTCGCTCGCGCTTGCCGCCTACCCTTGCTGGCAAGCATGATTGACACATTGCCTTCTTGCCACGGATACACCCATGACAGCTGTACACTCCGACCTCTTGCAGCCGAGCCGCTGCCAACGCCTGAAAGCGGCCAGCAGCCGGGACCATGACAGCGTTGATCAACTGGTAATGGCGGCCCGGCCCTTCGAGAGCCACGAGCGTTATGGCCGCTTTCTGCAGGTGCAGCACCGTTTTCATGGCAGCCTAGTGGCGCTTTACCAGGATGACCAACTCAACCAGCGCCTGCCGGGCCTGGTGGCGCTGTCACGCTTCGCGGCAGTAGAGGACGACTTGCGTGACCTGGGCCTGTCGCTGCCAGCGCCGCCTCGACAAGTCAGCGCCAGCCCGGCCCAGGCGCTGGGATGGCTGTATTGCAGTGAAGGCTCGAACCTGGGGGCGGCGTTCCTGTTCAAGCAAACCCAGCGCCTGGGCCTGGATGGCGATCAGGGTGCCCGCCACCTGGCACCGCACCCCGATGGGCGCGCGTTGCACTGGCGCGAGTTCGTGGCCAGGCTTGATGGCCTGGTGCTGACTGACGAGCAAGAGGCCGAGGTGATTGTGGGTACGATTGCCGCGTTCGACAGTTACCGGGCACACCTGCGAGAAGTGTTCGCAAGCCAATGAACAGTAGATCGCTGCACGCGCACAGTCAGGCTTGTGGAACGTAGTGACCAGGCATCATAAATTTCTACAAGTTGTTGCTGTAGCGAACTTTTTCCCGTTTGCCGGTCTATGTGGGAGGCACAGAAAGGTAGCGGAACGCGAGACAAGGTTCGTCCACACCTGCTGGCCAGATGGCTCAATTGTTATCAGAGGTTGGCTTCGCTCATGAAAATACATGTCGCAAGGTTGGTGCTGCTCGGCCTGTTCTCGTTCGCGGCGGTGGGCACGGCATCCGCAACTCAAATGAAAGCACCGGTGGCGATGGCGCCTGCGGTTCAGTCACCGTTACAGCCTGCCGCCAACCCCTGGTCGAGGGTGGCCAGTGTAGCCAATGCACAGCCGGCCACGCTGCTGGCTCACGACGACGACCGCTGGCATGACCACAGAAGCGACTGGCGCCGTGAGCAGTGGCGGCGGGAGCAAGCCCGGCGGGACTGGGAGCGGCGGCGTGACTGGGAACGGCGCCATGATTGGGAGCGCCGTCATGAGCGGGCCATGCACCAGCGCCACCATGGCGACTACCGTTATTACCGCCGTTGACCATCACGCCTGATGCGGGTCGCACGCTCTGTGGGACAGCTGTCTGGTGCTGCTTGATCTGGCCTCATCGCCGCCTGGCCAGCGCCCACAGGTACAGCGCAAGCTTCAGACTTATGCAGTACCTGTGAAAGCAGCCCCGGCAAGGGTTGCCGTGACGTTGAAATCTGGGGCCGCTATGCGGCCCTATCGCGACGCAAGGCCGCTCCCACAGGGTAAGTTTCCAATTCCGCTATCAGCTTTGCGCTGCATCAGGGGTATCCCCCGCCGCCTCTGCTTCCATCTTCAAGCGGTCTGCCTTGCAGATGTACTTGGGCTTGCGCGGCGCCAGTTTGGCATTGGCCTTCTTGGCATGCGCCTCCAATAGCTGCTTGATTTTCTTTCGACGATTCATAATCCACAGGGCCTGTCAGTGCGGTTTTGCAGACCACATAGTACCTGTGTGGTCGGCGTATTGCGCCAGTAAACATGGCGCCGGGTAACCGGCCAGCCCCTGTCAGTCGCCACGTTGACGTTATTTTCACACGCCGCACATTAGCGTCACGCCCTTTAAGGTCACGGGCACATCCGCTGGCCGTCAAGGTACGACGAGGCATACGTGTCACACACTACATCCCCCACCGTGCGCACGCGCGTGGACTGGGCCGGCCTGGGCTGGCTGCTGCTGTTCTTCTGGTACTTCTCTGGCGTCACCCAGGCATTGCTGTTGTTCAGCGGTACTACCGGCTTCGCCGGTTTTCGCGATGCGTTCTTCCTCAGCAGCCTGTGGCTGGCCCCGGTGTTGCTGCTGCCCCGCTTCACCCGTGCCACGGCGGCCGTCATCGGCCTGGTGCTGTGGGCTGCATCGCTGGTGGGCTTGAGCTACTTCGGCATCTATCGCCAGGAGTTCTCGCAAAGCGTCATCTTCGTGATGTTCGAATCCAATACCGCCGAGGCCGGTGAATACTTCAGCCAGTACTTCAGTGTGTGGCTGGGCCTGGCGCTGCTGCTGTACACGCTGGGTGCGGTACTGCTGTGGAAGCGCGTGCGCCCGGTCAGCCTGCCCCTGCGCAGCCGCCTGCCGGTGGTGGCCCTGTTGCTGGTGGCCAACCTGGTGTACCCGTTCTACAAGCAGATGGTCACCCAGGAGCGCAACTTCGCCGATGCCGCCGAGAAGGTGCAGCAGCGCATGGAGCCCGCCGTGCCCTGGCAACTGCTGGTGGGCTACCGTCAGTACCGCCAGCAACTGGACAACATGCAGGAGTTGCTGGCGCAGAATGCCGCGTTACCGCCTCTGCAAAACCTGCGTGACAGCAGCGGTACGGCGCCACGCACCTTGGTGCTGGTGCTGGGCGAGTCCACCACCCGCGAGCACATGCACCTGTACGGCTACAACCGCGACACCACACCCAACCTCGACGCGCTGGCGGCCAGCGACAAGGGCCTGACGGTGTTCCGCGACGTGGTATCCCCACGCCCGTACACCATTGAGGTGATGCAGCAGATCCTCACCTTTGGCAACGAGCAAAACCCGGACCGCTTCCTTACCGATCCCTCGCTGATCAACCTGATGAAACAGGCAGGCTACAAGACCTTCTGGATCACCAACCAGCAGACCATGACCAAGCGCAACACCATGCTGACCACCTTCTCGCAGCAGACCGACGCGCCGGTCTACCTGAACAACCAGCGCAACCAGAACGCCAGCCAGTACGATGACGTGGTGCTGGCGCCGTTCGAGAAGGCCCTGCAAGACCCGGCGCCAAACAAGTTCATCATTGTGCACCTGCTGGGCACGCACATGGACTATCGCTTTCGCTACCCGAACGACTACGCGCACTTCACCGATGGCCAAGGCGTACCGAAAGTGCTGACGCCAGACCAGGTAGAAACCTACAACTTCTACGACAACGCGGTGCGCTACAACGACTACGTGGTTTCGAGCCTGATCAAGCGTTATGCGGCCGGCAGCCCCAATGGCTTCCTGCTGTACCTGTCTGACCACGGCGAAGACGTGTACAGCTCCGGTAACCACGACCGCCTGGGGCGCAACGAAGGCGCACCGACCCGGCCGATGTACACCATCCCGTTCCTGCTGTGGACCTCGCCACGCTGGCAGGCCGAGCACCCCCGCGACCTGCAGGCGATGGCCAGCCGCCCTTACAGCAGTTCGCACCTGATCCATACCCTGTCCGACCTGGCCGGGCTGAGCTACGACCGCTTTGAGCCGGCCAAGAGCCTGGTGAGCACGGAATTTGTCGTGGCACCACGCTGGATTGGTGACCCGTACCGCAAGGATGGCTTGCGCGAGTTCGACCACCTGCCACTGGACAAGCCCGGGCAAGTGCAGGAAACGGCCAGTAATCACCAGTAGATCGTCACGTGTAGGGGCAGCCTTGTGCTGCGAAGAGGCCGGTATTGGAGGCATACGGATGCGTGGCCTGTACCGGCCTCTTCGCAGCACAAGGCTGCTCCTACAAGAATCGCGATAGGCCGTTTGCCGTATAAATTAAATTTAAATTGATTTTAGATTAAGTCTCAGCCACGCTCTGCCCACATTCCTGGTTTGCAGAGTACCCACCATGTCCGCAGCCCCCCGCGAACCCCGCAAGGACGGCGCCGTCACCCGTACGCGCATCCTCGAAGCCGCCGGCGAACTGTTCGCCGCACTGGGTTACGCCGAAACCAGCAACAAGGCCGTCGCGGCCAAGGCCGAGGTCGACCTGGCGTCGATCAATTACCATTTTGGCAGCCGCAATGGCCTGTACCTGGCCGTGCTCGACGAGGCCCGCCAACGCTTCCTCGACCTCAGCGACCTGCAACGCATCACCCAAGGCAGCCAGACACCGGCCGAAAAGCTGCGCGTGCTGGTGGAACTGGTGGTGTACAAGGCCACGCAGGCCCGGGACAACTGGCACTTGCGGGTACTGGCCGCAGAAATCCTCGCCCCCAGCCCTCATGGCCAGGCGCATCTGCAGGCGGCCGCCCCCCTGCGCCTGTCACTGCTCAAGGGGCTGTTCAGCGAGGTCAGCACCATCCCCGTCGACGAACCGGCCCTGACCCGCTGCATCCTGTGCGTCACAGCGCCGTGGGCAATGCTGCTGATCGGCCCGCGCGGCGGCTCCGGGGCGCTGCACGAAATTCTGCAGATGCCCAGCGAGGCCGTTGCTGTGCAGCTTTACCGCTTTGCCCTTGCAGGCCTGCAGGACGCTGGCCAGCAGCATGCCCAGGCCAACGCCACACCCAGCTGAGGTAAGCACCGTGCAACCTGTATCCAATGATACCTCCCCCGCCGCAACGGACGCGCAAACCTCCATTCCACTGCTGCTGGCAGCGCTGATGCTGGTGATGTTCCTGGCCGCCCTCGACCAGACCATCGTCTCGACCGCACTGCCAACCATCGTCAGCGACCTCGGTGGGCTGCGCTGGCTGTCGTGGGTGGTCACCGCCTACCTGCTGGCCTCCACGGTAGTGGTGCCGCTGTATGGCAAGTTCGGTGACCAGTTCGGCCGCAAGCGCGTGCTGCAGGTGGCCATCGTGCTGTTCCTGCTGGGCTCGGCCTTGTGTGGCGCAGCACAGGACATGGCCCAGCTGATCGTCTTCCGTACCCTGCAAGGGCTGGGTGGCGGCGGCTTGATGGTGGTGGCGATGGCCGCCATCGGTGATGTCATCCCGCCTGCCGAACGTGGCCGCTACCAGGGCCTGTTCGGTGGCGTGTTCGGCCTGGCCACCGTGGTAGGGCCGCTGATCGGCGGTTTTCTGGTCGAGCAACTGTCGTGGCACTGGATCTTCTACATCAACCTGCCCCTGGGCCTGCTGGCGCTGCTGGTTATCGGCAGTGTTTTCCGCCCGCACGTGGCCCTGGTACGGCATACGGTGGACTACATCGGCGCGTTCTTTCTTACCGTGGCATTGGCGGCCCTTGTACTCATCACCAGCCTGGGCGGCAGCTTGCTGGCGTGGCAGTCGCTGGACATGCTTTGCCTTTCGCTGTTCGCCCTGATCGGCCTGGTCGGCTTCGTCCTGGAACAACGCCGCGCCGCCGAGCCCATCATGCCGCTGCACCTGTTCCGTCACCGTACCTTCGTGCTTGCCGGGCTGATAGGTTTCATCGTCGGGGTGTCGCTGTTCGGCGCGGTCACCTTCCTGCCGCTGTACATGCAGGTAGTCAAGGACGCCACGCCCACCAGCGCCGGGCTGCAGATGCTGCCGCTGATGGGTGGCCTGCTGGTGGTGTCGGCGATTACCGGGCGGCTGATCAGCCGCTGGGGGCGTTACCGGGTGTTCCCGATCCTCGGCACGTTGCTGCAAGCCATTGCCCTGGGCCTGCTCAGCCGGCTGGAGCTGGATACCCCCATGGCGCTGATGAACCTGTACATGGGCTTGCTGGGTGCCGGCCTGGGGATGGTCATGCAGGTGCTGATCCTGGCCGTGCAGAACAGCGTCGAGTTGCGCCACATGGGCGTGGCGACCTCAGGGGCCACCTTGTTCCGCTCGATTGGCGGCGCCATTGGCGTGTCGTTGTTCGGCGCCCTGTTCTCGCATGCCTTGCTGGGTGGCCTGGGCAGTGACTTCGCCGCCAGTGCCGGGGGAGCCGCAAGCCTTTCGCCAGCTGCCGTGCATGCCCTGCCCGCCGCCCTGCAGCACAGCTACCTGCAGGCATTTTCCGGGGCGATGCATGGCGTGTTCCTGCTGGCCGCAGCGATCACCAGCGTGGCTTTCGCACTGTCCTGGCTGCTGCGTGAGGTGCCGCTACGCAAAGCGACGCAGGGTTGACGACAGGCCTTCAGCCAGCTTGCAAGCAGCTACCCCGACCGGCACTGCCCCGCACCGCCTCGGCCAGCTTGCGCAGGTTGGCCTGATGCGCATTCACCAGGCTGGTGATGCTGTTGTCAGCCACCGTCTGCACCGAGGTGCGGCAGGTCAGCTCAGCCTGCCCTACCCGCTTCAGCCGCCACACAGCGTCCAGCGAGGCATAGCGCCCCGGCACCGTATCGAAGCGCTGTACGTCCACCCGCAGTGCCGCAGTGCCGCCACCCGCTGGCCCACCCAGCTGGCAATGAAGATCATCAGCGCGATGTCCCAGGCGCCGGCCTCCCAGAACTCCAGCACGCCACCACCAATGGTGCTTTCACTGCCACTGCCAAGCATTTGGGTGTGTATCACCGGCAGTAGGTTGGCAGGGATATAGAACACCAACGCCGCCAGCAGAAACGCCCAGCCCCGAGTGATGGCATTGGCCTTGCGTCGGTGGATGGCTGCACCGCAGCGGGTGCATCTGTGAGCGCCGCTACTCAGCTCACAGGCCTGGCCGCAGCCATGGCACAGGCACAGGCCCAGCTCGTCGGCGTTGGCCGGGTCATTCATACCTGCACCCACAAGTCGCGAATATCCTTGCCGGCGATATGGATGATCAGCATGCTCAACGCGGCCAAGGCCAGCAGGCCGATACCGGGGATCGCCGGCAAAAGGCGCGCTCGTGCTTGAGCAGTGGCGCACGCTGGTACACCGTGTCGCAGTACTCACAGATGATCAGATCCTGGCGCTGCTAGTGCGTGCCGCACGGCATGCCCGCCTCAGAACTTCGCCAGTTCTTCCCGGCAAAACTCCACAAACAACTGTGCAGGCTTGGTCAGTTGCACCCGCTTCAACCACGCCGCCGCCAGCCCCGACAACGCCACCGGCTCGGCGATATCCAGGATGGCCAGACGCTGGCCGTCGTAGGTGAATTCCGAATGCGGCCGGGTCACCAGCAGCGAAAAACCGAAGCCCTGCCCGACCATGCCACGCACCATCTCGATCGACGGCGAGCTGAAGACGATGTTCGGCGTCAGGCCCATCTCGTTGAACAGGCTGACGAAGTAGGTGCGGCTGGGGGCCACGTCCAGCAGGATCATCGGCTCCGGGCACAGGTCGCGGAGCGACACGTGGGCCTGGCCGGCAAAGCGGTGGTTTTCCGGCAGCAGCACGTAGGGCTTTTGCGGCGGCATCAACGGCTCAGCTTCGATGGTGCCGTCCAGGTCATGATCATAAAGAAACGCCAGGTCGAACGTGCCGGCGGTCAAGCCCTGGATCAGCTCCTGCTGCTCGCCGTCGCGCAGGCGGATATCCACGCCGGGGTAACGCTGGCGAAAGCCGGCGATCAGCCGCGGCAGATACAGCGGTGCGACGGTTTCGAAACAGCCAATGTCGATCTGCCCCGCCACGGTATCGTTGTCGGCCAGGGCGTTCTGCTCGAATTCATGGGCCATCTGCAGCAGCGACCGGGTCTTGGCGTAGAAGCGCTTGCCGCTGGGCGTCAGTGATACGCCTTGGGCGTGGTGGCGGATGAACAACTGCACACCAAAGCTTTCTTCCAGGCTCTTGATGGCCGTGGAAATGGACGGCTGGGCAATGTACAGCTGGCGCGAGGCCTCAGCCACGCTGCCGGCCTCCACGGTGGTGACGAAGTACTTCAGTTGTCGCAAGGTATAGGCAGCCACAGGGTACCTCTCTGACGCTGGTCTGGGCAGACTGGGATCATGCCTGACACTTTACCCCTGACCAGCGGCGAGTGGGTGCTGAGAGCGGAAGGATTTACCTATGCCTTGCACAGGTTTTTTGTATGGGCCGAGTTGCCCCGGCCCGTTGCTTCACTCGAATTCCGGGTTCTCCGGAACGCAGTCCTCCCCAATCTGCTTGTACCCCGACTCACAGCCCATTGCGCAAACCGGGGCCACGCTACGCTTGCGCCGGGACAGCGTTGCAGACGGCTTGGCGGCATCCGCCTGATCCTCATCACGGGTGTCTGGCAGGTCTTTCATCGGTTCATCTTGCACGCATTGCACTCCTTGGTGGGTTAGGTAAGGCCAGGCCAACGATAGGTCGCGCATCCACTGCCACGCAGCGGGAAAAAAGCCCCACAGGCAATGCAGCCACTGGTCAAAAACGCCCTAACGTCTTTACTGATAGTCATCGGCCCCAGGTAAACGGTGTGCGCTTATGAAGATCGTGGTCACCAGCATTCTCGTCGACGACCAGGCCAAGGCCCTGGCCTTCTACCACTACGTACTCGGTTTCGAGCCCAGACATGACATTCCCATGGGCCGGCACCGCTGGCTGACCCTGACCTCCCCCAACGATCCCAGTGGCGTCGAACTGCTGCTCGAGCCCGACGCGCACCCGGCGGCCAAGGTGTACAAGGCCGCCTTAAAGCAGGACGGGATCCCCGCCACTTCGTTTGGCGTACGTGATATCCAGGCCGAATACACACGGCTGTGTGCAGCGGGCGTGCAGTTCACCCGGCCGCCCACCGACATGGGCCCCGTCACCGTGGCCGTATTCGATGACACCTGTGGCAACCTGATCCAGATCGCCCAGAAACACTGACACCCCAACGCGCACCAATAAGGAAAACAGATGCGCCACGAATTCAGCGAAGTACTCAACGACCTGGTCGATTACTTTCTGCTTGGCGATATCCAGCTGCTCGAGCGCTTCAAGCAAGAGCATGAGCTTGCAGATGACCTGGCCTACGCCTTCACCCATGACGACAGCGGCGACAAGGCGGTGCGCGAAGGCATCGTGCTACCGCTGGCCGGGGTCGACAACCTGCCTTACCGCATCCTGTTCACGCTCGATGGCCATACCCCGGCCCTGCGCGAAGCCGGCAGCCGGCTCAAGCACCGGCGCAATGGCTATGTGCTGCGCGTGGAGCATGGGGCGCTGATGCTGTACACCTGGCGCATCCTGCAGCACTTCACGCCCAAGACCCTGGGTGACCTGATTGCCCGCTACCAGGTGCCGGGGCGGCCCATCATCGAGCTGGACAACGGCTGGTATGACGTGGAAGTGCTGGCGGGGGCACTGGTGCGCGACGGGCTGTACGAGCCGGCGTTCGAATTCGTGTTGAAAAAGCGCTGGAGCCGGGGTGAGCCAGTTGACGTGGATACGGGGTATACCTTCGGCTTGCGAGGGTACTTCGACTGATTGACTGCCTGTGCCGGCCGCTTCGCGGGTAAACCCGCTCCCACAGGTACAGCACAGTCTGTGGGAGCGGGCTTGCCCGCGAAGAGGCCGGCACAGCTGCCCCATCAGTTGATATCCCGGTCCTTGGTCTCTGGCAGGAACAGTATCCCCAGCACCGCCGTCATTACCGCGATCACGATCGGGTACCACAAGCCGTAATAGATATCCCCGGTAGCCGCCACCATGGCAAACGCAACCGTGGGCAAGAAGCCGCCGAACCAGCCATTACCGATGTGATAAGGCAGCGACATCGAGGTGTAGCGGATACGCGCCGGGAACAGCTCCACCAGCCAGGCAGCGATTGGCCCGTAGACCATGGTCACGTAGATCACCAGGATGGTCAGCAACAGCAGCACCATCGGGTAGTGGATCTTCGCGGGGTCGGCCTTTTCCGGGTAGCCTGCTTCTTTCAACGCACCACTCAAGGTGGCGGTAAACGCCTCGTTCTGCACTTTGAAATCCGCTGCGGCCATGCTGCTGCCTTCAAAGCTTGGCAGTACCCGCTCACCGATACGAATCTGCGCCACGCTGCCAGGTTCGGCCGCCTGGTTGGTGTAAGGAATGGCGCGCTTGGCCAGCAGGCTCTTGGCAATGTCGCAGGAGCTGGTGAATTTGGCCTTGCCCACCGGGTCGAACTGGAACGCGCACTGGCCAGGGTCAGCCACCACCACGACCGGGTTCTGCTCCTGGGCGACGAACACGTCCGGGTTGCCGTACTCGGTCAGCGCCTTGAAGATCGGGAAATAGGTCAGCGCAGCGATGATGCAGCCGGCCATGATGATTTTCTTGCGGCCAATGCGGTCGGACAGGCTGCCGAAGAATATGAAGAACGGCGTGCCGATCAGCAACGAGCCAGCAATCAGCAGGTTGGCCGTCTGCGGCTCGATCTTGAGCATCTGCAACAGGAAGAACAGTGCATAGAACTGCCCGGTGTACCAGACCACGGCCTGCCCGGCGGTGCCGCCCAGCAGCGACATGATCACCACCTTGAGGTTGTCCCAGCGGGCGAACGACTCGGTCAGCGGTGCCTTGGATGCCTTGCCCTCGGCCTTCATCTTAAGGAACACCGGCGACTCGTTGAGCTGCATGCGGATGTACACCGAGATTGCCAGCAGCAGGATCGACAGCAGGAACGGTACCCGCCAGCCCCAGGCCTCGAACACCTCGGTACCCATGACCGTGCGGCAGGTCATGATGACCAGCAGCGACAGGAACAGCCCCAAGGTCGCGGTGGTCTGGATCCAGGCGGTAAAGAAGCCGCGTCGGCCCTTCGGCGCATGTTCAGCCACATAGGTGGCCGCCCCGCCGTACTCGCCACCGAGGGCCAGGCCCTGCAGCAAGCGCAAGGTCACGAGGATGATCGGCGCTGCCACGCCGATCGCGCTGTAGCTCGGTAGCAGGCCCACCAGTGCCGTGGACAGGCCCATGATCACAATGGTGATGAGGAAGGTGTGCTTGCGCCCGATCATGTCGCCCAGGCGACCGAACACGATAGCCCCGAATGGCCGTACGGCAAAACCGGCGGCAAAGGCCATCAAGGCGAAGATGAACGAGGTGGTTTCATTGACACCGGCAAAGAAGTGCTTGGCGATGATCGCGGCCAGTGAACCATACAGGTAGAAGTCGTACCATTCGAACACCGTGCCCAGAGACGAGGCGAAGATGACCTTGCGCTCCTCCTTGGTAATGCCGCGTTGGGGCGCGCTACTGCCCGTGGATGCGCTGTCGATAACCGCCATGGGTTGCCTCCGTCTTGTCGTCATGCAGGCCGGAGCACCTCACAGGGAGTGAGTCACATCCCTTTCACCGTCGCACCCAGGCCCTAGGGCTTGCTTTGGTTGCGCGAAGCACGACGAGGCGGGCCGCCTCGGATCGCAGCAAGGTAAATGAAGCATAATCGGCTTTGCCGGGATATCCACCCGCCTGGCGCTACACAAGAGGGCGGCATGAACGACAAGGCAACACCGGGCTGGCAGGGCGACATCTGGTTGGCTGACGATTACTGCCTGCTGCGGTCTACGCTCGGCAGGACCGACAGCCACGTGCACTACGCGCATCAGATACTTGTCGGCCTCGGTGCGGATGTCGAGGTGCGCCTGGGCGAGCAGATCTGCAGCGGCCCGCAGGTGCTGATCGCGTCGCGGCAACCCCATGCCATCCTCAGTCATGGCGTACCCTGCCTTACCCTGTTCGCCGAACCGCTGGCGTTCGACCTGGCAGGCCTTGCCCAGGCCTGCGAGCAAGCCGGCAACAGCGCAGAGCTTCTGGCTGAGAGCCTGGGGCGCTGGCCGCGTCGCCCGCTCGACCCGCGACTGGAAAAAGCCCTCGAGCGAATTCGCGCACTCGACCACAAGACATTGCCGGCCCAGGAACTGGCCAGCACTGCAGCGCTGTCGATCAGCCAGCTGGAACGCCTGTTCAGCGGCTCACTGAAACTGTCAGTGCGCCGGCTGGTGCTGTGGCAGCGCTTGCGCGTGGCCCTGCAACGGGCGCTGGGCGGCGCCAGCCTGACCGAAGCGGCATTGGCGGCGGGGTTTGCCGACTCGGCGCATTTCACCCGCAGCGTTCGCCACCAGTTCGGCCTCAGCCCCCGGTCAGTTTTGCGTCACTTGCGCCTCCGTACGCTCGGCTAAAGCCTGGCGCAGTCCGACCGGCAATAGCGCAGGTGGGTGAAACTCCCCGCTCACCCACGGCTCACGCAATTGCGCCAGGTACGCCTGCGGGTAGTCAGGCCGATCACCGATGCCCATGTCGTCATCCGCCAGCGCATAGCCTGGCAAGTACAGTAGCGTGCCAAGCAGGCGGTCCCAGAGCGGAAAGAACAGCGCAAAGTTGACGTCGCCGGTGCGGCCGTACTTCAGGTGATGCAGGCGATGCACCGGCGCCCAGGCAAACACATGGCGCAAGCCGCCGATGCGCATGTCCACATTACTGTGCTGTAACAACAGCTGGATAGACACACTGAATGCCAGCAACGCTGCCACATCCACGGGTAAGCCGAGCAGTAGCAGCGGCAAGGTGCCGCCCAAGGTTTCGAGCAACTGGTGAAGAGGGTGTTTCATCAACCCATTGAAGCCGTACAAGCGGGTGACACTGTGGTGCACCGCATGCAGCCGCCACAGCAGCGGGCTACGGTGGCTGGCGTAATGCACCAGGGTGATGCCCAGGTCGGCCAACGCAATGGCCAGCAGCAACTGCAAGGCCAACGGCCACTGATCAGGCCAAAACCCTGCTCCCGGCAGCCAGTGGGCAAGCAGCGGGATGGCCGCCACACTGCAGAGGGTCAGGCATTCGTTGATCAGTGCATGGCAAAGGTCGCGGCGGCCATCGCCTTGTGTCTGGTTCCAGGCGGCCTTGTAGGGGATGAGTCGTTCGCAGGTGAATGACAGCAACACCGCACTGGCCAGCAGTGGCAGCAGCCACAACGGGTGGTCTGCCAATGACAGTGCCGCGGCAATGTAACCGAAGAAAAATAGCGGGGCGTAGAGGGTGCGCATGGGTGACTCCAGGTTGTCAGGAGCCACCAGTGTCGGGCCTGAGGCCAGGTAGGCGCTTGAAAGAACGGCGCATGCACAGCCGCTGAATCGGGGATGAATGCCCCCTTGGGTTGTGCTGCCACACAGAGACAGTGGTCTTGTGGGAGCGGGCTTTGCCGGTGTTCGCGGGCCAAGCCTGTTTCCACAGGGGCCGCGTCAAAGTCGAGAAAACCGTTCGATCCAGTGCTCGCGAATGCACAGGTCGCTCATATCGCCTCCGCGACTGGCCCCTTCAACTCCACCTGGTTGCCATCCGGGTCGTAGCAGTACAGGGACAGCCCCTCGCCTTCAGCGCCATAACGCTTTTCTGCGGGCTCGACCTTTACCCCGGCGGCTTCCAGGTAGGCGGTCAATGCGGCCTCGTCGAACGGCTCGATCCGCAGGCAGAAATGGTGCAGGTTGCGCCCCTCCACCCCAGGCGCCGCCCCGCCTGGCCGCCCCAACGGGCCGTCCAGGGTTACCAGGTCGATCATCGCCGTACCCGTGGCCAGGTGCACCATGCCCAGGTCTTCCCGTACGCGGCTCACATGGCAGCCGAGCAACCCGGTGTAGAAAGCAACGCTGCGCGGCAGGTCGCTGACGCGCAACACAAGGTGATCGATGTGCTTGATGGTGAACGGTCGCATGCCTGGGCTCCCTTTGGCGTTTTACGCAATGACGTTGGCCACCTTAGCCCAGGTCGCTGGAGCGTGACCAGAATCAGCTACTCATTCACCAACCGTTGCAGCACGCCGCCTTCATGCTGCGCGAGTATTCGCAACAGTTGGTCGACCAGCGCCCGGTCCGGGGCATCCAGGTGGAAGTGGTGCCCACCCGGGTGCCAGGAGACCTTCGCCTGGCTGGGCAAGGCCGCCTGACGCCGGGTAAAAGCCTCACCGGTGAATGCACCCTGCCGGCCGAACAGCAGGTACAACGGGCAGCGGATCTGGTTGAGCAGGTCGCAGGCGTCGCGCTCGGTCAGCGGCATGGGTTCGGGCAACACCAGGCGCGGGTCGTGGCGCCAGCAATAGCCATCACCCAGTTGCAGCAGGTCGCGCAATGCCAGCAGCCGTGCGGCACCTTCCGACAGTTCGGTGTCGAGGCGCTCGCGGCGTTGCGCCAGGGCAATGTCCAGGTCTTCGAAGCGGCCAACGTCCGGCTCGGCGAAACCCGGCAGCTGGCTGCGCTGCACCATGCGCTTGAGCCGATAGGCCCGCGCCAGGTGCTGCACGCGGTCATCCTCGGCCACCGTGAACGGTGCACCCATGCCGTCGAGGAAGGTCATGCTGACGATGCCACTGGTCATGGCCGCCAGCAACGATGCAACACCGGTGCCCATGCCATGGGCCAGCACATGAAACTGTGACAGGCCCAGGCTGTCGGTCACCGCCAACATATCTTCGGCGTGCTCCCACAGGTAGTAGCCGCTGTCATGCCGGCGATGGTCCGAACGGCCATGACCGACCAGGTCGGGGGCCACAACGAAGCAGCCGTCCAGCATCGGTGCCAGGCGTTCGAACGAGGCAGCGTTGTCCAGCCAGCCATGCAAGGCCAGCACCGGGATACCGTCTTCGGCCCCCCAGGTACGCACCGCTATTTCAATACCATCGAGGTCAAGCAGATGATCTTTCGGACTGCACAGCGAACGCATTGCAATTCTCCTTGGCTGAAGCCTGCGCCATGGCCTGCTTCACCCTCTCGCAGATGCCCCCTCGCTGCTAGCCCCTCACCGACCCGTGCATGCGCAGGACCGACCGGTGCCGACATCTATCTACCGCACCATGGCGCCTTGATCAGCGTGGACTATTCACCCCCCAACGCAAGAGATCGTTGCCATGACCCACCCCACGCCCTTACATCAAAGCCAGATAACCCGAACACTGCCGAAATGGAGCAAGGCGCTGCACCCCGCGCATACGCATACCGTGCTGCAAAGCCTGCGCAAGGAATACCTGGCTGAAGATGGCACCCCTTACTCGTGGTACGCCACTGCCGATGAGCAAGCGCGTGAGCAGTTGCACAGCGCTATCGAAACGCGGGACAAATACCTGGCGCAAGTCCGGCAGGCCTTGGCGGGTTTCAAGGACATCATCGACTTCTGTACCCCTCTGCTGACCCGGCAGTTGCAGGTAAGCGTGCCCGTAGACAGGGCGCAATATGTCTTCCAGCCCTTCGAACCCACAGCCAACATCTGGGTCGGCGTACCCGCTGTAGAAACGCCCTTGGTCCCGGACCTTGAGGTGGACGTCCTTGCCACTCGCCCCGTGGGCGAGCCGCAAACCCGCAGTTTGCTGGAGGCTGCCCTGCACAACTTCGAGGGCCTGTACGAAGTCGGTGCGTACAGCAGGCTCACCAGCGCTGCTGGCAGCGATACGCCCCTGCCTGGCCTGACGATGGCGGACTTCGTCAACCATTGTCGGGCGCTGGACCTTGGCGAACGCTATCAAGCGCATTTGCTTGCCACCCACGAAGGCGCCAATCGCGCCGAAATCCAGCACCTGTCGATAGCAGCAAATCGTGAATCCCTCAGGGTCCAGGCACTGATGGCAAAGCTCAAAGGCCTGTTGAGCAGACCTGGGCTCGAGGCGCTTATGCAGCTGTGCAACGGCCAGCCTCAGCCCACCTATGAAAACCAGCCATTGCATTGCTGGAACTTCAGCCTGTTCGAGATCCCCGTTCACGACGTGCTGTTCATGGGGCCAGACGATCCGGACCGGCAAAACCCCTGTATCGTGTACATACCTGGCGACAGCGAGCACCCGGTAAGGGAGTTTGCTTCTCGTCAGGACGCGGGCAAGCACCTGCGCAGCCGGCTATTGCAAAGCGGGTTTCGCCGAGCCCTGGTGCAATGCGCCTACAAGGACAGGCAAAAGGAACTGGCCGAAGCACTGGAACATGCGCTGTTCGAACAGGATGAAGCCGGCAGACGCACACCCAGAAGCACCCCCGTCCTCCGTTTCACGCCCTCGCCCATCCGAACCGACCCTTGGACGACCTTGTACAACGCACACCTTGCGCGCATGAAGGCCGACGCAAAAACCATTGCAGTCCCTACCGCCGAGGTCGACGCCAGAGCCCGTGACAAGCGCCTGAAGCACTGGCTCGATTGGGGTATGAATGTCCTCAACGTCGCCGCCTTTTTTGTGCCGGGGTTGAACACGGTCATGCTGGGCGTTTGCGCATACGATCTGATGAGCTCGGTGTTCACCGGGTTCGAGGCGTGGGAAGAAGGTGATACCCGGCAAGCACTGGCGCAACTGGAATCGTTGGCCGTCAATGCGGCAGTGATTGCCGGCTTTGCCACGGGTGCCAAGATCGTCCAGGCATCAGGCTTTGTCGATGCGCTGACCAGTGTGTGGCATGAAGACAAAGAAGTGCTCTGGCACCCCGACATGAAGCCATACGCGAGCACAGCGCCCATCCCTGATCAGGCTCAACCCGATTCGCTCGGCCATGTGCACGTCGGTGGGAAGACCTTTCTCAAACTGGACGGCACGCTGTACGAAGTGTTTCAGGACGCAGCACAACAATGGCGCGTTCGCCACCCCGATGACGCGCAGGCCTATGCCCCACCCCTGCTGCATCATGGTAACGCTCGCTGGCAACTGGCGCATGAACAGCCTCTGGAATGGGACGGCGCACAACTCATGCGCCGCCTCGGCAGCTATAGCACAGGCCTGGACGACAGCGAACTGGAAAACGCCATGCGCATTACCGGTACTGATCAAACCGTGTTGCGCCGCACCCACGCTGCCGGCGTGCGTCCACCTGCCTTGTTGCTCGACACGCTACTGCGCCTGCAACTGGATAACCAGGCACAACACATCATCACCCGCGTACGCCATGGGCTACCGCTGGCTGCGCACGAGAACTTTGCCTTACCCGAGTTGCTGCGCCTGCCGGGCTGGCCTGAGGGGAACGTGATCAAGGTTTACCAAGGGCCAGAACCTTGGGGCGAATCGGTGCGCTACGGCGCTATCGACACGGTTGGCCAGGTAGAAATCGAGGTTACCCGTAGTGATCTGGACAATGGCCAGCTGAGCCAGACCGTGTTGGCTCAGCTGGATGAAGAAGCCATTCTGCAGTTGCTCGGTGACACGCCGACCGAGCACAGATCATCTACCCTGAACCATAAACTCGCACAACGCCTTGAACAACATCGTGGGGCTCTGCTGAGCAGCCTGCAACAACGTCACCGGCCCACCCTTCCCACAACAGCACAACCTCTTGCCCGGCAGTTTCCCGGCCTGCCGGACAGCGCGCTCGAAGCATTGCTGGCCAACATCAGCACCGTGGAGCAGGAACGCCTGGCAAACGGACGTGTGCCTCTTCGCATTGCCGAGGAAGCCCGCCTTCTGCAAGCACGGGGGCGGCTTGACCGCGCCATCCTTGGCATCTTCAGGCCCAGCCTGGCTAATGACGACAGCCAGCGCCTGATACAAGCGCTGCAAGCTGAGCACCCACAGGCCGACTCGGCCCAGTTGCTGCAACTCGCCCTGGGCGATCGCCAGCACTGCGCCTCACTGCTCGGCCAGCAACCGATCAACCCCAGATTCCGCTCCCCCTTGCGATTGGCCAGCGGCCAGCTTGGCTATCCCCTGAGCGGCCGAGGCTCCCAAGGGCGCGCCTTGCCAGCCGCGCGCCGGCTTCGGGCACTGTACCCCGAGCTCAGCGGCCAGCAGATCAGCGCACTGCAAACCGAACTTGCCTTGGGAGGCGACCTGGGCAGCGTGATCAGTCGGCTTGAAGTAGAGCAACGCACCCTCAACCGAGATCTCAATCGCTGGATTAACACCTCAGCCACCCTTGACGAACGCTTTGATCGGCAGCGGTGCACGGCGCGACTGCTGAGTGCTTCGCGCCGAGAAGGCGGCACGCAACGCGCAGCACTTGTGCTGAACCATATGCACATGGAAGCGCTGCCACTGTTCACTGCCCCTATGCCGCATATCCGGCAACTGGTAGTTGATGGGCTGCAGATGCGGCGCCTGGAAAGCGGTTTTTTGCCAAACTTCCCTAACCTGGAAACCCTGGAAATCATCGGCAACCCGGATATGGACGCCGAAACATTGTTCGAGGCACTCAAGTCTGCGCCACGGCTACGCGAACTGGCCCTGACAGACAATGGCTTGACCAGCCTTTCAGCCACTGCCCGACAGGCCATCGGGGCGATGCCCGGCCTGAGGGTACTGATCCTCAGCCGTAATCGGCTACGGCTCGATACTGCCAGCCTGGCCTTCCTGACGCGTTTGCCCCTGGATGGACTTGGCCTGAGCAGCAACCAGATCACACTTGATGAAAGCCTGGCCGCCCAGTTTCAGGACATGATCCACCCCAGGGTGCTGCACCTGTCGGGCAACCCCCTGCGGCTGGCGCCAGACCTGCGCTTCATGGCCCGCCTGAGCCATCTGGACCTCGAGGGTTGCCAACTGCAGCAGTGGCCGCACAGCCTGACAATCCTGATGAGCCAGCCGCAGTATCAGCTGCGCTATCTGAACCTCTCCTTCAACCGCATTCGTACCCTGACAGATTTGCCAGGCGTGCTGCGAACCCCGTTCGCCCGCGATGTCGCGGCGCGCTTGCCGGAGCGCCGCTGGCTGTTCAACTACAACACCTTGGAAGCCCAAACACGCGCACGCCTGGGCAGCAGTGGCGTCAACGTATTCGAGCACGCAGGCGACATGCCGCAGTGGCAAGGCCTGTACCGTGGCCAGGCGAGCAGTGCCGAAGAGCAACTGTGGCGCGACCTGTTCGACCAAGGTGAGAATGCGGCGGTGCTTGGGGTGCTGGAGCGGCTTGCCCAGTCGGCAGAAGCGCGGCGCGATGCCGTGGCGTTGAGGGAGCGTGTCTGGAGCTTGCTGGAGAACGCTGCCCAGGACACCGTGCTGCGCGAACGCCTGGCCACAGTGGCCGGCGATTTCCCGCCAACCTGTGGCGATGCAGGTGCCGACGCTTTCAGTGCCTTGGAGATAGAAGTGCTGGCCCACGAAGCTGCAGGCCAGGCCGGTAGCCGAGCGGCCGATCTGCTGAACCTGTATTGCAAGTTGTATCGACGCGATCAGGTCAACCAACTGGCCGACCGTATCAGCTTGAAAAGGTCCGTGCGCAAACAGGCACTGCTCGATGGCGTCTTTAACGGCGACCTCCCCCCATACGACGAGCTCGACGACCCCTCTGCCTTTCCAGACATCGACCTTGAAACGGGGCTGGTGGACGATATCGAGCTGCGCCTGGCCTTGCGCCAGTCCTTGGCGACTGCGCTGGACTACCCTGAGCCGAGCCGAGGCATGCTGTATCGCGACACGGCCAGGGTCAACCAGACAATCATCAACCGTGTGAAAGCAGCAGTCGTGGCACTTGATACAGACGCCACAGCCCGGGAGCAATGGTTGAACCAGCAGCCGGGCTGGGTGGAGTACCTGAAACGGGAACATGCGGCACAGTTCAGCCTGATAACCGATTTTTGGCGGCCAGGCCTGGACTACCTCTACTACTGCCTGGATGAAACCGCCGACCCGGTAACGTCCCTGGACAACTCTGTGCGACGAGCATTGACCAGCGTCATGCCGGAAAACCCCTTGGATGCTCGGGGTGTTCTGCATCGCGTGGCGATCACCGAGCAGCAGTACCGTCAAGGCGTGGACTTGCTGACTGCCGAGCAGCAGCAGGTGGAACACGGCCTGCTGACAAGCCTCACCCGCCAGACGCAGACAATGGGCAGTTAACCCGCAGTCATTGGCCGCGCAAGCCTTCAAGTAAGGCCTGCCGGCCACCTGCCTGACAGAACGCACGCAACACCCGCATACGCATGAGCGCCCTGGGCAGGCAATTATCTACCGCACAGTGCGCCCGCGTATGCGGCCCCATAGCGGCTCCCGTACACGGAGTGCCGACATGAGCCACACCCCTTATCACCACGCGCAAATGGCGCGTACCCTGCCCGGCTGGAGCAAGGCATTGCATGGCGAGCATGCCCGCCAGATCACGGCGCGCTTGCACAAGGACTACCAGGACGGCCAGGGCAATACCTACGCCTGGTATCAACAGGCAGACGAAGCTACCCGCCAAGCCCTGCAGCGCGCCATCGCCAAACGCGATGCAAGCAGCAGGGCCTTGCAGGCAGCGCTCGGCAACTTGCAGGGCGTCACCGAGTTCTGCGCCCCTTTGCTGCAAAAGCAGCTGAACATCGACACCCCGGTCACCCAGGCGCAATACGTTTATCAAGCGACCACGGTCAAGCAACCCGTCGGGCTGCCCACGGGCCCGGCAGTGCCCCATGAGCAGGGCGAGATCGTTTCCAAGGGGGCCCCGCAGTACCGCAGCCTGCTCGAAGCGGCCCTGCACAACTTCGAAGGCACTGCCGACACCACGCGGTTCAGTCGCCTGCAGCACAGCCGGCAGGACATCAGGGCCATGGCTGGTCTGACGTTGACAGGCTTCATTGAGCAATGCCGGGCGCTAAACCTGGGGCAGCGCTACCAGCTGCACCTTGACCAAATCTTCGCCGGGCCAAACAGGACCGAACTGCAAGCGCTGGCCATCAACGCACGGCGTGACGAGTTTCGTGTGCAAACCCGTATCGCTGGCTGCAAAGGCCACCTCAGCGCCCCCGGCGCTCTCGCGTTGCATGGCCTGTGTGCCGAACGCGCCGACCCCACCTATCAAGGGCGTCCCCTGCGTTGCTGGCAGTTGCAGCTGTTTGGCATCCCGATCCATGAGCTGTTGTTCATTGCCCCCCTGCAAAACCGCAAGCACGACCCGGTATTTCTCTACAACCCGATGGATGTCGATGCGCTCAGGGAGTTCGCCTCGCTGGGCGAAGCACGCAAGTATTTGCGCCAACAGCTGATGCAGGACGACTACCGCAAGCGCTTCGTCGCCCTGGCATTGCAGTCACAGCAGGCTACCTTGAGCAAGCGGCTCGAGCGCGCCCTTTACAGCAACGCCGACCAGGAAGAAGGGGCGCAGCTGAAACCCCGCAAGTCGGTACACCTGGAATCCATCGACAGAAGCTTGCCCGATGCCCCTTGGGGCCTACTGGAGTCCAGCCACCTTGCGCGCCTGAGAGCGGATGCTCGCAGGGTCGCGGTTCCCACCGAAGATGTTGACGCCAGGGTACGCTTGCAGAACATCGAATACTGGCTGGACCTGGGTATGACCGTGCTGAATGTCGCAGCGATGGTCGTGCCATGCCTGAACCCGATCATGTTGACCCTCGGCGCCGCGCAAATCATGGGCAGTGTATTCGAGGGCATCTCGGCCTGGGAGGAAGGTGACAATGAAGAGGCTGCAGCCCAGCTTGAGTCGGTGCTGCTGAACATTGTCACGGTCGCTGCCGTAGGTGGCGGTGCCGTGGCGCTGAAGGCTTCCGGCTTTGTCGACGCCATGCAGAGCATCGTCAAGGATGGCAAGGACTACCTGTGGAACGCCACGTTGAAGGACCATGCAAGCCCCGTGTCGATTGGCGAAGACCTTGAACCCGATGTGCAGGGCCGTTACACGGTTGACGGGCGTCACTACATACGTATCGAGGGTGTTGTGTACGAACAGTTGCAGGAACGCGGCCAATGGCGGATCCCCCACCCGCAAGACCCGCAGGCCTATCGGCCAGTGATTCGGGACAATGGCGCAGGCGCGTGGCGCGCGGCACACGAAGTGCCTCTGGAGTGGGATGACCTGCAGCTCTTGCGGCGTTTGGGGCCGATCAGTGAGGGCCTGACTGACAGCGAGTTGCAGGCCGCGCTGGAGTGCTCAGGGGTGCAAGGTGATGAACTGCGCCACACCCAGGTGGCCGCACAGTATCCGCCCACCTTGCTGGCCGACGCACTCGAGCGGTTGAAAGCGCCAAACCCGCCCAGGCTACCCGAAGAGGCCGGGCCGCTGGGCAGGCAATTCCCAGGCCTGCCGCAGCATGCCATCGAGCAGATCATGGCCAGGACCTGTGCCCGTGAACGCCTGCTGATGGCCCAACGCAGGGTGCCCTTGCGCGTTGCCGAAGAGGCCCGGGCCCTGCAGGCACACACCCGCCTGAGCAGGGCCTTGCTGGGGCTGTATCGCACTGATCTGGCCACCGCCGACAGTGAGGTACTGGACCTTGCGCTGCAAGCAGAACACCCTGATCTCGATGCGCGCCAACGGTATCACGTGGCCATCGCCGACCGGGGGCATGCGGCCAGCCTGATCGGGCAACAGCCCATCAGGCCTGGTTACCGTTCGCCAATGCGCCTGGCCGATGGGCGCGTTGGCTACCCACTCAGCGGGAGGCTGCCTTGGCCCAATACTGCAGATCGACGTTTGCGTGCGCTCTACCCTGGCCTGAACGCAAGCGCACGCAATACCTTGCGGGGCCAGCTACGCCAGCGCGGTAGCGTCTCGGCACAGCTCAGGGCACTGGAAATCGAGCGCGACACCCTTGACGACTCGCTGCGTGACTGGGCGAACCAAGGCAGTGAAAGCCAGCGCAACGCGCGCACCGTGGTGCGTGAACTGTTCAATGCCGCCTGGCGCCGTGACGACCCGTACAGCCTGACACTGCAAGACCTGGAACTCGACACCCTGCCATCACTGCCAGCGCGCTTCGATCACATCACCACCTTGAACATCCGCGCCATTGGCATCCGCCAGATACCGTCAGACTTTTTCCAGAGCTTCCCCTCGCTGCGCGTCCTGCGCCTGACGCAAAACCCAGAACTCGACTTCGAAGGGCTGTTCCAGGCACTGGCGGCCACCCCGCAACTCGAAGTACTGGATCTGGGCAACAACCAGTTGAACAGCCTGACTGAGGTAATGCGTCACCGGCTGGGTGGCCTTACCCGCCTGCGCCGGCTGAGCTTGCGTTTGAACAGGTTGCAGCTTGCCGAAGCCGACCTGCAGACCCTTGCACGGTTACCCCTCGAATACCTTGACCTGGAGAACAACCACATTGCGTTGAGTGAAGCCCTGGCAGCGCGTTTCGCCGACCTGCGCAGCCTGCGCCATCTGCGCCTGACCAACAACCCGCTGGGGCAGGCGCCTGACGTGACCGGCCTGACATTCCTGGCCAACCTGCAACTGCGCAACTGCGGCCTGCGTGAATGGCCACGTGGCCTCACCTCGCTGATGACGCCGACCGCCCCGCAATTGCGTCACCTCAGCCTGAGCTACAACCCGATCGGCGAGGTGCCGGACCTCGATCAGGTACTGGCCAGCCCCTTTGCCGAAGCCTTGCGTACGCCTGCACGCGATAGCTTCTGGGACTTCAATGAAAACAACCTGGATGCCGCCAGCAACCGCCGGCTGCGCACGGCAGGGGTCGAAGTGCACGGCGCCGATCAGCTGTCGGATATCAGCGAGGACTTCTGGCTGGTGGATGCCAGCCCGGAACAGGCGCAGCTCTGGGACGCGCTGTTCGAGGGTGATGCAAACCGCCATTTGCGCGAAGTGGTCGAACGCGTGGCACGCTCGCAGCAAGCCGAGCGCAACCTGCGAGCGCTGACCCAGCAGGTTTGGCAGCTGCTTGAACAGGCCGGACGTGACGAGGCGTTGCGCACCCATCTGGACAATGTCGCGCAAGATTACCCACCTACCTGTGGCGACGCCGGCACCGATGCATTCAGTGCCCTGGAGCTCGAAGCCCAGGTGTTCAGGCAAGTGGCCGAGGAAGCGGAGCGCCCTGCCTACCTGTTCACCTTTTTCAGAAACCTCTATCGCCGCGAAATGGTCAACGCGCTGGCCGAACGGATTCAGCTTGCCCGCCTGGCCCGCCAGGCGCGCCTGCTGGAGCTGGAACGGCTGCCCGCCCAGGCTCAGCCCGCAAGGCTTGACGTACCTGAACTGGACCCCCTGGACGAACTGAGTGACGACGCCCTGCTCACCGGCGGCACTGACCTGATCGAAATACGCCTGGCCTTGCGCCAGTCACTGGCAGAACCACTCAATTTCCCGGAAACCAGCCAAGGCATGCTGTATCGCCAAGAAGCGATGATCTCGGCACGTGTGGCCAGCAATGTCGAACGCGCTGTCCTGCAGCTCGACGATACTGTTGCCGAACGCAGGGCCTGGGTTGCCCGGCAGCCCAGCTGGCAACGCTACCTTGCCCAGCGCTTCGCCAGCCGCTTCGCCGCGCTGGATGAGCGTTGGTACCACGGCATGCAGTACCTGGATTATTGCCTGGATGGCGAAAGCGAAGCCGTCACCTTATTGGATGGCGCGGTGCTGCAAACCCTCACCGAGGTACTGCCCGCGCCACCGCTGGATGTAAACGGTCAATTGCACAGGATGGACTTGGGTAGCCAGGCTTACGACCTGGCCAGTCGGCGCCTGAATGCCGGGCGTGACCAGCAGCGCGAAGCATTGTTCGAAACGCTGACCCACGCGCAAGACCCGAACCGCTGAGCCTCTCAGGTTCACCTGAAGCCTCTCAGTCACGCCATTTGGGGCCGCTTTGCGGCCCTTCGCGGGCACGCCCGCTCCCACAGGGACTGCACATTTGGGAAGCTGTGGGACCGGGCGTGCCCGCGAGGGGCTGCAAAGCAGGCCCAGGAGTGCTTAGGCTTTGGCCTACTGCCCACGCAGGTCTTCGAAAAAGGCCTGCCTGCCATCCACCTGGCTGGACGCCCGCGGGGCAGCGGCCGCATCACCATTGGCGGCCTCGACATGCCAATAGCAGTGCTGCACTGCGCGCGTCACCGCCACGTAGGCCAGGCGTTGCACTTCGTCCTTCTGCGCCGTATCGAACGGCTGGGCGTCACCGGCCTTGCCCAGACCGGCCTGGCGATACACCTGGTTCTTGTAAGGCGAGCTGGTCAGGTAATGGCAGTCGCCCAACATGAACACCGCATCGGCCTGCAAGCCCTTGGCACTGTGGTAAGTCAGCTGTCGCAGCCGGCGCTGCTCGGCCGGCAATGCGGCCTCGGCGTGCAGCACGCTTTGCAGGTGCTCGCTCATCAAGGCCCTGTCACTGCCCTTGCGGTACAGCATCATGACCGTCTCGCCCCGTTGGTAGTGCTCGATCAGCGTCTCGCCCAGGGCAGCCTCGTCACGGTCGAACACCTTGACCGGCGAGCAGGGCAAGCCGGCTGCCGGGCCGCTGGCGCGGGCTTTCTTGCCGGCAATTGCCGGGGTCCCTTTGACCAGGTGCTCAGCCGCGTCGATCACCTGCTGCTGGCAGCGGTAGTTGTCGACCAGCATCACCCGCGTGCTGGCCGGTGACGGGAAGGCTTTGCTGAACTCCATGAAATACTTGGGCGAACTGCCACGCCAGCCATAGATCGACTGCCAGTCGTCACCCACACAAAGCAGTGACGAGTGCTGTGCATGGCGCCCGGTGTGCATGGCGGGGCCACGCCGGCGGATTTCTGCAAGGCTGGCACGCAACCAGCTGACGATCTGCGGCGACACGTCCTGGAACTCATCGATCATCAGGTGAGCCAAAGGCCGCAACAACGGGTCGGGCAGCAGTTGAAGGTTTTCCGGGTTGTTCTCGCCGAACAGGGCGAACATGCGGTTGTAGCTCATCACCGGCGGCGACTGGTCCAGCAGGTGTGCCTCCAGTGCCTTCCAGTACAGCGCCAGGGCCTCGAAGAACAAGGCATCGCTGTCGCCGGAAGGAAAGCTCATTGCCGCCACCGCGTTGTTCACGTCCAGGCCAAGGTTCTCGATGAAGTTGGCCGCACCGACAAAGGCATCCAGCAACGGCGCCGGGGCCAGTTCACCCTTGACCTTGTACTCGAACCCGGGGCCGGCCACAGCATCGCCAGCCAGCGAAGCCGCCAGGCGCCGGGCCATGGCGTAGTTGTCGAGCCAGATCAGCGGCCGATCACAAAAGGCCTGCAACAGCGTGCGCTTGACCGCCCACTCGGCACGCACTGCCAGCTTGGCCCCGGGGCGCTGGTACTGCGCGCTCTCGGCAGGGTCGAAGCCCAGCACGACCAGAGGCCCTTGGCCAGCCAGGCGGCCATGCACATGGAAGCGGCTGCCCCGGATATCCACGGTTTCGCGGCAAGGCTCTATGCCCTTGATCGGCCAGGCGCCGGCGGCGAACCACAGGTCTTCGATCACGTCGCACAGTTCTTCGTCGCGCTGGGCCGCCAATTGGGTCACCTGTGCACGCTTCTGTACGTCGGGGTTGTTCGGGTCCAGTGGTTTCAGCTGCAAGGCTTCGCTGCGCAACAGGCCTACCAGCTCGGCAAAACGCGGGCTCTCGCCCAGCAAGCCGCTGTAGCACTGGTTAAGTTGCTGGCGCTGGGCATCGTTAAGGCGCAGGTCGAACGGGTTACTGTCAGCCTCGGCTTCGCGCCCGGCAGGCATCTCGTTGCCCAAGGTTTCGAATGCGCGTACCTGGCCGAAACCCGGCAGGCTGCGCACCAGCGGCAGGATGCGTGAATGGAAGGTACGCACCAGCTCGCGCGCCTGTGCCGGCTGCAGGTTGATCTGCCACAGGGCGAACACCTGCAGCAGGCGCTTGATGAAGTCCTTGCGCGACTCGCGGGTGAACGTGACCACGGTCATCGCGTCCAGTTCGTAACCCAGATAATGGCGCAGCAGCAGAATGCGTAACACCAGCGACGTGGACTTGCCTGCCCCGGCGCCGGCCACTACACAGGTAGACGGGGTGTCACTGAAGATCAGCTTCCACTGCGCGGCGCTGGGCTGCGCCTCGGCGGGCAGGCGCTGGGCGACATCGGCCTTGAAGCGTTTCTTCAGCTCGGCCGTCAGCGGCAGGCGCCAGTCGTCGAACAGGTTGTCGTCCCGGCCGGGTACCGCAGCGGTGTCAGGGCGCGAATCGCGAATCACCAGTACCTGGCGCCCAGCCTCATAGCCCTCCAGCCGACCGCGCTCGAACCCCTCACGCACACCGTCGGCATGCCCAGTGCGCTGGCCCGTGGCGTGGCCCAGGAACCAGGAGTCACGATGCTGGGCTTGCAGGCGGGTCAGGCCACGCCCCAGCAGGCGGGCGGCCAGGCGGCGAAACCAGGGCAGTTGTGCAGGCGGCGTAAGGTCGGCGGGGGCCTGGGGTTGCTCGTGGGCCACGGTCACTCCGTTGAAAAACAAAAACAGCCGGCATGTTCGCCGCATCGACGGAAAATCGCCAGCGAATGCTTGCAGATCAGTGGATTAGGCGATGAAGCGAGTCAAACATTGCAAAAACAATATCGACCAATATGATTGTTTTGAGCCGATATTTACGCTTATTTTCGATGTTTCTTTAGCGCATCATGGCGTCATTCCACTGATTCAAGGAGCACGACCATGCTGCAACTGCGACCCTTCGAAGGCCTTGGCCACGCCAACCACGGCTGGCTCGATGCCCATCACCATTTCTCGTTCGCCGAGTACCACGACGCGCAGCGCATGCACTGGGGCAACCTGCGTGTATGGAACGACGACCTGATCGCGGCTGGCAGTGGCTTCCCGCCGCACCCGCACCGCGACATGGAAATCATCACCTATGTGCGTGAAGGCGCGATCAGCCATCAGGACAGCCTGGGTAACAAAGGCCGCACCGAGGCCGGTGACGTGCAGGTGATGAGTGCCGGTAGCGGCATCGTGCACAGCGAGTACAACCTGGAAGACGTCGACACGCGTATTTTCCAGATCTGGATTGTGCCTGAGCGCACGGGTGAAGCACCGCAGTGGGGTAGCCGGCCGTTCCCCAAAGGCGAGCGTGGCGAAGGCTTCGTCACCCTGGCCAGCGGCCGTGCCGGTGATGAAGACAGCCTGCAGATTCGTACCGATGCCCGACTGGTAGCTGCCACCTTGCGTGCAGGTGAAACCGCCGAGTATCGCTTTGAGGCCGCACGCCGGGGTTACCTGGTGCCGGCCAAGGGGCTGGTGGAGATCAATGGGCTGCGGGCCAAGGCGCGCGATGGTGTGGCGATCGAGCAGGAAGAAGTGCTGCGGGTCACCGCCGTCGAGGACAGCGAGATCGTGCTGGTGGATGTGGCCTGAAATCGCAGCGGACAGGGCTCCCACAGAGTCCCTGCCAGATCAATGAGTCATGTTTTGTTCAATGAGAGCGGGCTTTTGCCGCGATTGGGGCCCACAGCGCACCCGACTGTCGACAAGCCTCGCCCAATCCCGCTGAACATTGGCGCCATCGGCCACCCTGCACTAGCGTTGTGCTACCAGCCAGCCCCAACGTTCATGCGGAGCCCTCACCCATCATGCCGGACCTGCGCCCGAACCCGACGCTGTGCCTGGAGTACCGTGCCGACCAGCCGATTCATTACGCCTTCCTCGAACAGGCCGGCCGCTGCCCGGGTGCCACCGCCATCCTGGCCCGGCACACCACCTGCAACTATGCCCAACTGGCGCAGATCAGCCAGGGCATTGCCGCCTGTCTGCTGGAACAATCTGCCAGTGGCGCCGATCGTGTGGTTATCGTCGCCAGCCGGGGCGCGGGTCTGGTGTACGCCATGCTCGGCTGCCTGCGCGCCGGCCTGGCCTTCACCGTGGCCGACGCCGCCTACCCGCCCGCGCGCATCGGGCAGATCATCCGCACACTGACGCCGGCTGTGGTCTTGCGCTGTGGCGAGGCATCCGTCGACACCGACGGCCCCCTTGTCATCACGGTGCCGGAAACCACCGCCGAGGCACTGCAAGCCTTCCCTTGCCACTGCGTCGCGCTGCCCAGTGTGAGCCCCGAGCAACCGGCTTACATCACTTTCACCTCGGGCAGCACCGGTGAACCCAAGGGTATCGTTACCCATCACGCGCCCCTGGTGCATTTCATCGACTGGCATGTGCGCCAGCATGGCTTCACCCAGGCCGACACCTTCTCTCTGCTTTCCGGTCTGGGCCATGACCCGGTGTACCGCGACGTGTTCACGCCCCTGTCAATTGGCGCAACCCTCGCCTGCCCCGCCCAGTCGACCCTGACCGACCCGGCACGGCTGGCAGGCTGGATTCACCAGCACGGCGTGAGCGTGATCCACCTCACCCCGCCGCTGGGCAAGCTGATCGAAACCGGCGCACACTTGAATGGCCAGCTACTCGATCAACTGCGCTACCTGTTCTGGGGTGGCGATGCACTCAGCCCGGCGCTGTACCAGCACATCCGCGCCATTGCGCCCAATGCTGTCAATGTGAACTTCTACGGCACCACGGAAACGCCACAAGCCATGGCCTTCCATACCCTCGACCCTGATTCGGACGGTGCCCGGGTGCCCTTGGGCAAAGGCATCGCCAATGCGCAGCTGCTGGTGGTCGACTCGACCAACCAGTTGGTCAGCGCAGGCGAAACCGGTGAAATCCTGATCCGCAGCCCCTACCTGTCGCAGGGTTACTGGGGCGACCCGGCGCTGACCGAGGCCAAGTTCATCGCCAACCCGTTCACCGGCGCCGCAGGCGACCGCTGTTATCGCACCGGTGACCTGGGCACCTACCTGGCCGATGGCAGCGCCAGTTTCCTGGGGCGCGGTGACAGCCAGGTCAAAATCCGTGGCCATCGCATCGAGCTGGCGGAAATCGAGAACGCCATGACCCGTCACCCGCTCATCGGCCAATGCGTGGTGGTGGCCAACCGCGACAGTGCGTCGCCCCGGCTGGTTGCCTATTGCGTTGGGCAAAAACCCATACCCGCCGATGACCTGCGCCAGGCGCTCACACGCCAGTTGCCGGACTACATGGTGCCAGCGCTATTCGTGTTCCTCGACGCCCTGCCGCTCACCCCTAACGGCAAGGTGGACAAACGCGCCCTGCCTGCGCCATTTGACGACAGTGCCCACCCACCTTTGTCCCCTCTGGCCGAAAAACTGAGCTCGGCCTGGGCTCGCATTCTGCAGGTGCCACGCCTGGACGCCAGGTTGAGCTTTGTCGAACTGGGGGGCGACTCGTTGTCATTCGTGCAGGCCTCGCGGGTGCTGGAGGAGCTGATCGGCCACCTGCCGCAGCGCTGGGAAACGCTGCCGGTGTGCCAGCTGGCCGAGCTGAGTGCGCCCCCCAAAGGCGCGTTGCGGTCGATGGAAATGCCGGTGTTCGTGCGCATGCTCGCCATCATCCTGATCGTGGTCGGCCACCTGAGCGAGTTCGACCACTGGCTGATCGTCGGCGAAACGTCTGTGCTGTTCCTGGTGTCCGGCATCAGCCTGGCGCGGTTCCAGCTCAAGGCAATCGACGAACGCGGCGATGCCCGCACGCTGCTCAGGTCGCTGGCGGCCATTGTGGTGCCGACGCTGTTGTACACCGCGCTGATCCAGTTGGTGTTCGACCGGTTGCACTGGCAATCACTGCTGCTGGTGTCCAACTGGTTCCCGGCCAATGAGGTGAGCCTGTTCAATTACTGGTACATCGAAGTGCTGGTACAGATGATCGTGATCATCGGTATCGTGCTGTCGATCAGGCGCGTACGTCGGGTCGTCCTCGCCGACCCGTTCCGCTGCCTGATCATTGCAACCTGTGCGCTGGTGGCGCTGGATGTGCTGCTCAACCGCTTCGTGTTCGACGCCAGTGCGCTGCTCAACCGGGTACCGCAGCACTTCCTGGCGGTCATGGTGCTGGGCATGGCCGTGCACCATGCCGACACCACAGCGCGCAAGTGGGTAGCCAGCGCGGTGGCCGTGCTGGTGGTCGCCGAGCTGGATTTGATGGCGGTTGCCGGCGTTGGCTGGGAGGCTTTCTCGCGCTATGTCGATATCGCCCTGCCAGCAATCCTGGCCCTTATCTGGTTCCGCTCGGTGCCAGTGCCTGCCCTGGTCGCACGGGCAGGTGCGGTCATCGCATCGTCAACCTTGTTTATCTACCTGACGCATTTCCAGTTCCAGTCGCTGGCAGACCATGTTTTAAGGCACCCGTTGTTCGAGGTAGCCCTGGCACTCGCCGGAGGGGTGCTGGTGGGTTACTGCTGGAACACCCTGTTGCGTCTGCTGTTTGCGCGCAGGCACAAGCAGAACCAGGCGCGTGAGGCTGATTCGGCCAGGCGTGCTACCTCTGCCTGAGCTGAATTGCCGGCACGGGATCTGTGATTGCAAACCCTGAAACACTCTGCCTAAAATGCGAACAATTAACATTTGCAAGCATTTTCAGGCGGCACGGATGAGCATCCCGGATGTAGCGTTCACTTCTCAAGTCAGCCAGCTGTACCGGGCCCAGAGCAAATGGTTGCATAACTGGCTGAAACCGCGGGTGAACTGCAGCCACCTGGCAGCAGACCTGGTCCAGGATGTGTTCGTGCGTGTCATGTCTGCCGCCGACGCCGCCGTCAAGCTCGCCGCCGTACGCGAACCCAAAGGCTACCTGGCGACCATCGCTCGCCGCCTGATGATCGATCACCTGCGCCGGGTGCACCTGGAAAGGGCCTGGCTTCAGGTGCTCGCCGAGCAACCCGAAGCACTGGACATCTCACCAGAGCAACGTTTGGCCTTGCTGCAAACCTTGTTCGAACTCGACGCCATGCTGGCCTCGCTCGGGCCCAAGGTACGTGAAGCATTTCTGCTTTCGCAGATCGACGGCATGCCCTACAAGCACATCGCCATCCAGCTGGGTGTTTCCGAAGTCAGCGTGCGCCGCTACATTGCCAAGGCCGCCGAACACTGCATGATCTACAGCCTTGGCCATGGCCAGTGAGCATGAACCTGAACGCCGAGCAACTGGCCTCGCTACGCCAGGCCGCGCACTGGTTCAGCCAGCTCAACAGCGGTGAGGTGCAGGCCAGTGATTACTCGGCCTGGCAACTGTGGCTGAATGCAACGCCCGTCAATGCCTGGGCCTGGCAGCAGGCCGAGCGCCTGCAAACGCGCATGGCAGCAAGCGAAAACCCGGCATCGGCACGGGTGTTGGCGCTGGCAGCGCATGACCGCAACGCCAGCCGTCGGCGGGTGGTCAAGGCAGGCTTGCTGCTGCTGGGCGGCGGCGCGCTGGGCCTGGGGGGGTACCGCGAGGTCAAGCAGTCTGCAGTGTTGGCAGACCTGCGCACCGGGGTGGGCGAACAGCGCTCGCTGATGCTGAACAATGGCACCAAGCTGATGCTCAATACCGCCTCTGCGGTCGATGTGGATGACGCGCTCGACCCTGCGCGCTTGCGCCTGCGCCAAGGTGAAGTCATGGTCGCTGTGCCGGCGCGCCAGCACTGCAGGGTCAGCACCCGAAACGGCACGGTCGAAGCCGGCGAAAGCCGCTTTGCCCTGCGGCTGTTCGATGACGGCAGCAGCCTGGAGGTATTTGCCCGGCAGGCGCGTGTAACCCTGAGCTCGGGCCAGACCCTGCTGGTAAACAGTGGCGAGCGTTGTCGCTTCAATGAGCAAGGCTTCGCCGCGCTGGAACCCGTCCCCCTGGCCGCAGATGCCTGGGGCCGCGGCTTGCTGATTGCCAATGATCAGCGCCTCGACGCCTTCATCAGCAACCTTTCACGCTACCGCCCGGGCTGGCTGCGCTGCGCGCCAGCCGTGGCAGGGCTGCGTATCAGCGGCACCTACCGGCTCGACGATACCGACCAGATCCTGCGCGCGCTGACCACGTCGCTGCCGGTGCAGGTACAGGTGCGTACGCGTTTCTGGGTCACCATCACGGCGGCGTAAAAAAATGCTGGGCGCCTGATCACTTTGCCAGGGCTTATCCGACTCATAGGTATCCCGACTTTTACCTATCAGAGAAACGCGACGATGACCTGCCGCTTCAAACCCAGGCCTTTCACTGCGCCAGGCCTGCGCACCTGCCTGCTACTGACTGCACTGCTCGCGGGGCCTGGCGCTGCCAGCGCTGCGCAAGCCCATGACTACCACCTGCCACAGGGCGACCTTGGCGAAACGCTGACCCAGTTCGCTGCCGAGTCTGGCATCGTGCTGTCGTTCGACACCCACTGGACGCGCGGTAAACGTTCGCCTGCGCTTGAGGGGCGCTATGACGTCGACCAAGCCTTGCAGATCCTGCTCAGTGGCACCGGGTTGCAGGCCACCCGGGAAAGCGACGGGCGCTACTCGCTGCTGTTGAGCACCCAACAGGGGGATGTACTTGAGTTGGCCCCCAGCCGCGTCGATGCGCTGGGGCTGGGTAACGTCACCGAGGGTACCGGCGCCTACACCACCGGCGGTTCCACCAGCGCAACCAAACTGCCACTGACCCTGCGCGAAACGCCGCAGTCGGTCAGCGTGATCACCCGCCAGGTTATCGACGACCACGGCTCGCAAGACATCGGCGACGTGCTGCGCAACACGCCCGGGGTTTCGGTCCAGGCGTACGACAGCGAACGCATGGAGTACTCCGCACGCGGGTTTGCCATTACCAACTACCAGTACGATGGCATCAATACCATTTACGACGGCGTTTACGATGAGGGCGTGACCCACGTCGACATGGCGCCCTACGACCGCATCGAAGTGATCAAGGGTGCCACCGGCCTGATGACCGGCTCTGGCGACCCCTCAGCGACGGTCAACCTGGTGCGCAAGAAGCCCACTCAAGACTTCAAGGCGTCGATCACCGCCAGCGCGGGGTCCTGGGACAACTACCGTACCGAAGGTGATATTTCGGGTTCGCTCAACGACAGCGGTAGCGTACGTGGCCGCCTGGTGGGGGCCTACCAGGACCGCAAGTCGTACCTGGACCACTACAAGCAGAAAAAGGATGTTTACTACGGCATTCTTGAAGCCGACCTGACACCCGACACCCTGCTCACCTTCGGCATCGACAACCAGACCACGACTCCGCGTGGATCGTCGTGGACCGGTAACCCGACTTACTTTTCCGACGGCAGCCGCACCGATTTCTCGCGTTCGCACAACCCGGCGGCAGACTGGAGCCGTCGCGACTTCGAGTCAACCACGTACTTCACCTCGCTGGAGCAGGCCCTGGCCAACGACTGGAAGGTCAAGCTCAGCCTCAACCACATGATCAGCGACCATGATACGCGCCTGGCGTCTGCCAGCGGCGGCAACCCAAACCCGGCAACCGGCGAGGGCATGTTCCTGTACTGGGGGCGTTGGGAAGGTCACCGCGTGCAAAACACCGCAGACGTGAATATATCCGGCCCGTTCACCCTGTTCGGCCGTGAGAACGACCTGGTGGCAGGCTTCATGACCTCGCATTCGAAGCAGACCGGCGATACCTACGACGCCAGCGCGTTCGCCATGGTGCCCGGCTCCATCTTCGACTGGAACGGCAAACTGCCGGAGCAGAACTTCCCGAAAAACGGCGACTACACCACCACGCAAAGCCAGAATGGCGCCTATGTGGCCACCCGCCTGAGGCCGACCGACAAGCTCTCGGTCATTCTCGGCACCCGGGTCAGCACCTTCAAGTACAACGATGATCAGGACTATTACCCAACGTCTTCGTTGAGCGACACCCACGCAAGCTACAAGGAACACGGTGTGGTCACCCCCTATGCGGGCGTGGTCTATGACCTGGACGACACCTACTCGGTGTATGCCAGCTACACGTCGATCTATCAGCCGCAGGTTTACAAGGACATCAACGGCGCCACCCTCGCACCCGTCGAAGGCGACGGCTATGAAGCCGGGCTGAAGGCTGCCTGGTACGACGGCAGGCTGAACGGCACCCTGGCGTTCTTCCGCATCGAGCAAGACAACGTCGCTTCCAATATCGGCACCAACCCGGTGACCAACGAAGGCATCTACAAAGCCATCGACGGCGCCACCACCAAGGGCGTCGAACTGGAGCTGGCCGGCGAACTGGCACCCGGCTGGAACGTCACCGCCGGCTACACCTACGCCCGTACCCGCGATGCCGACGACCAACGGATTTTCGGCTTCCCACTGGCAACCACCAAGCCCGAGCACGTGGTACGGCTGTTCAATACTTACCGCCTGCCTGGCGCATTCGACCAGCTGACCGTGGGCGGTGGGCTGCGCTGGCAGAGCGGCTTCTACGGGAATATCTACAGCCCGATCGCCAACGACTATACCCGCATCAAGCAAGGCGGCTACACACTGGTGGACCTGATGGCCCGCTATCAGTACAGCGAGCACTTGAGCTTCACGGTCAATGCCAACAACGTGTTCGACAAGGTTTACCTGACCGGGCTTGGAAACTTCGATACCACGTACTACGGCGAACCACGCAACCTGATGGTCACGACCCGCTGGGACTTCTGACAGGGCGGTGAACCAGCGCCCAGCCATTGTGGGAGCGGGCTTGTCCCGCGAGGGGGACCGTGCGCTGCATGGCACCGGCTTTGCCGGTGTTCGCGGGGCAAGCCCGCTCCCACAGGACTGACAGACTAGCCTGCCTGCACGATGATCTGGCACTGCAGGTCTTAGCGTTGTCCCGCCAGTTCGGCCAGCACTTCAGCCGAGGTCGTGACGTGGCGAAAGTGATGCTGCCACAGCTGGATCCCCAGCTTGGCCGACCGGTCCAGTGAAGACCCAACCGTCATGTCCGTCACCAGGGTGGGCGTCAGCCCCGCATCGAACAGGGCAAAGCCGGCGGCCAGCACACAGGTTTCGGTCTGCAGCCCACACACCAGCACGCGCTCCACACCCAGTTGCCTGATGTACTCGATGGCTTCGGCGCTTTGCCCGTAGCCATGCTTGACGAACACCTGGTCGGCTTCGACCAGGCTTTCGTCCTCGGCAGCCGGGTGCCAGCCGAGCTGCCGTTCGAACGGCGTGACCTGTTCGTCGTGCAACTCGACCGAGGCAACGGTAGGGATGTTCGCTGACAACCGTCGCAAGCCATCGACCAGCCACTCGGGCGGGCTGAAGGTGGACTGGACATCGACGATGAGCAAAACCTGGCGCATAGCGTTCTCCCGCCATTGGCAAAATGGCGCGGAGTATACCGCGTGGCGCGGGGGCTTGATCACCAGTCGTAGGTCAGCTCTACCGACGCAACCCGCTCCTGTCCGTAATAGCAGCCAAACGCGTAGTTGCAGTCAGAAACGTACTCGCGATCGAAAATATTCTGAACATTCACGCTGGCCTGCAGGCCACGCAGGCTTGGGTCGAGCTTGGCCAGGTCGTAGCTGACGGTAGCGTCATACACGGCGTAGGCCGGTACTTCGAAGGTATTGGCCGAGTTACCCTGTTTGCGGCCGGTATAACGTGCCCCGGCGCCAAAGGTCAGGCCATTGAGGGTGGCCTGGGTGAAGTGGTAATCCACCCACAATGTGGCAGACACCGGGGCCTGCGCCTCATTGCGGTTGCCCTGGTCGCCATAGGTGCTTTTGGTATAGAACGAGTCGATGTAGGTGGCCGCGGCCAGTACATCGACATTCTCGATGCTGGATTTGAGCTCCAGCTCCACACCACGGGAGCGCACCTCGCCATTTTGCGTCTGGTACTGCGGGTACTCGGTATCGCCGGTCAGCATGTTCTTCTGTTTCACCTGGAACACCGACGCCGTGAACAAGGTCCCGTCGACAGGCTGATACTTCAGCCCCACCTCGTATTGCTCGCCTTCGCTTGGCTCGAACGCCTTGCCACCGCGCTCGGGCGCTGCCGTGCCCACGGTTGGCAAGAACGACTGCGAATAGCTGACATACGGCGCCAGGCCAAACTCGGTGACATAGGTAAGGCCGATGCGCCCGGTGAACTTGCTGTCGCGTTGGGAGGCAATGCTGTGCGCCAGCAGATCCTTGTTGTCGACTTCCGCCCAGTCCTGGCGCCCGCCTACCGTCAGGATCCAGTTATCCAGCTTGATCTGGTCCTGCACGTAGACCCCGGTCTGGCGCAGTGTATTGTCCCAACGGGTATCCAGCACCGGCGTTACGTTGCTGGTGGGGTAGTTGTTCTTGCCATACAGGTCGACCGGCAACACGTTGTAGGCGTTGTAACCATCGTACTTGCGCGAGAAGTGACGGTAGTCCGCGCCGGCCAGCAAGGTGTGCCGCAGTGCGCCCGTGTCAAAGGTGTACTCCAGGTTGTTATCGAGGGTGTAGGCGATGTTGTGCTGACGCCAGTCAAGCTTGACCCGGTTGGCGCGGGTGTAGTCGACCACATCACCTTCTGTCACGAAGCTGCGCAGGTAAAAGCCTTTGTAGCGGTCTCGTACGTCGGTGTAGCGCGCGGTAGATCTGAATGCCAGCTCGTCATTGAAACGGTGGCTGAAGTCATAGCCGAAGATGTACTGGTTGCGCTTGTAATCGTTGTACCGCGAGTCCCCCGAAAAGAAGTCGCGGTCGATATGCTGGCCTGTCGGGCCACGCTTGAGCGAGCCGATCATCGGCAACGTCTGATAATCGGGCAGGCCATCATCACGCTGCACTTGGGCGAGCAGCGTCAGGGACGTGTCTTCGTTTGGCGCCCAGGTCAGGCTCGGCGCCAGCAACAAGCGCTCGCTATGCGAGTGAGCGACCATTTCGTTGCCTTTGTCGGCAACCCCGACCAGGCGATAGGTAAAGACCTTCTGCTCGTCCAGCGGGCCGCTGGTATCGAAGGCGCCGTTGACCCGGTTGTAGCTGCCAGCGCCAAGCTTCACCTGGCTACGCGGCTCGCGGGTGGGGCGCTTGGAAACCATGTTGATCAACCCACCCGGCTGGTTCTGCCCGTACAGCACCGAAGATGGGCCTTTGAGTACTTCGATACGCTCCAGCGTGTAGGGGTCGATCTGGGGTGCACCCCCGAGGCTACCGGCGTACGGCAGGTATGCGCCGTCCAGGTACAGCGGGGTCGGAGCAAACCCGCGGCTGGTGATTTCGTCAGCAATGCTGTTGCGATCGGTAAAGCCGCCGGTGGCCAGGCCCGGGGTGTAGCGCAGCGCCTGGGTCAGGTTGCGCGCGCCCTGGGCTTGTACCTGGTCGGCGGTGATCACGTTGATGGCCTGAGGGATCTCCAGGATGGGCGTGTCAGTCTTGGTCCCGGTGGCACTGCGGCTGGCAACGTAGCCATTCACGGGCCCATAGGCGGACTCCGCAGCCGCACCGGTGACGCTGGTGGTATCAAGCTGCAGGGTCGAATCGTCACCGACCATGGGCAGCAGCGAGTAGCTGCCATTGGCCTGCTTCAACACCTGCAACCGGTTACCCGCCAGCAACTGGCGCAGGCCGGCATCGGAGCTGTAGCGGCCATGCAGGCCGGGCGACTTCAGTGCCTGCACCGATGACGGCTCGAAGGACACCGTCACTCCCGCAGCCGAAGCAAATTGCGTAAGCGCCGTGGCCAGGGGGCCGGCGGCAATATCGAACGAAGTTTCAGCCTGGCTTTGGGCAATGGCAGGGCTGGCCACCATCAGCGTTGCCAATGGCGTCGCCAGCACCACACTGAACATTGCGCGATTCACGGCACGCGCCAGTCTGGTTTTGGTCGAGTTGATCAAGAGGATGCGGTTGCAATCGTTGACAGCGAGCATGCGGTTTCCTTTCGCCCTGCGGCAGTGTTTTCATTGCGCTTGGTGCGCGTCTACCTACAAGTCGAACGAGAACGACAATCGATAACCCCCCCCAGGCAAAAAAATCGCCAGCCTTAAGGCCATGACACTCAATCAAGCATCCTGGGGCCGCGTTGCGGCCCTAAAATGCTCAACTACCGGCATCAGGCTTCAGGCAGCCTCGACGCGCGTCCAGTAGCGGCTGAAGCGACGAATGCGCACAGGCAGCGTGGTCGTGAGGTTTTCCAGGACGATATCGATGTCGCCCAAGTGAAACGCCCCGGACAGTCGCAACCCACCCACGGCCTCATCACAGCCCAGGTACCCGGGCCGATACCGCTGCAGTTCGCTGACAACATCGGCGAGGCGCCAGTCATCCACGATCAACATCTCGCGGGACCAAGCGTCTGCCATCGCCGCTAGCGGTGTCACGTTGCCGGTTTTCCCCGCGCTGAATTCCAGCTGTTGCCCGGCCTCTACCCGCACAGACGCCATGGCAAGTGCACTGCGCACCTCCACGGCATGCTGCAATACACAGACCCGCACAAGGTCGTTGTCGCAGCGCACGATGAAGCGCGTACCGAGTGCGCGGACGCTACCCTGCCCGGTATGCACGACGAAAGGCCGAGACAATGCATCCGAGGCGGTTTGCACCAGAATCTCTCCTTTGAGCAACTCAAGGGCCCGCCACTCGCCGTTGTAGCGAATATCAACAGCAGTGTCGGTGTTCAGGCGCAACTGGGTCCCATCGTCCAGCCGCAACGAACGCTGCTGGCCAACGCCTGTGCGCACATCGGCTGTCAACCGTGCAACGATGCCATCCTGCAACACCCCCCCCCTGTCGCGCTCCCGACCAGCAGCACTGAAAGCACCTTGAGGACCTCACGTCGCTTGGCCCTGGCACTGGTTAACGTCGGCCGTGCAATGCCGGGCGTCACCTGCGCCAGCTTGCCCTGCAAGCGTGCCAGGCGCTCCCAGGCCAGCAAGTGTTGCGGGTTACTCGACAACCAGCGCTGGTGCGCCGCTCGCAGGGTGTCATCCGCCCCGCAGCGCAGCTCGACATACCAGCGTGCGGCAGCCTCCAGTGTATCGCGGTCCAATGGTTCGGCCGCCATGGTTCAGGCCTCGGCCAGCATCAGGCAATGGGTCAGCGCCCGCACTGCATGCTTTTTGACAGTAGTGAGCGAAACATCCAGGCGCCGCGCAATTTCCACATAGCTCAAGCCATCGAGCTGGGCCATGAGGAAGATCTCGCGGGTACGCGAGCCCAGCCCGTCGAGTAGCCGATCGATTTCCAGCAGCGTCTCGATGATCAGCAGGCGCGCCTCCGGCGAAACTTCTACAGGCTCAGGCCGTGCCGCGAGGGTTTCCAGGTAGGCCTGCTCCACGGCACGCCGCCGAAACATGTCGATCATCAGGCTGCGGGCAATACTGCTCAGATAAGCCCGTGGCTGTTGCAGCTCGGCCGCCTTGCGCAGGGTCAGTACCCGCATGAACGTGTCCTGGGCCAGGTCGGCCGCATGCTCCACACACCCGAGCTTGCGGCGCAGCCACCCGCACAACCAGGAATGGTGGTCCTCGTAAAGCGTGTGCACGGCTTTTTGCAGGGAAGGGTCAGCACAGGACATGGTAGAACCGATGAGAGCGTCTTTAATAATGACTCTCATTTAACCTGAGTCTGACCGGATTTCGCAATTGCTTTGCGCAGCGGTCATGGGAAACCAAGGTCTTCGGCCAGGCCCAAGAACGCTGAGCTGACGATGCGCCATCGCAGGTGGTCAGCCAGGTTCCACTCGGCCCGCATCAGGATGCCTTGCCCATCGAGGGCCCAGTTCAGGGCGACCTCGCCATCGTTTGTGCTCAGGCTGCCGCGCACTTTCACCGACTCGCTCTGCTTGCCGCGGCTGAGCCGCCAGATGCCGAACGCGGCATCGTTCTGGCGCAACACGATGCAGTTGTGGCTGGCCAGGTCTTTTGGTGCTTCAGGGGTGCCGTGGGCCTCCAGGTAAGCGGGCGCCGCGCACAACCGGCGGCGGTTGGCAGCGATCTTGCGCGCGATCAGGCGCGAATCAGGCAGCTCACCAAAGCGAATGGCCACATCGATAGTAGAGCGTGCGGAGTGGCAGGACCTGGGCATGCCGGAGCCCCTTTGGGTGAACCGTGTTCGCGAGTTCGGGCCGCTGATCATCTCCATCGATACCAAGGGCAACAACCTGTTCGAGCAGAACAAGGCCCGCTTCAACGAACGTAAAGGGGCAGTGATCGAGAAGATCATCAGCCAGGTGCGCTTCATCAAATAACCAAGCCACTTTCGGGCCGCTGTGCGGCCCCAAGACAAGCAAATCAAGCCTTCGACAGTTCGCCAATCTTCTCCAGCCGCGCCCGCACGATGTTGCGGCTGATGTTCAGCAACCGCCCTGTCTGCAACTGGTTGCCGTGGCAATACCGATACGCCGCCCTGAACACCGTCTCCTCAATATGCTCATACAAATTCGGCACGTTCTGCTCGAACAACGCCAGCAACGCGCTTTCCAGGTCAGGCGGTGCCGCGCTCGCTGCCGGCAAATACGCATGGGCCGCAGGCGCCGCCACCTGTGGCCGCATATCGACCAGGTGCAGGTCCGCCGGCGCCACCACCTGATACCGGCACACCAGCAACGCATGGTGAATGGCGTTTTCCAGCTCGCGGATGTTGCCCGGCCAGCTATGCGCCAGCAATTTGCGTTCGGCATCCGGGCTCAACGAAGCACGCTCGTAACCCAGGCGTCGGCAATGTTCCTCGATGAAGAATTCCGCCAGCGGCAGGATGTCCCCCGGCCGCTCGCGCAACGGCGGCAAGCGAATCGTCGCCACATGCAGGCGGTAGAACAGGTCTTCACGAAAGTGCCCCGCCACCACCGCATCGGCCAGATTGACGTTGGTCGCCGCCACCAGCCGGACATTGATCGGAATTGGCGTTCGTGAACCCAGGCGCACCACTTCACGCTCCTGTAGCACCCGCAGCAACTTCACCTGCATGTTCAGCGGCAGGTCACCGATTTCATCCAGGAACAACGTGCCGCCATTAGCCGCCTCGAACCAGCCAGCCTTGTTACTGGTGGCGCCCGTAAACGCGCCTTTTTCGTGGCCAAACAGCTCGCTCTCCACCAAGGTTTCGGCAAAGGCACCGCAGTTGACTGCCACGAATGGCTCACGCCCACGGCGGCTAAGGTGGTGGATATGACGGGCGACCAGCTCCTTGCCGGTGCCGGTTTCGCCGATGATCAGGGTGTTGGCCTCGCTGGGCGCCAGGCGCTCGATGCGGCTGAGCAGTTCCTGGGAGCGCGGGTCCTTGAACACGAGCACGGTGGCACGTACCGACTTGGTCAGCTCGCGGGCATTGGGGTGGGTGATCAGCGACATAGGGGCATTCCTGGCAGTTGACGCGCAGGCCCATAGTGCATGAAACAAATTAGATCAAAAAATTATTAATTAATATTTAGATATTCGAATTAAGAATATTCAAATTTTCAGCAGCTGATTGCTGCCACAGCAGCAACCCGTCAGCACTCCCCTGCCCGCCGATCAGCAGACCTTGCCTTGCACACCTAGGTGCTCATGGCTGGAGGCCCTGTAAATAGGGGGCTTGCGCCACTTCAAGGCATGCTGGCATGCATTTCGCTCCTGGCCTGTAGAACCTTTGCCTGGAGCTGCACATGAACAATCCCTGGCGTAATGCCCTCGCCCTGCTGGGCGGCCTGTTCCTTAGCCTGACTGCGCTGGCCGCCGAGCCACCGGCGGCGGTGCGCATCGCCATTGTTGCCTTCACCCAGGGTGGCGCCCCGGTGTTCGGCGGCATCCCGGGGCGGGTGATTGAAGAAGGCTGGCTGGAACAGCAACTGGCCGCCCGCGGCGTGAAACTGCAATGGACCGCCCTGCCGCATGCCGGCGCCGGGCCGCAGATCAACGAAGGCTTCAGCAACGACAGCCTGGACTTTGCCGTACGCGGCGACCTGCCCTCGGTCATCGCCGGCGCCGGCCAGGTGCCGGGCAAGCTGGTGGTACCGGGTGGCAGCGGCAACAACATCTACCTGGTAGTACCGAGCGACTCGACGGTGCGCAGCATTCAGGACCTCAAAGGCAAGCGCCTGGCTTTGCACCGCGGCCGCCCATGGGAGTTCGCCTTCAGCAATTTCCTGCAAAGCCAGGGCCTGGCACTCAGTGATTTCAAGATCGCCAACCTCAACCCGCAAGTAGGCGCGGCTGCGGTGTCCGCCGGCAAGGTCGACGCTGCCGTGCTGCTCAACGAAGCCTATGCCCTGGAAGACAAAGGCGTGGCGCGCATCCTCTGGTCGACCAAGCAAGGCGCCAACGACTGGCGGCTGGTGTCGGACCTGTGGGGCACTGACCGCTTCGTGCAGCAGCACGCCGACCTGACGCAGCTGGTGGCCACCGCCTGGGTGCGCGCCGCCTGGTGGATTTCTCAGGAGCAGAACCGCGACGCCTACTACGGGTTGTCTTCGCGCGCCGGTGTGAGCGAAAGCGTGCTGCGCCGGGACGACCAGGACGACCCGGTCGTGTGGAAGGCGCGCTGGGCACCGAAAAGCGATGCCCAGCTCAAGGCCCACTACGACGCCCTGGGCCAGTACGCCCTGGCCAACCGGCTGATCCGCACGCCCTACGACATTACCAGCGACCTGGCCACAGGCTTTACCCGCCAGGCGCTGATCGACCTGCAACTGACCCACTACTGGCCGTCCCTCGACGCCCAGATCAGCCAACAACCTTGAGAGCCTTACCCATGAAACTGCCTGCTTCGCTCGTCTTCGGCCTCAGCGCCCTGGCCCTGTCCATCGGTGCCATGGCCGCCGAAACCTACGCACCCAAACCTGATCCGCAGCAGGGCGATGGCCGTGTGTCGGCCTTCTACACCTGGAGCAAGGCCATCCCCGGCACGCCCGGTAAACTGCTGCGCAGCGAACCGCTGGACCAGGCACTCAGCCTGCCCAACGCAGCCAGCGCGCAACGCATTCTCTACACCTCGCTGGATGGTATCGACGGCAAGACCCCGATCGTGGTGTCCGGCGCACTGTTCATTCCCAAAGGCCAGGCACCGGCAGGCGGCTGGCCGGTCGCCAGCTGGGGCCACGGCACCGTCGGCGTGGCAGATATCTGCGCACCGTCCTGGGCTGGCCGCAGCTACCGCGATGTGCAATACCTCAACCGCTGGCTCGATGAGGGCTACGCCATCGTCGCCACCGACTACCAAGGCCTCGGTGTACCGGGTGGCCACCCGCTGCTGAACAACCGCATGGCCGCCTACGGCATTCTCGATGCGGCCAAGGCGGTGGTCGCCGGCGTGCCAGGGCTGGCAGACAAGGTGCTGATCATTGGCCAGTCGCAAGGCGGCGCCGGGGCCTTTGCCGCCGGTGCCTATGCGGCGACCTATGCGCCCAAGCTGGGCGTCAAGGGCAGTATCGGTACGGGGGTGATCTACACCGTGGGCTCGAAGAATGTCGGTGAACAAGACCAGGACAAGGTCGACCCGGCCCTGGCCTATGGCTTCTACACCCTGCTGGCTGCGCAGCAGTACGACCCAAGCATCGACCCGCGCGACTTCTACACCGACAAGGCCTTGCCGCTGTTCGAGCAGGCGCGCACCAGCTGCCTGTCAGCCTTGGTCAGCGACGTGGTCGGCACAGGCCTGACCCCGGCCAACGCCAAGAAAGACTACAAGGGCGACCAGCTCAAGCCATGGCTGGCGCAGGTGTCGTACCCGACCCTGAAACTGGCCCAGCCGATCTTCATCGGCACCGGCGCCGAGGACAAGACCCCCGCCGCCGCTACACAGGTGGCGCTGATGCAGGACGCCTGCAAGGCCGGCTCGGTGGTGCAGGGCCACCTTTACAAGGGCCTGGGCCACAGCGAAACGGTGAATGCCTCGCTGAAGGACTCGATCCCCTTCGCCCGCCAGGTCATCAGCGGCCAGCCGGTCACCCCCAATTGCAGCCCAAGCGTCCAGTAAGGAGGCCAACCCATGAGCATCGAATTCTTCACCCGCCTGCCCTTGCATGGCGAAACCCAGTTCCTCCCCGGCGACCCGCGCAACCGCGGCGACTGGCATGCGGGCGGGCCCAGCACCGGTGCGGTGTCGGGGTTTGCGGTGGGTGATCACTTCACCTATATCGACTACCTCGGTCAAATCACCCGCGCCGCTGAAATAAACGGCTTTGGCGGCGCACTGATGGTCAACGCCCCCACCGGCGAAGAGCCATGGACGGTGTGCTCGCTGCTGGCCCGGGAAACCCGCACGCTGAAATTCGTCACCGCGTTCCAGCCCTATCACTACACCCCGTGGGTGGCCGTGCAACAGGCCGCGACCTACCAGCGCGCCACCGGCAACCGGCTGGTGTGGAACATCATCAACGGCGGTTCCGATGCCATCCAGCGCCAGGTGGGCGACTTTGAAGACCATGACCAGCGCTACGCCCGTGCCACCGAATTCATGGACGTGGTCCGCGGCTATTGGCACAACGAGCAGTTCCACTACGAAGGCACCTACTACCGCGCCGAGGGCGGTGGCCTGCGCGGCCCGCTGAAAAAGGCCGAGCTGCCGCTGATCTGCACCGCAGGCTCGTCGGTGGCAGCGCGCGAGTTCGCCGCCAAGCACGCCGATTTCTACCTGATGCGCGCCGAGCACCCGGACGAGATCGCCGCGCTGATCGCCGACATCCGCGCCCGGGCGCTGAAGTGGGGCCGTACCGACATCCGCTTTGGCCTGTCCATCGACGTGATCGCACGCGAGACCGAAGCAGCCGCGCTGGCCGAGGCCAAGCGCTTCTTCGACGAAGGCGTGGCCAAAGGCACGGTCAAGGCCCGCGCCGCCCACGCCGGCCTGCGCACGGCGCGCAAACTGAGCTACGAGCACGGCTACAGCGACCAGGACCAGCAGCAGGCCTTTGACGACTTCTTCATCCACCCCAATGTTTGGACCGGTTTCGGCTACATCGGCATCCCGCCGGGCTGCGCACTGGTGGGCAGCTACACCAACGTGGTGGCGCGTATCCGCGAGTATCACGGCATCGGTGTCGATCTATTCTTCCTTGCCGGCTACCCGCACCTGGAAGAGGCCTACCGCATCGGCGAACACATCCTGCCGCACTTCCGTGCGCAGCGCGCAGCCCTTGCCCGCCCGGCAGCCGAACCCGTGCAACTGCACGCCAGCAACGGGGCCTGACGCCATGGCCAGGGACGGTTACCCACTGAGCCGGCGCGGCTTCCTCGGCCACGCTGGCGTGCTGGCGGGCGGGCTGCTGGCCGGCTGCGGCCCCGCCGACAGCCCCACCCACGCTGCAGCCGACCAGCCGCGCCACGGCGGGCGCTTGCGCCTGGGCATCATCGACGGCAACCAGAGCGGCAACCTCGACGCCCACAAGCCCATCGGCAGCGGCATCGTGCGTGGCTTTGCCCTGTACAGCAAACTGTGGGAATGGGACGAGCAGATGCAGCCGCGCCTGGCCCTGGCCGAGTTCGCCGAGCCCAATGCCGATGCCAGCAGCTGGACCTTGCGGCTGAAACCGGGGCTGGAATTCCACCACGGCAAGACCATCGACGCCGACGACCTGATCTTTTCCATCCGCCGGCTCACCGACCCGCAGCTGGCCTCGCCCTATGCGGCACTGCTGCACTGGGTAGACCGCGACAACCTGGTCAAGCTGGACGACCGCACCGTACGCCTGGGCTTTCGCGAGGGGCGCAGCTACCTGCCGCTGGCAGAAACCTGGGTCAACTTCGGCGGCATCGTACCGGTGGACTACCACCCGGTCACCAACCCGGTCGGTGCCGGGCCGTACAAATTGAAAAGCTTCACCCCAGGCCAGCGCTCGCTGTTCACCCGCTTCGACAACTACTACAAGCCCGGGAAGCCCTACGCCGATGAACTGGAGATCATCGACTTCAAGGACCAGACCGGCCGCCTGGCAGCGTTGCGTGCGGGGCAAATCGACATGGCCAACGTCATGTCCACCGAGCACTTGCAGGTACTGCAGGCCGACCCTCGGCTGCGGCTGCTGAAATCGGTGAGCGGCAACTGGCTGTCGTTCGACATGAACACCGCCAAGGCGCCCTTCAACGACCCGCGCGTACGGGAAGCATTCCGCCTGCTGGCCGACCGTGACGAATTGGTGCGCCGTGCGCTGAATGGCCAGGGCCGGGTGGCGAACGACCTGTATGCACCCTTCGACCCCACCTTCGACCACAGCCTTGGCCCGCGCCCTCATGACCCGCAGCGTGCGGCGCAGTTGCTGCGCCAGGCCGGCCATGAACAGTTGCAGGTGGATCTGGTGACCACACCAGGGCCGGGGCTGGCTTCGGCCCTGGTATTGGCCGAGCAGGCCCGACGTATCGGCGTGACCCTGAACGTGCGCCAGGTCGACCTGGCCACCTTCCAGGGCCCGCAGCGCGACGACTGGACCTTGAGTACCGGCGGCAGCATCGGTGCGCCGTTCCTGGCCAGTGCCATCCACACCGACGCGCCGTTTGCTGTAGCCAACAAGACCCACTTCCACGACCGCGAATTCAGTGAGGCCTTCCTCGCCGCCATGGCCCAGCCGGACCTGGAGCAACGCAAAGCGCTGGTACACCGGGCGCAACGCATTCAGTACGAGCGCGGCGGCATGCTGATATGGGGCTTTGCCGACCTGCTCGACAGCGTCAGCACCCGCGTGGGGGGCGCGCAGGCCGAGCAGTCGCTGTTCAGTACCTGGCGGTTCGAGAGCCTGTGGCTGAAAACCTGATCCGCCCCAAGACAGCCTATTCCCCTGTGGGAGCGGGCTTGTCCCGCGAATAGGCCCGCCTGGACACCAGAGGTGCATGGCCAGGGCTTCGCCCTGGTTCGCGGGACAAGCCCGCTCCCACAGAACCTCCTGACAGGCTTGAGAGATACCCACCCAACCGCAGGCGCGGCTGCGCCCTCGCTTCTCCCACATTCCTGCTATTGAACGAGGCCCAGCCAATGCCCCGCGTGACCTTGCTGCACCCCAAATTCCCGCCCAGCGCCCTGGCGCTGGCCATGCTGGCCGCCAGCGCGCCGCTGGCCCACGCCCAAGACACCCAACTGCAAACCGTCACGGTGCAGGCCGAACAGACTGACGACGATGCCCTGCCCACCCGACCGCCCGCCTCGATCTATGGCGGCCTGGAAGCCAAGGTGCTGGACACCCCGCGCTCAGTCACCCAGATCAACGCCGAGCAACTGGCCAACGACCCGATCCGCAGCTCCGACGACCTGGTCAAGTACGCCCCCGGCATCACCCGCGGCGGTGGCCAGAACGCCGGCATCGCCCCGCAGATGCGCGGGCAGAATACCGAGGTGTTCCAGGATGGCCAGCGCGCCTACGGGGTGCGCCACCCGGCCAACTTCAACGCCTACGAAGGCGCCGACATCGTCGCCGGGCCTTCGTCGGTGACCTACGGCTCGGTCAGCGGCAGTGGCGGCTACGTCAACTACCTGAGCAAGAAGCCTGACTTCAACCGTTTCCGCACCAAGCTCAGCGGCGAAATCGGCAGCTGGATCCCCGATGGCGAATCACGCGATGCCACCAAGTTCAGCATCGACAACACCGGCCCGCTGACGGACAACCTGGCTTACCGGGTGAGCATCACCCGCCAGCGCCAGGAAGACTTCTACGACAATGTCGAGAACAACTTCGACGCCTTCTACGGCGCGCTGGCCTGGCGCAACGACAACCTGCGGGTGGACTGGAACGCCGCCTACGACGACTACTTCGACTACAACATCACCCACGGCTGGAACCGCGCCACCCAGGACCTGGTCGACCACGGCAAGTACTACGCCGGCCGCGCCACACCGGTCATCCAGAACGGCAATACACTGTGGTCGCCAGTGCTGTCCTCCGGTGCCTCCGATGCCCAGGTGCTGGGCTGGGTGCAACGCCAGCGCAATGCCCAGGGCCAGTACCAGGTGGTCAACGGCAGCTTCCAGGGCGCGTCACCCAATACGCAGGCCAACCCCGGCAGCCTGCGGGGCTGGGTCTATGACCCGTCGCTGGCGGGCAACGGCCTGACCTCCTTGTCGTCACAAACCGGCCAGCGTGCGCAGGACGAAAACCGTTCGCGGCGCTTTACCACGCAACTGCGCATCGAAGGCGACCTGACCCCGTCGATCACCTTGGCCAACAGCACCTTCTACCAGCACTCCACCGACACCACCGATGCCGTCGGGGCGTTCCAGGTGCAGGGCAAGGACGACATCTTCGACAACCGCTTCGAATTCCGCGCACGTGGCCAGTGGCAACTGGGCGACCTGACCCTGGTCGACGACAGCAACACCGGGCTGATCTACCGCCGCGAGCGCAATGAGTCGATCGCCGCCAACAACAGCTTCGGCAGCACCATCAACGCCTATGACCTGACCCTCGACCCCACCTTGAAAAACCCCGGCGACCTGCTCGGCCTGAGCGGCCGCAACCCCGCCGGTGGCAACGCCGCCTGGATCGGCCAACCCGGTGTGCCGCAGCTTTCCAGCTACTACGGCTGGCTCAACCTGCCCGCCATGTACCCGGCCGGGCACGGTCTGTATGCAGAATCGGTGGCGCCCTACACCGCCGACAGCACCTGGACCACCCAGACGCTGTTCAGCCAGCACAACCTGCGCCTGGGTGAACGTGTGGGCCTGAACGTGGGCGCCAGCCGCAGCTGGATCGACGCCCGCATCGAAAACCCGTTCGTGCTGACCGGCGGCAACCCGCGCAAGGACTCGGATAATTACCGGCTGTTCTCGGTGCAGGTCAGTCCCTATTTCAAACCCACGGAAAACAGCACGCTGTACTACACGTTCGACCGTTCCCTCGCAGTGAATACCGGCTTCTTCACCAACGGCCTGGGCTGGGGCAGCGGCACGGGGGCCAACCAGCTCAACCCACTGGCCTTCGAGAGCCTGAGCGTGTTGCATGAGGTCGGTTTGAAGGTGGAGGCTGTGCCCGACCAGCTGTTCTTCACCCTGGCTGCCTACAAGCAGGCCCGTGACCAGTCGCCGGACAGCAACAACAACATTGCCCGGCTGATCGTCAAAGGCTGGGAAGCCACCCTGCGCTACCAGGACCAGCACCTGCGCGGCGGCCTCAACCTCAGCCGCATCAGCGCCTACAACGAGTTCACCAGCCAGGCCGGGTTTGCCTCGGCCGGCTTCATCCCCGACAACGGCACTGTGTTTGGCGAAAACAACAGCCTCAACCAGCGCCCGGCCGGCAAGTTCGATGCGGTGCAGATCCCCGAATACAACGCTGGCGGGTATGTCGACTACCGCTTCGACTCAGGGTTTGGCGTTGAGCTTTCCGGCTGGTGGACCAGCAGCTGGTACCTGAACCTGAGCAAGACGGTGAAAGTGCCGGACGAATACAACCTCGATCTTGCCGTGTACTACCGCCAGCCGCAGTGGGGCGTGACGGTGCGCATGCTCAACGTCACCGACGAGCTGAATTTCGTCAGTGGCCTGGCCGGGTCCACCAATACCTTTCTGCAACCGATGCCGGGCCGCACGCTGCTGGCCCAGGTCGATTACCAATTCTGATTCCTCCTCAACCTGAAAGGCCTTAGCCATGTCCATTGAATTTGTCGGCATGATCTTCCCCCGCCAGTGGTCCGAGACCCGTGGCGTACGCACACCCGACTTCGACCTGCCATTCATCCGTCACCACGCCCGCGCCCATGAGCATGCCGGGTTCGACCGGGTGCTGATCGCCAGCGGCCCTGGCAGCGCCGACAGCCTGCAGATTGCCGCCTATGCTGCCGCGCACACCGAACGCCTGGGTTTCATGATTGCCCACCGCCCGGCGCTGACCGCGCCGACGGTGGCCGCACGGGCATTCGCCACGCTCGACCACACCACCGGCGGCGGGCGCATCCGCCTGCATGCAATCACCGGTATCACCGCCGAGCCGCAAGAGGGGGACACGCTGCTGGACAAGACCGAGCGCTACCGGCGTGCCGACGAATACCTGGAGATTGTCCGCCGCACCTGGACGGCCGAGGCGCCGTTCGACTTCGAGGGCCGCTACTTCAATATCAAGGGTGCCTTTTCACCGGTGAAGCCGCTGCAGCAGCCGCATATCCCGATTTCCTTCGGAGGCTCGTCCGACATCGCCTACCAGATCGCCGTCAAGCATGCGGATCTGTATGCGCTGTGGGGGGAACCGCTGAGCGGCGTCGCCGAGCAGATCGGCAAACTCAAGGCTGCCGCCAACGCCGCAGGGGTGGCAGCGCCAAGGGTCAGCCTGTCGGTGCGGCTGATCCTGGGTGCCACCGAGGAGCAGGCCTGGCAGCGTGCCGAACAGATCCTCGCGCAGATCAAGGCCAACCCGCAATTTGCGGCTAACAGCCCTTGGCAGAAACGCATCAAGGGCACCGGTTCTGAACGCCTGCTGGCAGCCGCCGCCCGTGCCGACCGACATGATCGGGCGTTGTGGATGCCGACGGCGACGGCGGTGGGTGCCTATGGCGATACCACCGCACTGGTGGGCACGCCGGAGACCGTGGCCCAGGCGTTGCTCGATTATGTCGACCTTGGGGTGACCACCTTTCTCAACCGGGGCTATGACCCGCTGTATGACACGGTGGATTACGGGCGCTGGGTGATACCGGCGGTGCGCGAGGAAGTTCGACGGCGCCAGGCTCGGTTTGTGGGGTGAAGGTGGGGGGTATGGCTATGGGGTGCATCTGGTTTGCCGGGTGCATGCCTTGGGTTGTTTGGCGCCTGTGAGATCGAGCGCCGCCCGCGCGGCGCATCGCGACGCAAGGCCGCTCCCACATCTGTTTCGGGCCAATTACTCCTGTGACATGGGCGCGCGTCCCCTTGGCGCCCACCTCAATATCGAGACGGGCCAACAAGGCGGTCGCGCGCATTGGTACAGGTATGACTGGCCCGAAACAGATGTGGGAGCGGCCTTGCGTCGCGATGCGCCGCGCGGGCGGCGCTCGGTCTCACAGGCGCTGCATACCCCAAGGCAAGCACCTAGAGGCCAACACGCAACCTGGGCGAATGCTCCACCAGCGTGCGGGTATAAGCATCAACCGGCCGCCCCAGCACCTGATCGGCAATGCCCTGCTCCACCACCCGCCCCTGGCGCAACACCAGCACGCGGTCGGCAATCGCCCGCACCACCCCAAGGTCATGGGTGACGAACAGCAAGGTCAACCCCTCCCCCTGCAAGCGCTGCAACAAGGCCAGTATCGATGCCTGCACCGACACATCCAGCGCCGAGGTGATCTCGTCACATACCAGCAACTTCGGCTCGCAGATCAACGCCCTGGCTATCGCCACCCGCTGGCGTTCACCACCAGACAAGCTATGCGGATACAAGTCGGCCACACGCGCCGGTAGCGACACCCGCTCCAGCACGGCCTCGACCCGCTCGCGCGCTTTACCACCGCGCACCCCGAAAAAGTGCGCCAACGGCGCGCTGAGCGTTTGCCCGATGGTCTGCCTCGGGTTCAAGGCCCTATAGGGGTTCTGGAACACATACTGGATCTGGTGACGCAGCCCCGCATCACGTTCGCGCGCGGCAAACGCCAAAGGCGCGCCGGCGTAACTGAGTTGCCCCTGAACGTTTTCGCCCAGCCCGGCAATGGCCCTGGCCAGGCTGGTCTTGCCCGAACCCGACTCGCCCACCAGCGCCAGGCACTCCCCTTGCCTCACCCGCAGAGACACATCGAACAACACCTGGCGATCGTAAGCTACGTCCAGCCCCTGCACCTCCAGCAACACCGCTGCGCCCGGCGCAGCAGCCGCCTCGACAGCCGCTTCACCGAGGGGCAGCGGCTCTCGGTGCGGCACCAGGCAGGCCACTCGATGCCCGCCGTCATGCGCCAGCAACGACGGCTCGATCACTGAACACTCTGCACGACGCCTGCCGCAGCGCGGCGCAAACGCACAGCCATCCGGGCGCTGCCCCGGTGCCGGTGCATGCCCGGCAATCGCCTGCAAGGGCTGGCGCCGGGCAATGTCAGGTATGGCCGCGAGCAAAGCGCGAGTGTAGGGATGCGACGGCGCGCGGAACAACGCCTCACGCCCGGCCACTTCCACCAGCCGCCCGGCGTACATCACCATCACCCGGTCGACCAGGTCACGCACCACCGCCAGGTCATGGGTGACGTACAGCGCCGCCACACCTTGGTCACGGCACAGGCGCTTGAGGGTCTGCAGCACATGGGCCTGGGTGGTAACGTCCAGTGCGGTGGTGGGCTCGTCGAGTACGATCAGCTTTGGCCGCAAGACGAACGCCAGCGCCAGCATCACCCGCTGTTGCTGCCCGCCAGACAGTTGATGCGCAAAACGCCGCAGGAAGCCGTCGTCATCGGGCAAGCCCACATCCAGCAGGGTTTCGCCGATGCGCTGGCGCACCGCTTCACGCGACAGCGCAGGCTGGTGCGCCAAGAGGGTTTCACGCAGCAAAGCCCCCAGGCGCAGCGCAGGGTTCAGCGCCGTGGCCGGGTCCTGGGCGACGTAGCCGACCAGCCCGCCACGGGCCAGGCGCAAGGCCTCACCTTCGAGCTCGAGCAGCGACTGCCCGGCCACCACCACTTGCCCGCCAACGATACGCGCACCCTGCCGGGCATGGCGCAGCAACGCCGTGGCCAAGGTGGTCTTGCCCGAGCCGGACTCACCCACCAGGCCAACAATCTCGCCCGCTGCAACGCTGAAGGACACCTCGGCCAGCACATCGACCTGCCCGGCCAGCTCTACCCGCAGGTCGCTGACTTGCAACACTTCACTGGCCACATTCAACAGCGCGCTCATGGCTGCTTCTCCCCAATCCTTGCACTGGCCCGGCCAACCCCTTCGGCCAGGATGTTGGTGCCATAGGCAAACACCCCGATCAGCAATGCAGGTGCCAGTACGGCCCAGGGCTGCACCAGCAGGCCGGCCTGGTTTTCGTTGATCATCAAACCCCAGTCGGCCGCTGGCGGTGCCACCCCGTAGCCCAGAAAACTCAAGCCGGACAGCATGCCCACCGCCCAGGTCAGCATGTTGCCGAAGTGCACCAGCAGGGGCGTGAGGATGTTCGGCAGGATTTCATGAAAGAGGATGCGCCAACGCGGGTAACCCATCATCTGCGCCGCCTCCACGTACTCCTGCCCGGCGACCGCCACGGCACTGCCGCGGGCCAGGCGGACAACCCCCGGGGTAAAAGCGATGGCCACGGTCAGCACGATCAGCCAAGGTGCACGGCCGAGCATGGACACGATCAGCAGCACCAGGATCAGGTCCGGGAACGCCAGCGATACGTCCGCCGCCCAGCTGATCGCCTGGTCCAGGCGCCTGCGCGAGAAGCCGGCCAACAGGCCCAGGCTGCCGCCAACCAGCAATGCGAGGGTGGCTGCTGCCACCGACATCCACAGCACCGACAGGCCGCCGCTGAGCAACCGCGAGAGCAGGTCGTGGCCCAGAAAATCGTGCCCCAGCGGTGCCCCGGCAGCCGGGGGGCCGTACACCGGCCCGACCATCGCCGTGGGCGCATGAGGTGCCAGCCAGGGGCCAAAAGCGGCCAGCAGCGCCACCATCAAGGTGATTACAGCGCCACGCCGCACCTGTGGGTCGGCCAGCCAACGGGATTCAATCATGGGTCGCCTCCTGGGCAGGGGTGCTGCGCGCGCGTCGCCACCAAGGCCGAATGCCGCGCCGGATACGGCGGATCATCCGCACCCGGCGCGCCGTGCGCAGCTTGGGGGTGAGCAATACGGTCAGCAGGTCGGCCAGCAGGTTGATCAGCACCACCGCCACGGTGATGACCAGCACCACGCCCTGGATCATCGGCAAGTCGCGCATCTGGATCGCCGCATTCAACGCAGTGCCAATACCGGGGTAGCTGAAAATCACCTCGGCCAGCAATGCACCGCCGACCAGCGTGCGCAGGGTCAGTGCCACGCCCTGGATCGCCGGGGTCAGGGCATTGGGCAACGTGTGCCGCCAGACGATGCGCCGCTCGGGGACACCCCGCAGCCGCGCGGCAATCACATACTCGGACTCCAGCGCCTCGATCATCGAGGCCCGCACCATGCGCGTGAGGTACGGCAAGGCCGTCAGGCTCAGGGCCAGCACCGGTAGCACCAGTGACGGCCACTGCCGCCACAACGGCAACTGCGGGTCGAGGATCGACACCGCCGGCAGCCAGCCCATGCCCGGCATTGAAAACAGCAACACCAGGCCGATGGCCAGCAGAAAGCCCGGCGTGGCCTTGAGCAGAATCAACGCCGACAGGCCCCAGCGGTCCAGCCGGCTGTCGCGGCGCAGGGCCAGGCTCACCCCCAACAGCAAGGCCACCGGCACCACCAGTGCCAACACCCCGGCCAGCAGGGCAAGGGTGTGGCCCAACCGGCCGAACAGCAGTTGTGCCACCGGCACCTGTGAGTCCAGTGAAATGCCCAGGTCCCCGCGTAATGCTGCGCCTAGCCAGCGCAGGTACTGCACCAGAATCGGCTGGTCGAGGCCCAGTTGCCGTTGCAGGGTGAGGATGCTTTCCAGCGGCGCATCTGGGCCGAGAATCACCCGCGCAGGGTCAGAAGGCAGTGCCTGGGTGGCGATGAACACCACCAGGCTGATCACCCAGGCCGTGAGCAACCCGTAACCGAGGCGGCCGATGAACCAGGCCAGCCAGGCCGGCGTGCGGGGCGTGTGTCGAGGATCAGGCATTGGGGTTCAACCAGAGTTCGTCAAAGCGCCAGGAGGCGAAGGTGGTCTGTTCCGGGGCAAGCCCGCCAACCCTGGACGACGCCGCATCGAGCACGTCGGAAAAGCCCCAGATCAGCAACCCGCCACGTTCGTGCTGGATGGCCTGGGCTTCATGCACCAAGGCCCTGCGCCGCGCCAGGTCGGGCTGGGCCAGGGCTTGCTGGAACAGTTCGGTAAAGCGCGGGTCGTGGAAGTTGCTGCGGTTGTAGATGGCCTGCGGCGCATCGTTGTGCAGCGCCGAGGCGAGAAAGCCGCGCGCCGGGGTCGACCCGGGCGACAGCTGCCATTGCTCACGTTGCGGGCCGTTGAAAACGGACCCGTCCACCTGGTTGACCTTCACCTGCACCCCGGCCTTAAGGGCCTGCTGGGCAAACACCAGCGCGGCGTTGACGCCAGGCCCTGGCGTGGTGGTCAGTTCCACACGCAAATCGTCCTGCCCCGCCTGGCGCAGCAGCGAACGGGCCTGGTCCAGCGCGTAAGGGCGCTGGGCAATGGCGTGGTTGAAGGTGGGGTCGTGAGGCGAATACAAGTCGTTGGCCACCCGGCCAAAGCCATTGAGCCCACGCGCCACCAGCTCCTGACGGTCGGCCAACAGGCGGAATGCCTGACGCACCCGTACATCCTGGAACGGCGCCTTGGCCAGGTTCAGGTTGAAGCCGGTGAACGAGGTGCTCGGCGAGGCGTACAGCCGCAGCCGTGGGTCGGCCTTGAGCAGTGCACTGTGCTCAGCCTGTACACCACTGGCCACATCGATCTGCCCGGCGCGCAGCGCTGCGGCCCGCGACACCTGGTCCTTGAATTCGATGATTTCCAGCTCGTCCGCGTAGGGGCGATTGGGCTTGTAGTAGTTTTCAAAACGGGTGTAGAGCGAGCGCTGGCCAGGTATGAAGCTTTTCAGCCGGTATGGCCCGGCGCCCACCGGGTTGGTCACCGGGTGGTAGTCGGTGGGCACGATGCCGCCGAAGCTGATCAACGTTTCATCGAGCGGGTAGAAGCTTTGCCCCTGCTTGAAACGTATTTCAATTGTGCGCTCGTCCAGTTTGCGCAGTGCCTGCCGATCGATAGCGCCGACCAGCCCGGCGAAGGGCGAGGCCAGCTGCGGGTCGGTCAGGCGCAGGATCGAGAACAGCATGTCGTCGGCGGTGATGCTTTTGCCGTGGTGAAACTCCAGCCCAGGCTTGAGGCGGATGGTCCAGGCGCTGGCGTCGGCATTCGGCTCGGCGAACTCGGCCAGTGCCAGGCGCGTGCTGACGTCGGCGTTCCATTCCCAGCACTTGGCGTACAGCGCCCAGCCCCGGATGATGCCGCCGCCCACCGGCTTGTGCGCATCAAGGTTGCCGGCCTGGTCGCCATCAATAATGCCCACCCGCAAGCGCCCACCGTGCACCGGCGTGCCCGGCAGCGCCGCACTGGCCGCTGAAGACGCGCCGCTGTCGCAGCCACTGAGCAGCCCCCCCAGCAGCAAGCTGCCGCCAACGGCCAGGCTGTTGCCGAGAAACACCCGGCGCGAAAACAGCTCGCTCATGACCTTCTCCTTACGCCGGTTGCGCCACGCCGGGCTTGCTGACTGCGCCCAGGCGCGGCACCTCGAAGCCATGGTCCAGGTCAAGCAGCGGGAACAGCAGGTCTGCCACCCGGTGCGCCTCATCGATCAGCGGGAAGCCTGACAGGATGAATGCCGACGTGCCCTGGGCCTCGTATTCACGGATGCGTTCGGCGACCTGTTCGGCGCTACCCACCAGGTACGTGCCGGCTGCCGGGCCGAGGATGTTGAAGCCGAACAGGCTGGGGCCCAGCCAGACGTTGGGGTAGATCTCCAGCTCGCGGGCGGTGGGCAGCCGCCCGGCGCGGAGGCTGTCGAGGTTGCGCTGGATGCGCGGGTCGTCGCTGACGTAGCTGTCGAAGGTTTGCCCCGGCGGCAACTGGCGTTCGATGGCCGCGCGCGCGGTGGCCAGCGAGGTGCGCTGCAACAGGCGCTCGGCATGGGCCCAGGCCTCTTCCTCGGTTTCGCGCACGATCACTTGCAGGCGGGTGCCGTAGGTCAGCTCACGGCCAATCTTCGCCGCCTCGGCCGCTACCCGGCGGAACTTGTCGCCGAGCTTTTGCGGGGTGTCGGCGAAGCTCAGGTACACGTCCAGCAACTGCACCGAATGGGCCACGCCCGGTGCCGACGTGCCGGCGCCCCACAACGGAATGCCGGGCTTTTGCTTCGGTGGGTGCCAACCGCCCAGCGGGTGATGGGCGGCGGCCGGCGAACGGGGTGAAAGCTTGACGTAGCGGCCGTCGTAACCCGCCGTTTCACCGGCGTAGAAACTCTGGAAGGCGCGCCAGTATTCCAGGCTGAAGTCGTAGCGTTCATCGTGCGGGTAGTGCACGCCCAAGGTAGCCAGGCCGGCATCGTTGCCGTTGACCACGTTGAACAGCAGGCGGCCGTTGGAGAACTGGTCGAAGGTGAGCGCCCATTTAGCCAGCACCGCTGGCGACAACTCCCCCGGGTGCTGGGCGACCAGAAAGCGCAGGCGCGTGGTGGCGTCGATCAGTGCTGCCGACACGGCCAGGCTTTCGTTGGGGCTTGAGCCGAGCAGCGAGCCGTAGAAGCCCAGACGGTCAGCGGCGATGGCCAGTTGCTTGAGGTGTTCGAAATCGGTGTGCCAGCGGCCTTCGGGCTCCCAGGGATAGGGGCCGTCGGGGGTGGTGAGGTACCAAAGGATTTTGACTGCCATGGGGCTGGGTCCTTTTCAGATGAGGTGTTTGAGGGCAGGCCTCTGGGGCTGCTGCGCAGCCCTATCGCGACGCAAGGCCGCTCCCACATTGGTCGGCGTACGCGGGCCTTGTGGGAGCGGCCTTGTGTCGCGATAGGGGCGCAAAGCGCCCCCAGCGATCGCATCAGTTGCGCCGATCGATGCCAGGCACCAGGCCCAATTCGGTAGCACGGTCGTACAACCCGCTCATCTTCCATTGCTGGGTCAGCACCCCTGGCCCGTAAGGCCGCGACCCGCCCAGGGCATCAGCCAGCAACTGGATCTGCGCCCCCTCCTCCAGCAACAGGATGAACTCCGCCGTGGCCCGCAGCCCCTGCTTGCCCCACACCGTGGAGCCGCCGTTGGCTTCCAGGATGGCCAGGTTGAACGGGTTCTCGGCAATCTTGTCGAGGATGAAGTCCACCTCGGCCTGGCGCCGGTCGATGTACACCGGCAGCTCGCGGGCCAGCTGATAGCGTTGCACCGGCACGTAGTGGAACGGCAAGGTGCGGTGGGTTTGCGCCCAGGCACCGAGGTACGGGCTGTGCACGTGCGACACGGTGGTGACGTCGGCGTGGGTCTGGAACAGCTTGGTGTAACGCCCCAAACCGCCTTTACCTTTGCCGACGATGACGTTGCCCGCAAAATCGGTGACGGTGGCCTGCAGCGGCTTGCGATGGTTCCACGGCCCGCCGTAATTCACCGACACCAGCAGCTCTTCACCCTGCACACGTTCGATGAAGCCAACCGTGCCATTGGCGGTAATGGTGTTGGTTTCGCGAAAGACGCTGAAGGCCGCTTCAGCGTCGGCCACTACCTGGTCGATAAAGGCTTGCAGTTCGGCAGTGACAGGGCGTTCGTTGATCAGTACGGTCATGTTCAATCTCCAGTCAGGTCAGGCGCGGCGTTGGGCCAGCAGTTCATGGGCAGCTTGCAGAGGCCGCGGGTCGACCCAGTCGGCAATGGCGAAATCGGCTTCGAGGAAACCGTGCAGGTACAGAAAGTCCTTTTGAGTGCCGAGGAAGGCCAGGCGCTGTGCGGACAGGTCCGGCGCCAGCGTGGTGTGGAAGTCACCGCGGTAGGCCTCGGCCACACCCTGGCTGCCCGCGCGGGTTTCTTCTTCGAGAATGCGGTTGAGCGCGTCGCGGTTGCCGGCTGCCCACTCGGCGGCACGCAAGGTCTGGGCAAGGAAGCGCACCACCAGGTCGAAATGGTTGTCGAGCAGGCGTTGATGCACGGTGATCGGCCGTGGCGTGCCGTTGTTGATGCGGTGGCGCGGGTCGGGCAGCAGGTCGAGGTCGACGCCCACCACCAGGCCCAGCCGGCGTGCGGCATCGGCTGCTGCCGCGCCCTTCACGTACACGGCATCGACTTCACCGCGCGCCAGGTATTCCAACCCCGACCACAGCCGCTGCAAGCCCAACGCCGGGGTGGCGGCACTGGCCTGGTCGAGCAGGGCCACTTCCACCAGTTGCACGTCATCCAGGTGCAGGCCCGCCGAGGCCAGGGCGCCTTTGTAACCGTGAAGGCTCATGGCCCGGGCAATGCTGCCAGGCCGACTATCGCCCCAGGCCGGCAGCGCCAGGCGTTTGCCGCGCAAGTCGGCGGCGCTGCGGATGCCGGAGTCCGGGCGGACCAGGATGGTTTGCCATTCCTCGATCCAGGTCAGGCCGATCAACCGACTGGGGGAGCCGGCCGCACGTGCCGCCAGCGCCGGCACGTTGCCGCCTTCGCGAAACAACCCGGGCAGTTGGTGATCGTAGTGGTGATGGCCTAGCTGGCGGGCCTCCTGCAAGGTCGAGACAGGCAAGCCATCGGCGGCGAACTCTTGCTCCAGCCAGCCGAGTTTGTAGGCCAGGCCTGAGGCGGTGGGCACAGGGCAGCGGGTGAACCAGATGCGTTCCAGGGCGGATGGGTCGTCTGCCAGGCGGTTTGCTGTGGGGGTTGCGAGGGTCATGGGGTGGCTCCTTGGGCGTCGTGCAAGCACCATTGCAGCGTGCGTGCCAACCGCTGGAGGCCTTGATTTCCGTAGGATTGGCTGTTGTGTCGGAGGGCTGGGTGCTTGGCTGGGAGCAGGATTGCGGGCGGGGTGCTGCCAGATCAGCAACATGACTGCTGCTGAGGCAGCAAAGGCCGCTGGAAGCCACACAGGATGTGGCCTGAGGAGGGGTGGCAAAGATATTGCTCTAGGGCTTGGTACCGCGGTGTGGCCACTCGCGGGCATGCCCGCTCTCACAAGGGCCAGCACAACCCCCAAGGGCAGTGCTGCCTCTGTGGGAGCGGGCAAGCCCGCGAAACAGGCGCACTGGCCCTTCTGACAATTCGAGACCCCACCATGAGTGCCATAGAACCTTCCCCTGCCCGCCGCCTCACCAGCGAAACGGAAGCCATCGAAACCGCCCGCCAGGTCGCCGCGCACATCGCCGAACTGGCCGCCGATCCGCGCAACAACGGCCAGCTCCCCCACCGCCAGGCCGAGCTGTTGTCCAGCAGCGGCCTGACCGCCATCGCGGTGCCCGCCCAGTTCGGCGGCCTCGGTGCCTCGGTGCAGACTGTGGTGGAAACCGTGCGCCTGGTCTCCACCGCCGACGGCGGTGTCGGCCAGCTGCTGCAAATTCACAATGTGATGCTGCGCGGCATCTTTACCGGCTACCCCGACGAAATACGCGACCGGCTGATTGCCGACGTACTCGCTGGCAAGCGCTTTGGCAACGCCCTGGCCGAAGTCGGCGGCAAGAACAAGTTCGCCCTCAAGACCCGCGTCGAGCGCCGCGCCGATGGCCAGTGGGTGCTCAACGGCAGCAAGTTCTACTCGACAGGCTCCTACCTGGCCGAGTGGATCTCGCTGACCGCCGCCAGCGAAGACGGCGGCGTCGGCGTGCTGCTGCACCGCGACACTCCGGGGCTGACCCTGATCGATGACTGGCAAGCCTTTGGCCAGCAGAACTCGGTGAGCGGTACGGTGAATTTCGACAACATCGTGCTCGATGAGCGCTACCTGACCCGCCGCAACGGGCCGATGAAACGCACTGGCCTGACCTTCCCGCAGATCCTCCACGCCGCCATCGACACCGGCATCGCCGCTGGCGCCTTGCAGGCGGCTGTCGAGTACTTGCGCGAGCATGCCCGGGCCTGGGTGGAGAGCGGCGTGGAGCGCGCCAGTGACGAGCCGCATGTCATTCGCCAGGTCGGTGAGTACGCCGTGGCGCTGCGCGGCGCTGAGTCGGTGCTGCGCGAGGCGGCGCGGGTGTTCGACGAACACGAGCGCGACCCGGAGAACAAGGCGTTGCAGGATGAGCTGATCCTGTCGGTCGCTACCGCCCGTGCGCATTCCGATGCTGCATCGCTGAAGATTTCCAGCGACTTGTTCTCGTTGCTGGGGGCCAGCGCTTCGCTGAGCAAGTGGAACCTCGACCGCTTCTGGCGCAATGCCCGGGTGCACACCACCCACGACCCGATCCGCTGGCGGCTGCACAACGTGGGCAACTACTACCTGAACGGGGCAGACCCGGGGGAGTACACGGCGGTGCTTAATGCCAAGGAGAGCCAGGGCGCTACCCGCCGTTGAACCCAGCTGGAGCCGGGGGGGCGCGTCGCGCCCCATTCGCGGCACAAGGCCGCTCCTGCAAGGGCGGTGTCGCATTCTGATCGAGCATCTACATGAACCACCCGCTTCTTCGGGCATTGGCCATCTACCGCGAAATGCCTTGGCGCTTTGCTCTGGTCACTGCCTTGTACATCGCCGGCAACCTCGGCCTGGCCTGGCAGCAGTGGCTGATCGGCCATGCGGTCGATGATGTCAGCGCCGGCCGCGCCGTGCTGCGCCTGGCCGACGGCAGCCTGGACGCCAGCGTGGCCTGGCACTGGTTGTGGCTGCTGCTGGCCATCGCCCTGGGCCGCGGCCTGCTGCAATACGCCGCCGCCGTGCTGTCGCTGGTGCTCAGCCAGGCCCTGCTCACGCGCCTGCGTGAACGCATCCTCAGCCAGGTGCAGCGCCTGCACCTGGGCTATCACTGGCACCACGGCATGGGCGAACTGGTCACCCGCACCACCCGCGATGCCGACAAAGTGCGCGACGCACTGATCACCTTCTGGCGGCAGATCATCGAAACCCCGCTGGTGGTGCTCGTCGCGGTGGGCCTGTTGAGCTGGTACGACCCGCTGCTGGGGCTGGTGCCACTGCTGCTGACCGGCGCCGGGTTATGGCTGTTCGTGGTGCAGACCGATCGCCTGGTCACGCTTGACCGCGCCGTGGGCGCTGCCTATGACCAGGTCAGCCAGGACTTGGCAGAAGGCATCGGTGGGGTGCGGGTGATCAAGGCCTTTGGCCTGGAGCAGCAGCGCATTGCCCGCTTCGCCCGGCAGGTCGAGGTGTTCACCGACCATGCCCGCGCCGCCCTGGCCTACGCCAGTTCACGCATTCCGCTACCGCAGGCGGTGGTGGCGCTGGGGCATGTGTGGATCCTGGTATACGGCGCCCATCGCGTGGCGGCTGGCGCGCTGGGCATCGGCGAGCTGGTCACTTCGCTGCTGGTGGCCACCACGCTGGTGTTCCGCATCGAAGGCATTGGCCGGGTGATGCAGACCTTTGCCGATGCGCGCGCCAGCGCCGAACGTATCTGGCAGCTGCTGGACGAACGCCCGGCCATCGTCGGCAGCCATGCCACCCTGCCCGAGGGGCCGTTGGGGCTGAAGCTGAACCAGGTGCAAGTCAGTGCAGCAGAAGCTGGCCGGCCTATCCTGCAAAATTGCTCGCTGACCCTGCTGCCCGGTGAGGTGGTGGCGCTGGTCGGCGCCACCGGCACGGGTAAAAGCCTACTGGCCAGCCTGCTGCCACGTTTGGCCGATGTACAGCACGGCAGCGTGCAGGTCGGTAGCGACACTGCCGGTTGGTACAACGTACGCGACCTCGACCTTGCCGACCTGCGCCGCCGCGTGCACGTGCTGGCGCAGGAAAGCTTTCTGTTCTCCGACAGCCTGGCCGCCAACCTGCGCATGGCCGCACCACAGGCCAGCGACGCCCGGTTGCGTGAAGCCTTGCGCCTGGCCGCCGCCGAGGACGTGCTGGAGCGCCTGCCCCACGGCCTCGACACCCCGCTAGGCGACCGCGGTGTGACCCTGTCCGGCGGCCAGCGCCAGCGCCTGTGCCTGGCCCGGGCGCTGCTCGGTGCACCCGACATCCTCTGCCTGGACGACGCCACCAGCGCCCTGGATGCCCTGGGCGAACGTCAGGTGCTGCACAACATCCGCCGCCTGCACAGCGCCAGCGGCCAAGGCCCGACCTTGCTGCTGATCACCAGTCGCCTCTCCACCCTGCTGCTGGCCGACCGCGTGCTGATGCTGGAAAACGGCCGCATCACTGCCAATGGCAGCCATGCCGAACTGTGCACGAACAACGCCCATTATCGCGACTTGCTGGGGATCGACCATGACTGATGCGCAGCACACCCCCGCCAGCGATATCGACATCGAGCAGCGCTTGGCCCGCCAGGCGCTGGACCGGGGCATGTTCCACCGCTTGCTGCCGCTGTTGCAGCCCATTCGCGGGCAGATCCTTGCCGTGATCGGCATCGAGCTGCTGCTGGTGTTCACCGTGTTCCTGCGCCCGTGGTTCGTGCGGGAACTGCTGGACAAGGGCCTGGTGCCCAGCGCCGACCACTGGCTGCTCGACGAGCGCCTGGTACTGTGGTTGGGCCTGGGGCTGGCCGCGAGCTGGCTGGGGCGCTTTCTGCTGGCCGGGGTATCGCAGTTCATCGCCGGGCGCGCGGCGATCGGCGTGCTCAATGCCCTGCGGGTGAAAGTGTTCGCCCATGTGCAGGCGCTGTCGGTGAGCTACTTCGACCAGACCCGTGCCGGGCGCATCATTTCCCGTGCCGACCGGGACGTGGATGCGCTGGAGCCGTTGCTCGTGCAAGGCCCGCCCGAGCTACTCGGCGCCCTGCTGCGTTGCGGCCTGGCAGCGGTAATGCTGTGGCGTATCGAGCCCAGCTTCTTTTACAGCCTGGCGGCCACAGTGCCGTTGCTGGCCGTGGCCACTTGGCGCTTCAAGCGCGTGTCGCAACGCAACTGGGCCAAGGTGGCCGAGCAGCGCAGCCGCTTCACCGCGCACTTGGTGGAAAGTGTGAGCGGGGTGCGGCTGATCCAGCAATGCGGGCAAGCGCAGACCAACCAGGCACGCTACCGGCGCCTGCTGGAGGACTTCAACCAGGCGCTGATCCGCGGCAGCCTGCGCGCCGGCTGGTTCGCGCCGTTTACCGCGTTGCTCAGCACCGCCGGCATGGCCGTGCTGTTGCTGGTCGGTGCCCATGGCCTGGCCGAGGGCAAGGTCAGCGTGGGGCAGGTGGCCGAGAGCCTGTTCTACGTGTTCCTGTTCCTTGGCCCGCTGCAAGAGCTGTCAGACCTGTTCGAGCGCTACGCCACCGGCAGCGCTTCAGCCCAGCGCATCTTCCTGCTGCTCGACACCCGCCCGCAAGTGCTCGACCCGCCCGCGCCACACGCCCTGACCCGGGCGCGCGGCCAGGTGGACTTCGACGCGGTCGGCTTTGCCTATACCCCTAACAGCTCGCGCCCGGTGATCGACGGGCTCGACCTGCACATCCGCGCCGGTGAAGTGCTGGCCATCGTCGGCCCCTCCGGGCATGGCAAGAGCACCCTGGTGCAGTTGCTGACGCGTTTCTACGAAGTGCAGCACGGCGCCGTGAAGCTGGACGGCATCGACCTGCGTGCGCTGGCCCAGCATGACTTGCGGCGCAACGTGGGCGTGGTGCTGCAGGACAACGTGCTGTTCAGCGGCAGCATCCTCGACAACCTGCGCCTGGCCGCGCCCGACGCAGACGATGCGCAGTTGGTGGCCGCCGCCCGTGAGCTGGGTGCCGACGAGGTGCTGGAACGTCTGCCGCAGCGCTACCACACCGAAGTCGGCCCGCTGGGCGCGCACCTGAGCCATGGCCAGCGGCAGCTGGTGTGCCTGGTGCGGGCCTACCTGGCCGACCCGGCGGTGCTGGTGCTGGACGAAGCCACCTCGGCGGTGGACGTGCACACCGAGCGGCGTATCCAGCGGGCGCTGCGCAGGCTGTGCCAGGGGCGCACTGCAATCATCATCGCCCACCGCCTGGCGACCATTCGCGATGCCGACCGGATTGCCGTGGTGAAGCATGGTCGGGTGGTGGAACAAGGGGCGCATGCCGATCTGATCGGGCGTAGTGGCGCGTATGCGGCGCTGTACCAAGCGTATCTGCGCAGCGCCGGGGAGGTTGCAACCGAGCAAATCGGGGTCTGACTCGTCGGCCTCTTCGCGGGGCAAGCCCGCTCCCACAGGTATGGCGCCGGACTGACTGACAGCGCCGAACCTGTGGGAGCACCTCTTCGCGGGGCAAGCCCGCTCCCACAGGTATGGCGCCGGACTGACTGACAGCGCCGAACCTGTGGGAGCACCT
>NZ_JBNRIK010000012.1:102770-108667 GCF_053557975.1 Pseudomonas sp. XP2
TCCCCCCCTCTACGCCTCAAACCCCCGCCCCACAGGCCATGCGCCGCGCATGGCACAGCCGTTGCACCACCCTCCTCATCCGCACAACCGCCCCCTTCAGGAGCCCCCATGACCACCGAATTCTTCTGGCGCCTGCCCTTGGGCACCGATGGCCCGCAGCTGTCCACCGACCGCCACAACCGCGGCAACCCCGCGCACCGCCCCGGCAATATCGCCCCCGGTCGCCTGCCCGATGGCCAGGCTGACGGTTTCAGCTACATCGACTACATCGCCCAGGTGGCCAAGGCCGCCGAGCTGGCCGGGTTCGAAGGCGCCTTGCTACCCACCGGCCCGGAGCCGTGGATAGCCGCCGCCGCGCTGGCCCGCGAAACCCGGCGCATCCGCTTCCTGATCGCCTTTCAGGCCACCTGGACCCTGCCCGCCTATGCCGCTCAGCAGGCGGCAATTCTGCAAAACCTTAGCGGGGGCCGGCTGGACTGGAACATCATCACCGGCGGTAACCCGGCCAGCCAAAGGGCCAATGGCGACTTCCTGGAGCATGACCTGCGCTACAAGCGCACCGGCGAATTCCTCGACGTGATCCAGGGCCTTTGGACACAGGAAAAGTTCTCCTACGAAGGCGATATCTACCGCCTGGAAAACGGCAGCCTGCCGCCGGGCCTGCAACACGAACGCAAACCGGGCGTGTACTTCTCCGGCTTTTCCGATGCCGCACTGGACGTGGCCGCGCGCCATGCCGATGTGTACCTGAACTGGGCCGAGCCCATCGACAAGCTCAAGCCGCATATCGAACGCGTGCGCGAGTTGGCCGACAAGCAGGGCCGCACCGTGCGTTTCGGCCTGCGTGTCGACCTGTTCGCCCGCGAGACCGAAGAACAAGCCTGGCGCGAGCTGCGCCAGCAGTTCGAGCGCCTGGAAGGCAAGGCCAGCGCCAGCGCCAAGGGCTTCGTGACCGGCTCGGACTCTGTAGGCGGTGCACGCCAGGCCGCCTATCACCAAGGCTTGCAGGGCTTCGACGAACTGATCCTGGCGCGCAACCTGTGGGCCGGCTTCGCCAAAGCCAAGCCCGGCCCCACCGTGGGCCTGGTGGGCAGCCATCAGAACATCGCCGAACGCCTGGCTGAATACCGCGATGCCGGTTTCAGCACCTTCATCCTCGCCGCCAACCCGCACCTGGAAGAGGCCTTGCGCATCGGCCAGGAAGTGTTGCCGCTGGTGCAGCAGGCTGCCACCACACCGTTGCAGGCCAGTGCCTGAACCCCAACCGGAGCTGAACATGAGCCAACCCCTCGATACCTTGTGGTACACCCGCTGTCCGGTGCCCACCGGCCTGGGCATTGCCGTGCAGCAAGGCTGGCTGCAGGAAGACCTGGCCGGCCTCGGCACCCGGGTGCAGTCCCTGCGTGAAGCCGACCAGCAGGCGGTGCGCGAATCGCACTTTGACCACAGCCTGCTCAATTCGGTACGCCACGGCGGCAGCATCCCGGCTATCTGGGCCCGCGCCCAGGGCCGCGACACCCGGGTCATCGGCCTGTCGTGGGCCGATGAGGCGCAGTTGATCCTGACCCGCCCAGACAGCGGCATCCACACCGTAAAAGACCTCAAAGGCCGCCGCTTCGGCCTGCCCGACTGGGCCGCCGCACAGATCGACTTCACCCGTGCCCAGGCCCTGCGCGGGCTGGAAAACGCCCTCAAGCTCGCAGGCTTGCAAGTGGGCGACGTGGACTTGGTCAACTACCGCTACGACGGTACCTTCAGCGACCGCCCGGTACGCAGCGTGGCCGGCACGCCGGTGTCCAGCACCCAGAGCGAAGGCCGCAACCTGGAGCTGACCGGCCTGCTGCGCGGCGAGGTCGACGCGATTTTCCTCAAGGGCGCCAGCGCCGTACAACTGGCCCACGCCTTCGCCCTGCACACGGTGATCGACACCGGCAGCCACCCCGACCCGCTGATCCGCAGCAACAACGGCACGCCACGCACCCTGGCGGTGGACAGCCACCTGCTGGCGCAGCACCCGCAGGTGGTGCGCACCCTGCTCGGTTCGGTGCTGCGCGCCGAACGCTGGGCCCACCAGCACCCCGACGAAACCCGCCGCTATCTGGCGCGGGAAACCAACAGCAGCGAGTACTGGGTGCAAGTGGCTTACGGCACCGACGCCCACCTGCGCCTGAGCACGCGCCTGGACGAACAGGCCATTGATGCCTTGCAGGACTTTGTCGAGTTCCTCAAGCGCTGGCGCTTCATCCCGGCGCGCTTCGAGGTGCGCGACTGGATCACTCGCCAACCACTGGACCAACTGCTGGCCCCCCTCCACATGGACAGGAAACCCGTTACCCCATGACCAAGCCCCTGGAAACGCTCTGGTACACCCACAGCCCCGTGCCCACCGGCCTCGGCATCGCCGTACAATCGGGGCGGCTGGCCGAGGCCTTCACGCCGTTTGGCACCAATATCCAGTCGCTGCGCGAGTCCAGCGAACGCGAGGTGCGTGAAGCCCACTACGACCATCATCTGCAGAACTCGGTGCGCCACGGCGGTAACATCCCGGCGATCTGGGCCTACGCCAGCGGCGTCGAGACCCGCGTGCTGGGGCTGTCGTGGAGTGATGAGGTGCAGTTGATCCTCACCACCGAAGAAAGCGGCGTACGCAGCATTCGCGACCTGAAGAACCGCCGTTTCGGCATACCCAAGTGGGCCAACGTACAGATCGACTTCACCCGCGCCCAGGCCCTGCGCGGGCTGGAAAACGCCCTGAAGCTCGAAGGCCTGGCGGTGGCCGATGTGGAACTGGTCGACTACCCCTACGGCGGCACCTACAGCGACGATGCCAAGCAGCACCTGTACGGTGCTGAAGTGAGCCTGGACACCAGCCGCTTCAGCCGCCGCAACAATGAGCTGATCGGCCTGCTGCGTGGCGACATCGACGCGATCTTCCTCAAAGGTGCGCATGCGGTGCACCTGGCCCACGAGTTCGGCCTGCGCGTGGTGGTCGACACCGGCAGCCATCCGGACCCGCTGATCCGCAGCAACAACGGCACCCCGCGCACACTGACCGTGGACAGGCACTTGCTGGAAAACCACTTCGATGCCAGCCGTACGCTGGTCGACACGGTGCTGCGCACCGAGCAATGGGCCTGGGCTAACCCGGAAGAGACCCGGCGCTTTCTGGCGCGCGAGCTGAACACCAGCGAGTACTGGGTGGCGGCGGCCTATGGCGATGATGCGCATCGGCGCCTGCGTACTACCCTGGACAGCCGCTCGATCGAGGCGCTGCAGGACTTTACCGAGTTCCTGTTCCGGTGGGGGTTCATACCGCGGCGTTTTGATGTGCGCGAGTGGATTGATTTTCGTGTGCTGGAGAGTGTGATCGGGTCGACTTCGCGGTTGGCGGTTTGAGATTGTTGGGGCCGCTTTGCGGCCCCAACAATCTCAGCCCCGCCACTGCTGCCCCAGCAGCACCCGGCCAGCACCCCACTGCTGCCCCACCTGCAACACCCGCTCAAAAACCAAATAAAAACCTTATATTTCAATAGCTTAACAATATGGCACAGTCCCTGCTCTAGCTCTCCCCAACAACGCTTTACATACGGGGAGATCCACCATGCACCAGCTCAATCCACTGGCCCGCCAGATCAGCCTGGCGCTGCTGCTGGCCGGCACCGGCAGCCAGGCCATCGCCGCCAACGAAGACACTAAAAACGAACCGGCCCTGGAAACCGTCACCGTCACCGCCCAGCACCGCGAACAGACCTTGCAGGAAGTACCGGTGGCCGTATCAGCCATCAAAGGCACCAGCATTACCGCCGATGGGGTGCGCTCGATGGGCGACATCACCACCTTCGTGCCCAACGCCTCGGCCAAGAACCCCGACGGCGACGGCCGCCCACGTTGGTATATCCGCGGCCTGGGCACCGGCGACACCGGCGCGGCAACGGTCTTCCCGGTGGGCATCTACGCCGATGACGTCTACCTCAACGCCCCCATCGCTGGCGGCGGGCCGCTGTTTGACCTGGAGCGCATCGAAATCCTGCGTGGGCCACAAGGCACCCTGTATGGCAAGAACACCACTGCCGGTGCAGTGAATGTGATTTCCAGGAAACCCACCTTCGACACCGACGGTTACGGCACCGTAGGCTTTGGCAGCAAGAACGAACGCATCGTTACCGGTGCCATCGGCGGCGCGTTGGTGGACGAAAAACTGGCCGGGCGAGTGGCGCTGTATTCCGAGGAGCGTGACGGCTTCCAGAACAACGACTTCGACGGCAACACCTATGGCGATGTGAACAAGAAAGCCATCCGCCTGCAGTTCCTGGCCCAGCTCAACCCCGACCTGGACGCCCTGCTCAAGGTGCACAGCCGCCAGTTCAAGGGCGACGGCAGCAATGGTTCGCTGCCCGTGGGCCGCTACTACAACGTCGGCTACGAACGCCCGCATGGCCGCGACATCTCGCTGAACGTCAACGAAGACTACCGCCTGGACCACGATGGCGCCTCGCTGACGTTCAACTACTACCTGGGCGACTACACGCTGACCTCGATCAGCGCCTACGACTACATCCGCAACCGCTCCACCAGCGACGCCGACTACACCCCCTACGAGGTCAACGGCGCGTCGATCACCGACAACAGCTATCGCCAATGGTCGCAGGAGCTGCGCCTGGCCTCGCCGGAAGACCGCCCGCTGCACTGGCTGCTGGGTGCGCACTACTTCCACGAAGACCTCGACAGCGCGGCACAGCGGGTGGTAACCCCCGGGCCGACGCCAAACGGTACCGGCTCGAACCAGGTGGGCACCACGGCGTTGCGCGATATGGGCTTCGATCACCGCACCGACAGCTACGCGCTGTTCGGCAACCTGACCTACGACTTCACCGATGACTTCAGCGTCACGGGCGGCCTGCGCTGGACCCAGGAGAAAAAGGACATCGACCTGGACCTGGTGCAGCTGACCCGCGCCACCGCCAACGGCCCGCTGATCCCGCTGGCGGGCGTGGGCACCAACGGCAATCGCCAGGAAGACAAGACCTGGGAAGCCTGGACCTACGACCTGACGCCCGAGTACCGCATCAATGACAACCTGCGGGTGTTCTTCCGCTACGCCCACGGCTTCCGCTCGGGCGGCTTCAACACCGGGCTGTCGACCAGCCTGGCGCAGCTGACCACGGTCGACCCGGAAGAGCTGGATGCCTACGAGCTGGGGCTGAAGTCGGAGTGGTTCGACCGCCGCCTGACCGTCAACGCCAACCTCTTCTACTACGACTACTCCGACATCCAGGTGAACCTGCTGACGGTGAACAACGGCGTGCTCACCACCGCGCTGACCAACGGCGCCAAGGGCAAGGTCAAGGGTGCGGAGCTGGAGATCGAAGGCCAGCCGACCGAGCGCCTGCACCTGCGCGCGGCGGTGTCGTTCCTCGACACCGAATACACCGACTTCAAGAACACCAACCCGACCACTGGCGCGGTCACCGGCGACTACAGCGGCAACAGCTTCGTGCGTTCGCCGCGCAACGTGGTGTCGCTTGGCGCCGACTACACCATTCCATTGGAAGTGGGCGGCAAACTGGTGGCAGGGGGCGACGTGAGCTTCCGTGACAAGGAGTACTTCCTGGCCGACCGCCAGAGCAGCGCCGACGAAACCCTCAGCCAGCCGCACTACACGTTGGCCAACGCCCGCCTGAGCTGGTTCAGCCACGACGACAAGCTGAGCGTGACCGGTTTCGTCAACAACCTCACCGACCGCCGCTACCAGGTGCACGGCCGGCCCAACGGCACTGCCGGGCAGTACGTGATCACCTACGGCGACCCGCGCACCGTCGGGCTCAGCGTTACCAGCCGGTTCTAGGTTGCCCTTTCCGGCCTTAGCGCCGGCAAGCCAGCGCCCCCACGGACACCAC
>NZ_JBNRIK010000012.1:108810-118408 GCF_053557975.1 Pseudomonas sp. XP2
CAACCCCTTGGCCAGCGCCATCGCCCTGGCCATCGCCGGCCTCGCCGTGCCCGCATTCGCCGCCGAACCCGCAGACCGCCTCGACACCGTGGTCGTGGTCGGCACCCATCGCAGCGACGTCACCGCCCTGCAAAGCGCCGCCCCGGTCGATGTGCTGAGCGGTGAAAAACTCCAGGAAACCGGCGCCAGCGACCTGTCCGCAGCACTCACCGCGCTTTCGCCCTCGTTCAGCTTCCCGCAGTCGCCCCAGGGCGCCTTTGCCGGTTCCATCGCGCAGGGCGCCTCGCTGCGCGGCCTGGCTTCGGATCAGGTGCTGGTGCTGGTCAACGGCAAGCGCCGCCACACCAGTGCCAACGTCACCCGTCAGGGCCTGGTCAACGCCCGTGGCGCGGCAGCCGTGGACCTCAGCCTGATCCCGCTGTCGGCCATCGAACGGGTAGAAATCCTGCGCGATGGTGCGGCCGCCCAGTACGGCTCGGACGCTATTGCCGGGGTGATCAACATTGTCCTCAAGGAGCGCGACGAAGGCGGTAACGCCGGCTACCGCTTCGGCGGCTACAAAAAAGGCGACGGCCTGCAGCGCAAGCTCAGCGGCTGGAAGGGCTTTGCCTTGCCCAACGACGGCTTCCTGACCCTGGCCTTCGACGCCGGCAGCCAAGACCCTGCCAGCGACACCCGCGACGACAACCGCCTGTTCTACCCCGGTTCCACCCGCATCGATACCCCGCGCGAGCAGAACAACCGCCACCGCAACTGGCGCTGGGGTTCGGGCAATGTCTCGGACCAGTACAACTTCACTGCCAACGCCGAAATGGGTTTGAGCGAGGGGCTGAGCGCCTACGGTTTCGCCACCTATGCGCACAAGAATACCGATGCAGAGAACTTCTTCGACCCGCCCACCACACTGCGCAACAACTACGGCAGCGTAGCCCTGGCGCGCTACCCGGACGGCCGCCTGCCGGTCACCCGCTACGGCCTGGAAGACGTTGCCGTCACCGGGGGCTTGCGCTTCGAGGACCAGGCCCTGGGCAAATTCGACCTGGCGCTCAACTACGGCGACAACCGGGTCGACTCCACCGACCGCGACGCCATCAACCCCAGCTGGGGCAGCGCAAGCCCCTCGACCATCTACACCGGCCGCCGCGAAGCCGACCAGACCAACCTGACCCTGGACTGGACCCGTGACTTCGCCAACGACTGGCTGTTCAAGCCGTTGACCGTTTCCGCCGGGCTGGCCTGGCGCCAGGAACACTACGACCTCAGCGAAGGCGACGCCGCCGGTTGGTCCAACGGGCCGCTGTTCAATACGATCGACCCCATCACCGGCCGACGCATCCCTGGCTACTACTCGGGCATCACCCAGGTCGATGCCGTGTCACTGGACCGCCGCGTGATCGGTGCCTACTTCGATGTCGAAGCCCAGCTGACCGAAAAATTCCAGGCCGGCGTGGCCGTGCGCAGCGAGCATTATTCGGACTTTGGCGATACCACCAACGGCAAGCTGTCGCTGCGCTACGACTTCACCCCGCAGATCGCCGCACGCGCCAGCGCCAGCACCGGCTACCGTGCGCCTTCGCTGGTGCAGAGCGGGCTGTCGTCGTTCAGTGTGCAGGTGGTGGAACAGCCACCGGGCAGTGGCAACTGGGTCGAGGTGCAGCAACGCACCCTGCGCGCCGACAGCCCAGAGGCAGCCTTGCTCGGAGGCAAGGCGCTGAAACCGGAAGAGTCGACCAACTTCTCCGTGGGCCTGGTCTGGCGGCCATTGCCTAACGCCTCGGTCACACTCGACGCCTACCGTATTGACATCGACAACCGCATCACCCTGTCCGACCAGTTGCCTGCAGCGGTGGTAGGCCCGATCTTCGCCGGTACGCCCTACGCCAACATCCAGAGCGCGGCGTTCTATACCAACATTGCCGACACCCGCACCGACGGTTTCGAGCTGGCAGGCCATTACCAGCTGGATGCGGGCCGCTGGGGGCGCGTGGATTTCAACGGCGGTTACGCGCGCAACAACACCCGCATTACCGGGCTGGACGATGTGGGCAGCATCCCCGGCAACCAGATCATTGGCCGCAACACCCAGGGGCTGATCGAGGATGGCACGCCCGAGGACAAGCTGACCCTCAGTGCCAACTGGCTGTATGACGGCTGGAGCGTCACCGTGGCCCAGCGCCGTTATGGTGAATGGAAGAACCGCAACGCTGCCAACCCCACGCTGGACCAGACCTTCAGCCCGCAGTGGGTGACCGACCTGGACGTGTCGTACCGCTTCGACCTGGGCCTGACCTTGTCGGCGGGCGCGATCAACCTGTTCGACAGCCACCCGGACAAGCTGGAAGGTGCGCAGCTGTATGGCGTGCCCAAGTATTCCATCACCAGCCCGGAAGGGGCGCAGGGAGCGTTCTACTACACCAGCGTGAGTTACGACTTCTAGCTGAAACCAGGTTGTCTTCTTCGCGGGCTCGCCCGCGAAGAATCCAGCACCGATGCTGCTGACTGACTGCTGCTGTAGCAGCACCTCGCTGCTGCTCAAGCATCACCCTCGCCCTCCAGCCCCGCAATACGGGGCTCCCGCCCCCTGGCACAGCTCTTGCGATACACCTTTACCTTCTGCTTTCCCAAGGCCAGCCATGCGCGTGCTCCCTCATCTTTCCTGGTTCATCTCCCCCTTGGCCCTGCTTACCTGCTGGGCGGTGGTGGCCAATGCCGGGCTGTTTCCGGCCAACCTGCTGATCCCGCCGCTGGAGGTGTGGCACAGCCTCACCGACCTGCTGGCCACCGGCGAGTTACAAGAGCACTTGGCTGGCAGCCTGTCGCGACTGGCCCTGGGCTTTACCGGCGGCGCACTGGCAGGCCTTGGTTTCGGCGCGGCGCTGGCCTTGTCGAAGACCGTGGAGGCCTACTGCGCACCGCTGTTCCACACCCTGCGCCAAGTGCCCAGCATTGCGCTGATCCCGATGTTCGTCCTGCTGTTTGGCGTGGATGAAACCTTCAAGGTGGTCATCGTCGCCAAGACTGCGTTTTTCCCGGTGGCACTGGCCACCTGCGAAGGTATCCGCGCCATCCCACGCAGCCATTTCGAAGTGGCGGCGGTGTACCGCCTGCGCTGGCCCACGCTGGTAGGCCGGATCGCCCTGCCCGCTGCGGTGCCGGCGATCGTCACCGGCATACGCGTGGCCCTGACCCGCGCCTGGGTGGTGCTGGTGGCGTGCGAGCTGCTGGCAGCCGACAGTGGCCTAGGGCAGATGATCGAGATGGGCCGGCAGATGCTGCGCATCGACGTAGTGATGGTTGGCGTGGTGCTGACGGGGCTGATCGGTTTCACCCTGGACTACACCCTGCGCCGCGTGGAACGACACTTGTCCGCCTGGCAAAGCCGTTGAGGAGGCTGTGATGAAACGAGCTGATTTGCGTGGCCTGGTACTGCCACTGTTGCTGCTCGGCGCCTGGGAGTACGCCTCGCGCCAAGGGGCGGCCGGGGCCTATGCGTTCGTGCCACTGGCGCAGGTGGGTACGGCACTGGCCGAACTGCTGGGCAGCGGCGAATTGCTGGTCAACCTGTGGGCCAGCCTGTTGCGCACCTGCAGCGGCCTGGCCATCGGCATGGTCGGCGGTGTCGGGCTGGGTGCGTTGATGGCCCTGTCCACACCCGCCAACCGCCTGATCGCGCCGCTGTTCCATGCCTTGCGCCAGGTGCCGATGTTGGGCTGGATCCCGCTGATCGCCTTGTGGCTGGGTAACGGCGAAGGCGCCAAGCTGCTCATCGTAAGCCTGGCAGCGTTGTACCCGATGGTGCTCAACACCTTCGAGAGCCTGCGCCAGGTTGCAGGCCAGCACCGCGAAGCGGCACGGGTGCTGATGCTCGGCCGCTGGCAGCAGCTTTGGCTGATCCTGTTGCCCGCCGCACTGCCAGGCATTGCCGCCGGGGTGCTGCAAGCCTTGGCCTTCGCCTGGGTTACCTCAGTGGGCAGCGAGCTGTTCCTGTCTGCCGGGGCCGGCCTGGGCAGCCTGATGATGAACGCCGAAGCTGCGGCGCGCATGGAGATCATTGTGGTCTGTGTGCTGTGCATCGGCCTGAGTGGCTACCTGATGTCCTGGCTGTGCACCCTGCTCACCCGCCGCCTGCTGCGCTGGCGCACCAACCATTGAAAGGCCCGACCATGAACGCCATCGCTCACGCTTTACCCACCACCGCCAGCACTGGCGCGCTGACCATTCGCGGCCTGAACAAGGCGTACCCGCTCAAAGGCAAGCATGTACCGGTGCTCGAAGGCATCGACCTGGACATCCGTCCTGGCGAATTCGTCAGCATTGTCGGCGCCAGCGGCTGTGGCAAATCAACCCTGCTGCGGCTGATCGTCGGCCTCGACCAGGACTACCAAGGGCAGATCCTGCTAGACCGGCAACCCGTGCGCGGGCCGGGCCTGGAGCGCGGTATCGTGTTCCAGGACCACCGCCTGTTCCCGTGGATGACCCTGCAGCAGAACATTGCCCTGGCCTTGAAAAACCATGCGCTCCCCGCAGAGGAGAAAAACCGCCTGGTAGCCGAGCACATCGAACTGGTGGGGCTGAGTGGTTACGAGCAGGCCTACCCGCACCAGCTGTCCGGGGGCATGGCCCAGCGCGCGGCAATTGCCCGGGCGTTGGTGAACAAGCCCAAGGTGCTGTTGCTGGACGAACCGCTCGGCGCACTGGATGCCTTGACCCGGGTACGGTTGCAGCAGGAGCTGCAGCGCATCTGGGTGCAGGAACGCTGCACGGTCATCATGGTGACCCATGACATCGAGGAAGCACTGTACCTGGGTGACCGGGTGCTCGTCATGGATGCGCACCCGGGGCGCATTCGCGAGGATTTGCGTATCGACCTGCCGCACCCGCGCCAGCGGGACAGCCAGGTGTTGCAGGGGTACAAGCAGCGGTTACTGGGCGAGCTGGTGGGGCATTGAGCGCGAACGGTACTGTGCCTGGACCTCAACAAGGAGCTTCGCACACGCACCAAACACGTCGACCAGCGTATCCTCAAGCAATAGCTGCGTCCTTGAAGTTCAGGCTATGATCGGGCCCTATGCCTCGGACGTCCTGCCCATGCGCGTAGACCTTCAAGCCTTGTACCCCAGGCTCATCCACCTGAGGCTGGACACCGTGTTCGTGGTCGACAGGGACAACCAGATCGTCTTCATCAGCGATGCCTGCCCATCAGTGGATACACGCAAATTCACCCACAGGGGCACCACCATGCATGACCCTGAAAGCACCCTGCTCGACAGTTGGCAACACAACGCCCGGGCCTGGATCGACGCCGTGCGCAGTGGCGCCATCGAGAGCCGTCGGCAAGTTACCGACCAGGCCATTTTGCTGACCATCCTTGGCCGCCAGCCCGGACGGGTGCTGGACCTGGGCTGTGGTGAGGGCTGGCTGCTGCGTGCACTGGACGACCGCGGTATCGAAAGCGTGGGCGTCGATGGCGACCGGGCACTGGTAGAGGCCGCGCGCGCTGCGGGCTCGGCCGAAGTGCACCTGGCCAGCTATGCGCAGCTTGCCGATACGCAGGTTTATGTGGGCAAGGGCTATGACCTGGTCTGTGCCAACTTTGCGCTGTTGCACCAGGACATCATCCCGCTGTTGGCGGCGATGAATGAGTTGCTTGTGCAAGGAGGGGCGCTGGTGATCCAGACCCTGCACCCCTGGAGCGTGGCGGGCGGTGACTATCAGGATGGCTGGCGAGAGGAGTCTTTTGCCGGCTTTGCCGGGGACTGGCAACCGATGCCGTGGTACTTCCGGACTTTGGCCAGCTGGCTGAATGCACTGGACATGGCCGGCTTGCGGCTGGTCAGTTTGCAGGAACCACAGCACCCGCAAAGTGCGGTGCCGCAGTCGCTGTTGATGGTGGCTGAGCGCCCCTGAGGCATACACGCTCGGTGCAGGAGCAGCCTTGCGCCACTCCTGCACCGACCGCGTCGGGGTCAGAGGACCGGCTTGCGCGCCGCGCCGCTGCGGGCCTTGGCCATGGCCGCCAGGCGCACCGGGACGTTGGCCGCACCGTAACCGGCATAGCCGCCCTTGCGCTGAATGATCTCGAAGAAGAAACGGTCCTCGAACGGCTCGGTGTACACGTGGAACAGCTCGCCGCCCTGAGCATCGCGGTCGTACAACACGTTGTAGTACGCCAGTTCGCTGAGGAACTCGTCATCAAAATCGAAGCGCGCCGCCAGGTCGTCGTAGTAGTTCAGCGGGATTTCCAGCAGCGGTACACCTGCCAGCTTGGCACGCGCCACTTCACGGAAGATATCTGCACAATCGAAGGCGATGTGATGAACCCCCGAGCCACGGTAGCTGGACAATGCATGAGCGATGGCGGTATTGCGGTTTTCCGAGATGTTCAGCGGTAGGCGCAAAGTGCCGCACTGGCTGCGCAGGGCGCGGCTCTTGACCAGGCCATACGGGTCGGGCAGCACCACTTCGTCGTCGGCGGCGAAGCCGAACAGGCTCTTGTAGAACAGCACCCAGCTGTCCAGCGACTCGGCTGGCAGGGCCAGGGCCATATGGTCGATGCGGCGCAGGCCGCCAGTGGCCGCTGCATCCTTGTCCAGGCTGAAATCGGTGTCGTACAGGGTGTGGCCGGCGGTGCCCTGCTCTACCAGGTACAGCAGGCTGCCATCCGGCGCACGCACCGCCGGCACTTCGCACTCGTTGGGGCCGACCAGGCCGCGGAACGGCTGCCCGCGGAAGGCCGTGGCACGCTTCAGGGCGGCTTGCTGGTCGTTGACCCGCAGCGCGGTGGCGCACAGCGACGGGCCATGGGCCTCGAAGAAGTTGTGGCCGAAGGAGTACGGTTCGGCGTTCAGGACAATGTTGATATCGCCCTGGCGCAGCAGTTGCACTTCCTTGCTACGGTGCTTGCCGGCTTCGGCAAAACCCAGGCGCTTGAGCCAGCTGCCCAGGCGCGCCCCAACGGCTTCGTCGACTGCAAACTCAAGGAACTCCACGCCGTCATAGGTACTGGCCGCTGGTGGAGTGAACAGCACGCCAGGTTCGATCGGCGTGTTTTCCTGCTCCAGGCGCAAGCGGGTCTGTTCTTCGAGGTACAACAGCGACCGCAGACCATCGGCGGCATTCTGCCGGGTGGGCGCGGCGCGGAAGCCATCGTTGAAGATCTCCAGCGACAGCGGGCCGCGGTAGCCAGTGGCAAGAATCGGCGCCAGGAAACCGGCCATGTCCATTTCGCCCTGCCCCGGGAAGCAGCGGAAGTGACGGCTCCATTCCAGCACATCCATGGCCAGGATCGGCGCGTCGGCCATTTGCACGAAGAAGATCTTGTCGCCTGGGATGTCGCGGATCGCGCTCGGGTCGCCCTTGAGCGACAAGGTGTGGAAGCTGTCGAGGATCACCCCGAGGGCCGGGTGGTCCGCCTGGCGTACCAGGTTCCAGACTTGCTGGTAAGTGTTGACGTGGCGGCCCCAGGCCAGGGCTTCATAGCCAATGCGCAGGCCACGTTTGCCGGCATGCTCGGCTAAAAGGCGCAGGTCGTCGACCAGCAGCTGTTCGTCACCCAGGGCATCGGCCTGAACGTTGCTGCACACCAGCACCAGGTCGGTACCCAGCTCTTGCATAAGGTCGAACTTGCGCTCGGCGCGGTCGAGGTTTTTTTGCAGGCGGTCGCGGCGGCAGCCTTCAAAGTCGCGGAACGGCTGGAACAGGGTGATGGCGATGCCCAGATCGGCGCACATCTGGCGCACCTGGCGCGGGCTGCCAGCGTAATAGAGCAAGTCGTTTTCGAAGATCTCGACGCCGTCAAAACCGGCGGCGGCGATGGCTTCGAGCTTTTCCGGCAGGGTGCCGCTCAAGGACACGGTAGCGATCGAACGCTGCATGGCGGGAGTTCCTTGTTGTTAGAAAATGACGGTGCCAGTCGGGTAAAAAAACCACTGTCACAGTTTATGGCACGATCAATTATTCGCAGGTAAAGTCGTCGCTTCAATCCCTTTGTACGGAATGGTTAGTTTTGCGTTCGATTATCGCACAAAACCCGTTTTAACGAATTGCTAGACCGCTGGCCCGTGGTCAACATGGACCACAGACGCAGGCATACCGACCACTGCCTCCTGCCCTGGCTAACCAACGGCGGAACCTGCGCAAACAACAATAACAACGGAGACAACGATGGCTCACTCCAGCTCGCAAGCCAAAAAAGCGACCGCCAGTGGATGGATAGGCTCGGCACTCGAGTACTACGACTTCTTCATCTACGCCCAGGCCGCTGCACTGATCTTCCCACAGATCTTCTTCCCCAATACCGACCCGAAAATGGCCATCATCGCCTCGCTGGCCACCTACGGTGTGGGCTATCTGGCGCGTCCGGTCGGTGCCTTCGTGCTGGGCCACTGGGGTGACACCCGCGGGCGCAAGAACGTACTGCTGCTGTGCATGTTCCTGATGGGCTTGTCGACCATGGCGGTAGGCCTGCTGCCCACCTACCACGACATCGGTTACCTCGCGCCAGCCTTGCTGGTGGTGCTGCGCCTGATCCAGGGCTTTGCCGTGGCCGGGGAAATCTCCGGGGCCAGTTCCATGATCATGGAGCATGCGCCGTTCGGTCGAAGAGGCTACTACGCCAGTTTCACCCTGCAAGGCGTACAGGCCGGCCAGGTGCTGGCGGCGGCAGTGTTCCTGCCACTGGCTTACTTCATGCCTAGCGAAGCCTTTACCGAATGGGGCTGGCGCATTCCGTTCCTGATGAGCGCCATCGTGCTGATCGCAGGCTTCATCATCCGCAAGGAAGTGCATGAAACCCCGGCATTCGTGAAGGAAGAGAAGCAGGAAAAGGTTGCCAAGTCGCCCATCAGCGAAGCCTTCCGTCACAGCTGGAAGCACATGGTGCTGGTGATGTTCATGGCCTTGATGAACGTGATTCCGGTGGTGGCCACCATCTTCGGCGCAGCCTACGCGGTGCAGCCGGCCTATGGCATCGGCTTCGACAAGAGCGTGTACCTGTGGATCCCGGTGGTCGGCAACATCGTCGCGGTACTGGTGATTCCGTTTATCGGCAACCTGTCGGACAAGATCGGCCGTCGCCCGACCATGATCGCCGGCTGCCTGGGCTCTGGCCTGCTGGCCTTCGTTTACCTGTATGCGATCAGCATCCAGAACGTGCCAATGGCATTCGCCGCCTCGATCGTGATGTGGGGCATGGTGTATCAGGGTTACAACGCGGTGTTCCCAAGCTTCTACCCAGAGCTGTTCCACACCCGCTACCGCGTTTCGGCCATGGCCATCGCGCAAAACATCGGCACCATGCTGACCGCCATGCTGCCCGCGCTGTTCGCCCTGGTTGCACCGCCTGGCTCGGACAACATCCCGCTGGTGGTCGGTAGCCTGGCGTTCTTCATCACCTGCGTGTGCGCCCTGGCCGCTTACATTGCCCCGGAAACCCACCGCCTGGCGATGGAAGACCTGGGTAACCCGAACGCCAAGCCGATGGAAAAGGCAGCGTATGAGGCGAGCCGCAAGGGTAGCTTTCAGGCGGTGAGCCACTGATAGACCGCCGGGGCGCTTCGCGCCCCATTCGCGGCACAAGGCCGCTCCCACAAAGACCGCC